>JBIJCJ010000182.1:0-6816 GCA_044344765.1 Pirellulales bacterium | reverse complement strand
CCCTCCATCATATCTCCCGACCCCGCCGTCGCGCATGGGACCGCAAAGCCGCCACCGCCTAGCAGGCCATGGATGGCTTTGTCCACGGGCAGCCAGCAGCCGCCGGGCCGGGAAAGGACGGTGGCCGTCTGGTAGGGTGTCGGCATGTCAGCCACCGCCGCCACCCTCGCCGACCTGGTCCGCCGTCCGAGCGTCAACCCCATGGGCCGTGATCTTTCGGGGCCGGAGTACCTCGAGGGCCGCGTCACCGACTACCTCGTGCAGCGGTTCACCGCGGCCGGGCTCCCCTGGGCCCGACAGTCCGTGGCCCCCGGTCGCGACAACGTCGTCGTCCGGCTGGAGGCGACGGTACCCGACGCGCCGGTGATCCTCTGGGACGCCCACCAAGACACCGTGCCCGCCGAAGGCATGACGATCGAGCCCTTCACGCCGCTGGTGCGGGACGGCCGGATGTATGGCCGCGGGGCCTGTGACGTGAAGGGGGGCATGGCGGCGATGCTCGTGGCCCTCGACCATCTGCGGGCCTCCCCGCTGCCTCGCCGGGCCACGGTCGTGTTTTCGGCGACCGTCAACGAGGAGTTCGGGTTCAGTGGCTCACGTGCCTTGGCCCGGCTGTGGGGTGCCGCCGCCGCGGCATCGGGTGACGCCGCGGCTCGGCAGCTCGTTGGCGGAAGGCCCGCGGTCGCCGTCGTCGCCGAGCCGACCGGCCTCGACCTCGTGGTGCAGCACAAGGGGGCCGTCCGCTGGCGGATTCGGGTTCGTGGCCGGGCCTGTCACAGCTCGTTTCCGGAGCAGGGGGCGAATGCGATCTATCCCACCGGCCGCGTGATCCTGGCGATCGAGGCGCTGGCCGCGGAGCTGCTCGGCCGGCATTCCGACCATCCGTGCGGTCCGCCCACGCTGAACCTGGGCACCATCCGCGGCGGGGCGGGCGTGAACCTCGTGCCCGACCTCGCCGTGCTGGAGGTCGAGCGCCGGGTGCTGCCGGGCGAGTCGCCGGTGGCCGCCCGCGACGAGGTGATCGCGCGGATTGCCGCCGCCAGCGGCGCGGCGGCGGTCGAGCATGACCCGCCGTTCCTCGAAAGCGCTGGCCTGGCCGACGCATCCGCCGATCCTGTGGCCGCGGCCTGGATCGAGGCCCTCACCGTGGCCGTCCGCGCCGGAGGAGCTGCGGCCCGTCGCACCGCCGCCCGCTATGGCACGAATGCCAGCGTGTTCGCCGAAGCGGGCGTGCCGAGCGTGGTCTTCGGTCCCGGCTCGATCGCCCAGGCCCACACCGCCGACGAGTGGATCGAACTTGCGCAGGTCGATGCGGCCGCCGCCGCCCTGGCGGCGACCGTCACGGCCGGCTGACTTGGCCAACATCGCCATCCCCAATCACCCCCGCAGGAGCGTGCAGCATGGCAGGCAGGATCAAGGTCAAGGGCCCGGTCGTCGATCTCGACGGCGACGAGATGACCCGGATCATCTGGCAGTTCATCAAGGACAAGCTGATCCTGCCCTACCTCGACCTCGACATCCGCTACTACGACCTCTCGATCCAGAACCGCGATGCCACGGCCGACCAGGTGACCGTCGATGCGGCCAACGCGATCAAGGAGTGCGGCGTGGGCGTGAAGTGCGCCACGATCACGCCCGACGAGGCCCGCGTGCAGGAGTTCGGGCTCAGGCAGATGTGGAAGAGCCCCAACGGCACGATCCGCAACATCCTCGGCGGCGTGATCTTCCGCGAGCCGATCATCATCAAGAACATCCCCCGGCTCGTGCCCGGCTGGACGAAGCCGATCGTCGTCGGCCGCCATGCCTTCGGCGACCAATACCGGGCCACCGACACCTGGATCCCGGGCAAGGGCACGCTCACCATGACGTTCACCCCGGCCGACGGCTCGCAGCCGATGGAGTTTCAGGTCTTCGACTTCCCCGGCCCCGGCGTGGCGATGGCGATGTACAACCTCGACGACTCGATCCGCGACTTCGCCCGGGCGAGCTTCCGCTACGGCCTGGCACGGCACTACCCCGTCTATCTGTCCACGAAGAACACGATCCTTAAAAAGTACGACGGCCGCTTCAAGGACATCTTTCAGGAGATCTTCGACGCCGAGTTCAAGGCGGATTTCACCGCGCAGGGCCTGACCTACGAGCATCGGCTGATCGACGACATGGTGGCCGCCGCGCTCAAGTGGGAGGGGGGCTACGTCTGGGCCTGCAAGAACTACGACGGTGACGTGCAGAGCGACATCGTAGCCCAGGGCTTCGGTTCCCTGGGGTTGATGACGAGCGTGCTCATGACGCCGGACGGCAAGACGGTGGAGGCCGAGGCGGCCCACGGCACGGTCACGCGGCACTACCGCCAGCACCAGCAGGGCAAGCCCACGAGCACCAATCCGATCGCCTCGATCTTCGCCTGGACCCGCGGGCTCGCCCACCGTGGCAAGCTCGACGGCACACCGGAGGTGACCCGGTTCGGCGAGACGCTGGAGAGGGTGTGCATCGAGACGGTCGAGGCTGGCCAGATGACGAAGGACCTGGCGATCCTCGTCGGCCCCGGCCAGCCGCACCTCACCACGCAGGACTTCCTGGCGGCGATCGACACGAACCTCGTCAAGGCGATGCAGGCCTGATACGGCGCACCCTAGATCTTCGCGTCTTCCTCCCCGAAAGCCCCGGGCGGAAGCCCGGGGGTGACGCGGTCCACTCCGTGGGCTTGTGGATCGCCTTCTTACGTTCTTCCAAAACCCGCGGGGCGACCCGTCATCACGGGACAGCCCGTCACCCCCCGGCTCCCGCCGGAGGCTTCTGGATTCTTGTCACGCCCGACTTCCGTTCCACCATCGAGGCCACAGCCCACGGAGCGCGAGGATCAAGGGTGAGTCGGATGACGCTGGTGGCGGTTACTGCAGGCCCCAGGCCTTCAGCACCGCGAGGACGAGGATGATCGCCACGCCCATCAGGCTCTCGCCGGCGATCAGGCCGCTCGACACGGGAACAGTGTAAGTGTCGGCGAGCTTTGGCCGGGCCTTGGCGAACGCCCAGGCGGCGAGTGCCCCGGCGAACATCGCGAACGAGTTGAAGGCCGGGATCACGCCGGCGATGCCCAGGCCTGTGGTCGATGGAAGCCAGGGCCGCCAGTGCTTCGGCCCGAACTCCTCGAGCAGCGTGAGCACGATGCCGATCGCCGCGCCGACCGCGATCGCCGCGAGCGCCCCGTCCGGCAGGGCACCGATGCCTTTGGCGAGCAGTTCCGCCACCCCTGCCCAGACCTTCGCCGACGGCGCCGGGAGGGCCTCGGTGCCGAGCCGACCCGGGTCGCGTTGCACGACGAAGAGGTAGGCGGGCACCGACACCAGCGTGCCGGCGATGACGCCAAAGAGCTGCGAGATCGTCTGCTTGCGCGGGTTGCCGCCGAGCAGGTAGCCGCTCTTGAGATCGGTGAGCAGGTCGGCCGCGTGCGAGGCGGCGCCGGAGGTGATCGAGGCGGTCATGAGGTTCGTCGTGATGTTCTGCGGCGCCACCACGCCGTACATCAGCTGCGTGATCTTGCCCATGGCGCCGATCGGCGTGATGTCCGTTTCGCCGGTGGCACGAGCCGCCACGATCGAGAGGAAAAACGTGACGAGCACCGCGAGGATGCCCATCCACCAGCTGATGCCGAACAGCCAGTGGCCGAGGATCACGCAGGAGGCGCCCGCGGCGCAGGTGCCGGCAAGGAACCAGCTCGACGGAATCTCGACGCGGGCGAGCGGGTCGTCGTGGCTGGCGGCCGCGGCACCGCCGACGAGTCGGCCGAGACCGCCGAAGGCCCGCAGCACGGTCCGCCACTTGAGCGCGAAGGCGAGCAGGCCCGAGGCCACCATCATCGCCGTCGAGGGCCAGAGCACCCACGACACGATGCCGCGGTATCCGGGCTGGGCGATACCGCGCTCCACGAGGATCGGGCCGATGACGCCGTAGAAGATGAACGAGCCCACGAGCATCGACGCGGCGACCCGCAGCCCCATGATCGCGCCGGCCGCGACCATGATCAGGGAGCCCTCGATGCCGAGCGTGTATTTCGTGAGCAGGTCGCGGCAATACGCACCGGGGCCGAACGGCATCTCGCTCGGCATCGCCCAGGCGGCGGTCGCCTTCAGGCCGCCGATCAGGTCCCGCCATATGGCGACGATGGCTCCCAGCACGGCCGACCCGAAGAGCGCCCGGGCCTTGGTCACCGCCTCGCCTCCGGCGCCGTGCATGCTGGCGAGCGTCTCCGCCGTGGCGATCCCGGAGGGGAAGGGGAGCTGGTCGATGTTGATCAGCTGCCGCTTGAGCGGGATCGCCATGAACACTCCGAGCATCGAGAGCGCGGCGAGCCAGAGGCCGATCTCCCACCACGCGAGCAGCCGGCCGGTGGTCATGTAGAGCGCGGGGATCGCCGACACGAGGCCGGCGCTCGACATGTAGCCGGCGGCGCTGGCGGCGCTCGACATGGTGTAGTTCTCGAGGATCGAGAACGGGCGGCGGCGATACGCCGGCACGACCTGCTCGAGAAACTTGAAGACCGCGTAGGCGATGATGCAGGCGGTGATCGTCACGCCCAGGCCCCAGCCGGTCTTGAGGCCCACGTACAGGTTCGAGACCGACATCAGCCCGCCGATCAGCATTCCTGTTACGACGGCCCGCGGCGTGAGCTGCACGGCGTCGTCGCCTTGGTAGACGCGTTCCACCCAGGCGCGGTCACGCTCATCGGGCGGCAGGGCGGCGAGGTCCACGGTCGGTCGGGGGGCGGTGTGTTCCATAGCGGCAGGATACCCGAGGCTGCCGGTGGCGAGCATCGCCTGTGGCTCGTGGCCTCGGCGGCGGCGGGTATGCCCTGCTGCCGACACGCCGAGAGCCGCTCGCCCGCGACTCGACGGCTATCTCGTTCCTGCACCGCTTCGGTTCGGCGCTCAACCATCACGCGTACCTGCAGGCGTGCGTGACCGACGGCGTCTTCAGGCCAGTTACCGACAAACGGGCGCCGCGGCTGCACGCGCTCGGAGCGTGCACCCTCCACGTTTGGAAAACGTCGATCAGGTGGCGGAACTGCGCAGGATGAGACTGTTGCTCGAAAGCCTGCTCTGAATGACGGCAGGGACGGCTCCTTTCCGGTCCAGCTGAACATCGTCAGGGGGCCGCAATGCATCGATGGGGCTGCGCACGGCGAGTCCCGGCTTGTTCATGACGTGGAGGTAGATCATCGTCGTGCTCACGTCCTTATGCCCGAGCAGTTGCTGAACGGTGCGTACATCGGCGCCCCGCTCCAGCAGGTGTGTGGCGAAGCTGTGCCGCAGCGAGTGCGGCACGGCGTGCCGGTTGACTCCGGCCCGCCGCAACGCCTGTTTGAAAAACCCGCCAAAATGCTCGTCCGAGACGTGGTGCCTACGGAGGGCTCCGGTCCGCGGATCGCGGGCCGGCTGGCGTGACGGAAACACCCACTGCCAGCCGAGATCGCGGCCGGCACGCGGATACTTCCGTTCCAGGGCGTGCGGCAGAAACACGCCATCGAGCCCGGCGCGGAGGTCAATCTCATGTTGAATGCGCACCGCCGCCAGTTGCTGCTCGAGCATGTCCCGCGCCGTGGTGGGCAGGACGGTGATCCGATCCTTGTCGCCCTTTCCGGAGCGTACGACAATGTGTCCTTGATCGAGGCAGATGTCCTTGAATCTTAGCCGGCGACATTCCACGTGCCGCAGACCGGCGCCGTAGAGGATGGCGAACATCAGCCGGCGAACGCCGACAAACTGGCTGTAAAGACGCTCGATTTCCTCCCGCGAGAGCACGACGGGCAGACGCTCGGGCCTAGTTGCCCTGGCGATGTCGAGAAAGCCGAGATCGCGCTCGAGCACGACACGAAATAGAAACAAGAGCGCCGCCTTGGCCTGGTTCTGGGTGCTCGCCGAAACGTTTCCTTCGACCGCCAGCGTGGTCAGAAAGCCGCGAATATCGGCCTCCTTGCACCGCTGTGGGTCGGTGGTGCCGCAGTATCCGAGGAATCGCGTGATCCAGTGCACGTAAGACTTTTCCGTGGCCAGGGCGCGGTGCCGCAGTCGTAATTCACGTCGCGTCTTCTGGATGATTGGCGGCTCCTTCGGATCGATGATGCCAATGAGGTGCCGCTCATCGCTGCGTCCAGGCCCCGCGTCGCCGGGTGGGTCGTGCTTTTCCTGATCGGCGAGCCGGCTCAGGGTGCTGCGAATGTCTTTCAGCGGCGGTGTCTCGGAGCGGAGCACGAGTTGCTGGTAGGCCTCGATGGCCCTTGTTGCCTGGAGGCGTTGCCACGCGGGCGTGCCGTGGTCCCGAAGGATCCGCAAAAAACTGATCACGCCTTCGCGGGACACGGGCAGTGGTCCCCTTGGTGTCTTCACGGCCTCGGCGTAGCGGCGAATCCAGATGGGAAACCATTGCTTATCCACGCGACCAAGCCCGCTCTGCTGCACTCGCGCGCAATACTGCTCGATGCACATGAAAACCCCCCTGACGACACGTTGAAACAAAGCCCAGTGACTACATGTGAGGAACGTGTGTACACTCCCGCGGACGGGCTGTCAACACCTCCGGGTGGGCTGGGGCATTCGGCGCCTGTGGGTTTCAGTGTGGTAGGCGAGGACTGGCCTCAATCCCCCCTAAGCATCGCCTCGAAGGCATTGCCCTCGGTCGCTTCTGTTGGAATAATTCGACAAAT
Source organism: Pirellulales bacterium (assembly GCA_044344765.1). GTDB lineage: Bacteria > Planctomycetota > Planctomycetia > Pirellulales > UBA1268 > QWPN01. The sequence continues at coordinate 116 of JBIJCJ010000182.1, read as the reverse complement.
AATTGGATTCAACCCGACTCAGTCGGTGTCAATTAGATGGTTCGGCTTTACGGACCAGCACCTGGCTGGAGAAGCCCAGTGCATTGTGAGTGCGTCGCCAAAGGTGAACGAATGCG
>JBIJCJ010000131.1:0-10221 GCA_044344765.1 Pirellulales bacterium | reverse complement strand
CCGCGCTGCGGCCGTTCAATCCTGTCTCAGGTAACCATCAACCGGAGAGCCGTGTGCGGGAGACCCGCCAGCACGGTTCGGAGGGAGGGGGGCCCGGGCCAACCGGGCCTCCCTACCCCTATTCTGGGATCCTTGTCGCGTTCGATTTTCGTTCCACCATCGGGGCCAGACCCGACGGGCCGCAGCGAACGTCCGGCGATGGGGCATGGGCAACCCCGCCCCAGCGACGTCGAAGATCCGTCAAAACACCGCTTCCAGGATCGGCAGCAGCCGCGCCGGATCGAGCTCGACGGGGTTGCCACGCATGCTCGCGCCGCCCGAGTTTTCGGCGAGCCAGCGGAGGCGGTCGCGGGCGAGGCCGAGGTCCCGCAGCCGGCGCGGCACGGCCACGCGGTCGCAGAGGGCCTCCATCCGCGCGGCGAAGGCGGCTGCGGCTTCACGGTCAACCGGCGAGGTGTCGGCGGCCACCGTCCGCTCGAGCGCGGCGAAGTCCTGCTCGGCGGCCGCCAGATTGACCCGCACGGCGACCGGCAGGAGCGTCGCGCATGCCAGGCCGTGGGGCGTGCCGCACTCGACGCCCAGCGCCGCCGCCACGCCGTGGGCCATGCCGAGGCCCGAGTTGGCCAGCGCGATGCCCGAGACGAGCGCGGCGTGGGCCATGGCCGCCCGCGCCGAAACGTCGTGCGGCTGCTCGACCGCCGTGGGCAATGCGGCCAGTGCCCGCGGCAGCGCCTCGAGCGCCAACGCCCGCGGCACCGGCCGCGCGAACCGGCAGACGAACGACTCCACGAGCTGCGTGATCGCATCCAGCCCGGAAGCGGCCGTCGTGCCGCGGTCGCACGACAGCGTGAGGAGCGGATCGATGACCGCCGCCCGCGGCACCATCAGCGGGCTGCGCATGCTCTTCTTGAACCCCCGCCGCGGGCAGGAGATGACGGCGTTGCGGGTCGCCTCGGCGCCGGTGCCGGCCGTCGTGGGCACGGCGACCACCGGCAGCGGCGGCACGTCGATCGCGAGGCCGCGGCCCACGCCCTCCAGCCGATCGACCACCGCGGCATCGAAATCGACGGTGTCGGGGGGCACGTTCGTGGCCAGCGCCGCGACGGCCTTGGCCAGGTCGAGCGCCGATCCGCCTCCGACCGCGATCACGACCGCCTCCGCGCGGGATTCCCGCGGCAGACCGGCCACGGCCGCGGCGACCTGGTCCACGGTCGGCTCGCCGGCTGTGGTCGCGACGAGCCGCGCAGCCAGGCCCGCATCCGCGAGGCCGCGTTCGAGCGTGGCGAGCAGGCCGGACTCGACGAGGCTGCACCGGCCGCCGACAAGCCACGCCGTCCGGCCGAGGCCGGCCGCGACGGCGGCGATCTCGGCCGCGCGGCCCGGACCGAACCGGATCGACGGCGGCACGACGAGGTCGTAGGCGGGCAGCGACGGACGGGAATCGGTGTCTGTCATGAACGGGCATGGACCGGTGAAAGGCGTTCGCCTACCTTGGGCGTAACTTCCTCGTTCCGGCGGCCGGCTGCAAGCCGCGCCGCGGCCGACAGTCGATCTCATGCCGCACGCCCCACGTTCCATTCTCGTTCCCACCTGCCCGCACCCCGTCCGGGCCGCGATCCGCCCGCCGGGTTCGAAGAGCATCACCAACCGGGCGCTGGTGTGCGCGGGTCTGGCCCGCGGCCACAGCCGGCTCACGGGAGTGCTCGACAGCCAGGACACTCGGGTCATGGCGGCCGGCCTGGCGGCGCTTGGCATCGGCCTCGAGCCCGAATGGGCCGGCGGCACGATCCGCGTGGCCGGCTGCGGCGGCGTGCCCCCGGCGACTGCCGCGGTCATCGACTGTGCCGCCAGCGGTACGACGATGCGGTTTCTTTCGGCGGTCTGCCCGCTGGGGCACGGCCGCTATCGCCTCGACGGTACGGCCCGCATGCGGCAGCGGCCGATCGGCGACCTCGTCGCGGCGCTCGCCGCGCTCGGCGTCGATGCGGTGGCCGAGAGCCCGGGCGGCTGCCCGCCGGTGGAGATCCGCGGCCAAGGACTGCAGGGGGGCGTCGCCCGCGTGCGTGGCGGCACATCGAGCCAGTTCGCCAGCGGCCTGGCGCTCGCGGCCCCCTGCACTCCGCGGGGAATGCGGATCGAGTTCGAAGGCGAACTGGTGTCGCTGCCCTATCTGGCGATGACCCGCCGCGTGATCGAGAGCTTCGGTGGCCGTTGCGAGGCCGACGGCGACCGCGTGTGGCGGATCGCCCCCACCGGATACACGGGCCGTGAATACGCGATCGAGCCCGATGCTTCCGCGGCGAGCTACTTCGTCGCGGCGGCGGCGATCACGGGGGGCAGCGTGCGGATCGACGGCCTGTCCCGCGGCAGCATGCAGGGAGACGTCGGCTTCTGCGACGCCCTGGAGCGGATGGGCTGCAGCGTCGCCTGGCAGGAGCCGGCGGCCGGGGGAGAAGGATCGGTCACCGTCAGCGGCCGGGCGGCCCGCGGCATCGACATCGACATGAATGCGATCAGCGACACCGTGCCCACGCTCGCCGTGACGGCCCTGTTCGCCGCCGGGCCGACGTCGATCCGCAACGTGGCCCACATCCGCGACAAGGAGACCGACCGGATCGGCGATCTCGTCCGCGAACTGCGGAAGCTCGGCGCCGAGGTGCACGAGCAGCACGACGGCCTGACGATCCTGCCCGGCCGGCTGCAGGGGGCCAGCCTGGCGACCTATGACGACCATCGCATGGCGATGAGCCTGGCCCTGGCGGGCCTGCTGGTGCCGGGGGTCCGAATCGAAGACCCGGACTGCGTCGGCAAGACGTTCCCGGACTATTGGGACAGGCTGGCCGCCGTCACCGGCGTGCCCTTCGATCCCGCGGGCTGATCCCGCTTCAGCGACTGGCCTGCTCCAGCACGAGAGCGGCCCGTTCGAGGAGCCTGTCCACGGCCGCATCCCGGGCGCCACGTTCCTGGCTCGCCGCGACCGGCCGGCCGAGGGCCGGGTCGGCAGCCACGAACCCGCCGCCGCAATGCTGGCAATACACCTGGCGACCGAGGAGCAGGACGCCGATCCGCAGCGTTCGGCCGCAGACCGGGCACGGCTGATGGTAGCAGACGTCTTTGACCATCGGAGAGTTCCCCGCCGGGGAGAAAAGCGACCCGGTTCGCGGTCAGTTTACGCACCTCCCCGACGGCGGGCAATCTCGTCGGCCGGAGTGCAGGGGCGTGGCTGCCGCCGCCCTGATGATTTCCCGATCGGATCGACTTCGCTAGACTTTCGTGAGGGGCGGTAATTGCCCGGCTACGGATGGAGACGACCGCGCACGAATCGAGATCCGGAATGCTGCAACGGCCATGGTTTACCCCGATCGTGGTGGTCTTCTGGTGCCTGACCACTGGCTGGCTGTTCGTGGAGAAGATTCTGCCGTCGTTGTCGCCCGGGTCACCGCCCGGCTACCAGGCGATGTACACGGCGGACGCAGGCCTGATTCCCGTGGCCTGGACGGTCCAATGGCGGGATCGTCCCCTGGGATGGTCCATCGCCGAGAGCGAGCGGACGGCCCTGGGCGGTTTGCTCGTCGACAGTCGGATGCATTTTGACCGGCTCCCGCTCGACGAGATCATGCCCATGTGGACGTCGCTCCTGGTGCGGAAGGCGTTTCCCAAGGATGGTCTGACCTTCGACGCCCGCGGCCGCCTCACCATCGACGCTGCCGGCGATCTGCGGTCGTTCATGTCGATCGTAAGCGTGCCCGGTTCGAGCGAGCAGGTGCTCCTCAACGGCACGGTCGATGCCGGCACAGTGCGGGTGCAGGTCCAGGCCGGCGAGATGCGATACGAGACCACCCGCCACCTGCCGGATCGGATGCTGATCGGAGACGAACTGTTGCCGCAGGCGATGATGCCGGGCCTGTACGAGGGCCGGCGTTGGACCGTGCCGGTCTACAGCCCGCTGCGGGCCGGCAGCGCCCCGCTCGAGATTCTCCATGCCGAGGTCGGGCCCGAGGAGACGATCTATTGGGAGGGGCTCTTGGTGCGGGTGCACGCCGTGTCCTATCGGGAGGATCCGGCCAGCCACCGCGAGCCCCGCAGCCGGATGTGGGTCGATCGCACGGGCCGCGTGCTGCGACAGGAGTCCACGCTGCTCGGCTCCAAGCTGTCTTTCGTCCGCCGCTCCGACGAGGCGGCCGCACGGCTCGCCGCCACACTGGCTGAGGATGGCCGCGTGCCGGTCGAGCAGCCCGCCAGCACGGAGGCCGTGCCGTGATCGAGTTCGACCACGTGACCCGCACCTACGCCACGAAGACGGCCGTCGCCGATCTGTCGTTGGCCATTCCCCGCGGCGAACTGTTCGCGCTCCTGGGCCCGAACGGCGCCGGCAAGACGACCACGATCCGCATGCTCGTCGGCCTGCTCCGACCGTCGCGGGGAGCGGTGCGGGTCTGCGGCTACGACGTCGTCAAGGATCCGCGGCACGCCCACCTGCACATCGGCTACGTACCCGACGAGCCCTGCCTGTACGACAAGCTGACCGGCCGGGAGTTCCTCTGGTTCATCGCCGACATGTTCGGCATGCCGCGGCATCTGGCCGGCCAACGGATCGACCGTGAGATCGAGCACTTCGAGCTCGGCGAGTTCGCCGACGACCTGGCGGAGAGCTACTCCCTGGGCATGAAGCAGCGGCTCGTCTTCGCGGCGTCGCTGCTGCACGACCCCGACGTGCTCGTCCTCGACGAGCCGATGGTGGGGCTCGATCCCCGCAGCGTGCGGATCGTGAAGGACCTGCTCCGGGAGCGGACCAGCGAGGGCATGACCGTGTTCATGTCCACCCACACGCTGGCCATGGCCGAGGAGATGGCCGACCGCATCGGCATCATGGTCCGCAGCCAGCTGCGGTTCCTGGGGACCGTGACGGAGCTGCGCGAGCAGATGGCCCTCGAGAGCACGAGCCTCGAGCAGCTCTACCTGCGGCTCACGTCGCCGCTGGCCGGCCGGCACGAGCGGGGGGCGGAGCCATGAGCGGCCGGGCTCCGGTGGCGTCGGTCCGGCTTCTGGGGTTCGAGGAAGAGGCCCGCCAATTCCTCCGTCTCCGGGCCACCGTCGCCTGGGAAACCCTGCGGTCGATGCTCACCTTCGCCCGGCTGCGGCTGAGCCTCGTCGTTCTCCTGAGCGGGATGTTCTGGGCCTCGCTCTACGGCCTGTTCCTCGAAGCCTTCACGTTTCTGTCGGCCCTGCACGCCGACGTCGTGTCGCTGTTGTTCAACGCCTTCTTCTCGTCGCTGATGGTGATGCTCGTGTTCTCGACGGGCATCCTCCTGTACGGCGGCCTGTATTGCTCGAACGAGGCCCGGCTGCTGCTCACCCTGCCGGTCCGGGCGGAGGCGATCTTCGGCCACAAGTTTCAGGAGTCCCTGTGGTTTTCGAGCTGGGGGTTCGTCCTCCTCGGCAGCCCGATGCTCGTCGCCTACGGCGTCGAGCGGGAGGCCGGCTGGCCATACTTCGTCCTCCTTCTGCCGTTCATGATCGCCTTCGTGGTCATCCCTGCCCTGATCGGCTGCATGGCCTGCATGGCGATGGTCGCCTGGCTGCCGCGGCTGCGGATGCACGTATTGTCGCTGGCAGTGACGGCCGTCGGGGCGGTTGCGATCTGGATCGGCTGGTCGACGTTCTCCCCTGGACGGGTCGACACGATGTCGGCCGCCTGGTTCGAGCAGGCGTTCGCCCGCCTGGCGGTCACTGAGCAGAAGCTGTTTCCCAGTTGGTGGCTGTCCAGCGGCCTGATGGAGGCTGCCAATGCGGGCCGCGGCCCCGGTGGCGGGCTGGCCCCGATCTTGGAAGCGCTGAAGTTTCTCGCCCTCCTGGTCGCCAACGGGATGTTGCTCCACCTGCTGGCCGGCTGGCTCGCCCGGGTCGCCTACCGGCAGGGCTACAGCCAGCTCTTCAGCGAGCTGCCCCAGCGCCGCCAGCGTCCCCTCGGCTGGTTCGACCAGGCGCTCGTCAACGCGGGGTCGGCGGCCGGACGGCCGCTGCGGCTGCTGCTCGTGAAGGATCTGCGGCTCTTCCGCCGCGACATCTCGCAGTGGTCGCAGTTTCTCATCTTCTTCGGCCTGCTCGGCCTGTATTTCCTGAACCTGCGGTCCTTCGTCTACAGCAACGCCTACGCCTCGATGATCGGCTTCCTCAACCTGGCGGTCGTGGGCCTCATCCTCTCGACGTTCACGACCCGCTTCGTCTATCCGATGATCAGCCTCGAAGGTCGCCGGTTCTGGATTCTGGGCCTGCTGCCGGTGCACCGCGACCAGATCGTGTGGTCGAAGTTCCTGTTCTCGTTCGTCGGGGGCGTGATCCCCTGTGCGGCGCTGGTGCTGCTCAGCGACTGGATGCTCGGCCTACCCGCGTCGCTGGTGCTGATGCACGAGTTTTGCTGCGTCGTGCTCTGTCTCGGGCTCTCGGGCATCGCCGTCGGCCTGGGTGCCCGGATGCCCGAACTGCGGGAGTCGTCGCCGGCGAAGATTTCCTCCGGTTTCGGTGGCACGTTGACACTGGTGATCAGTTCGCTGTTCATCATGCTGGTGGTGATTATCGCGGCTCTCCCGACCCACCTGTTCCTCCTCTCCCACGCACTCGGGCCCGGCGTCTTGGCCGCGAAGGGGCTGCTGGCCTCGGCCGCCGGCACCGGCGGTATGGTCCTCAGCCTCGCCGTCGTGGCCCTGCTCGGGCTCGCGGCGACCGCCATCCCATTGGCCCTGGGACTGCGGGCTTTCCGCCATCTCGAGCCGTGATTCGGACCACGGTTACGAGGATCGGCCGGATGCGGTTTTCCTGTCAGACAAATATCGGTGCAGCATGACCTACTCCGCCCCATCTGCCGTTTTGACCCGTCTCGGCGCCGTTCGCTACCTGAACACGAAACCGCTCGTGCACGGCCTGGCGGGCCGCGGCATCGACGTGCGGTACGACCTGCCGAGCCGGCTCGCGGACCAGCTCGCCGCCGGCCAGCTCGACATCGCGCTCATTCCCGTGATCGAGCTGTTTCGCCACGGCTACCATCGGATCGTCTCGGACGCCTGCATCGGCTGCCGCGGCCCGGTGATGAGCGTGAAGCTGTTCTTTCGGACGCCGCCGAGCCGCGTCACGACGCTGGCGATCGACGAAGGCTCGCGGACGAGCGCGGCCTTGGCGCGGATCCTGCTCGCCGAGCGGCATGGGGTTCGGCCCGAGATCGAGCCGCTGCCGATCGACGCCGGCCTCGGAGACACGCGGGCCGATGCGGTCCTGCTGATCGGCGACCGGGCGCTGGATCGGGGGACGGGCGGGCCTGCCGGGGCGCGGTCCTTCCAGCTGGCCTGGGACCTCGGCGACGAATGGTGCCGCTGGACCGGCCTGCCGTTCGTGTTCGCGGTCTGGGCCGCCCGTGAGGGCGTCGAGACGCGGACGATCGAGCCCCTGCTCAACGCCGCCCGTGACGCCGGCCGTGCCAACCTCGCGGCGATCGCCGCCGCCGAGGCGGCCGCCCATGGCCTCACCGTGCCCCAGTGCCTGGGTTACCTCCGCGACAACCTGCACTACGAACTCGGGCCCCGGGAGCACGAGGCGATCTCGCGGTTTCGCGGGCTGGCCGCCACAATGGGGCTCATCGCTGAATCGACCGGCCCCGCGGGTGGCCGACTGCGGACGGCGAATGCATCCTGATCGGCGCGGCACGGATCGGACCATGGAGCGATCACTTCCCGACATCCTCGACGCCACGGTTGCCGGCGAGCGGCTCACGGCGGCCGATGCGGTCCGGCTGCTCGAGTCCCACGAGCTGGCGGCCATCGGCCGGGCGGCCGACGCCGTCACCCGCCGTCTCCACCCGGAGCCGTATCGCACCTACAACATCGACCGCAACATCAACTACACGAACGTCTGCTCGGCGGTCTGCGACTTCTGTGCCTTCTATCGCGGCCCGAAATCTCCCGAGGGCTACATCCTCGACCGCGAGGTGCTGCTCTCCAAAATCGAGGAGATGGTGGCCGTCGGCGGGGACCAGATCCTCCTCCAGGGCGGCATGCATCCCGGGCTGCAGCTCGAGTGGTACGAGGAGTTGCTCCGCGACATCAAGGACCGGTTTCCGCAGGTCAACGTCCACGGCTTCTCGCCTCCCGAGATCCACGCGCTCACGAAGGTGTCGAAGCGGCCCTTGCGCGAGGTGCTCGAGCGGCTGGCCCGGGCGGGGCTCGGCTCGCTGCCGGGCGGCGGCGGTGAGATCCTCGTCGATCGCGTCCGCAAGGCGATCACCCGTGGCAAGGCGCTCACCGACGATTGGCTGGAGGTCAACCGGGAGTGGCACCGGCTCGGCGGCCGCAGCACGGCGACGATGATGTATGGCCACGTGGAGACGCTCGCCGAACGGGTCGAGCACCTCGATCGCCTCCGGCGGCTGCAGGACGAGACCGGCGGCTTCACGGCCTTCATCTGCTGGTCGTTCCAGCCCGCCAACACGGAGATGGCCGACATTCCGCCCGCCGGAGCCTTCGAGTATCTGAAGACTCAGGCCGTCGCGCGGCTGTACCTCGACAACTTCGCCAACATCCAGTCGAGCTGGGTCACCCAGGGCCGCGAGATCGGGCAGCTCGCCCTCCTCTTCGGCGCCAACGACATGGGCAGCCTGATGCTCGAGGAGAACGTGGTCAGCGCGGCGGGCACCGTGCACCATCTGACCCTCGAGCAGATCCGGTCGGCGATCTCCGAGCTCGGCTGGATTCCGCGGCGGCGGAACGTGTTCTACGAGATCTTCGCGGACGACCCGGCGCCCGCGGCGAAGTCGGCCCGCGCCGCACAGCTGCCCGTGCTGGCCACGGCACCGTGACGCGGCCGCGAGCCACCGTGCTCCGCGCCCGATACGTGCTGCCCGGACACGGGCCGGCGATCGAGAACGGCTGGGTCAGCATCAGCGGCGGCCGGATCGCGGCGATCGGATCCGGCCGGCCCGGAAGGCCCGCGATCGATCTCGGCGACGCCGTCATCCTGCCGGGTCTCGTGAACGCCCATACCCACCTGGAGTTTTCCAAACGCGATCGCCCATTCGACGCCACGGGCGGCCTGCCGGCCTGGATTCGGCGGGTCGTCTGCTGGCGGCGGGAACGCGACGCGACTGACGACGCTGCGGCGGAGAAAGCCGCTGCGATCCACGCCGGCCTGCGCGAGTCCGCCGCGAGCGGCGTGACCACGGTGGGCGAGATCGCGACGGGCCCGGCCAGCCCGGCCAGTGTTCCTTCCGCAGCGGCGCTGCCGAGGCTGCGGGTGTTCCGCGAAGTGCTCGGCCTTTCCGCCGCGACGATCGACGCGGCGGCCCGCGGCCTGGTCCGCGATCTCGACCGGCTGTCCGCCGCCGGGGTCGCGGCGGGCATCTCTCCGCACGCCCCCTATTCCGTCGCGGCGCCGCTGGCCGCGCGGCTGGCCCGGGAGATCAACAGGCGGCGGCTGCCCGTGGCGATGCACCTCGCCGAGAGCCTGGAGGAGGCGGAGCTGCTGGCCACCGGCGGCGGCCCGCTGCGCCGCCTGCTCGAAGACCTCGGTGCCTGGCGTGCCGACGCGCCGCCGCGACTCGTTTCCGTGGCCGAATGGATCACCCGTCTGGCCCGCGCGGCCCGCGGCATCGTGGTGCATGGCACGCACCTGCCTGCGGATGCCGACGCCCTCGCGCGGCTCGCCCGTCACCGTGACCGGCTGTGCGTGGCCGTCTGCCCGCGGACGACGCGAGCCCTGTCCGGATGCCTGCCGCCGGTCGACGCGTTTCGCGCCGCCGGCGTGCGTGTGGCGCTGGGCACCGACGGCCGCGGCTCGAATCCCGATCTTTCGATCCTCGCCGAATGCCGCACGCTCGTGGACGCGGGCCTTGTGAGCCCCGCCGAGGCGCTTGCCATGGCGACGGTGCACGGCGCCTGGGCGGTCGCGCTCGAGCGTGTCGCCGGCCGTCTCGTCCCGGGCCGTCCGGCCGATCTTGTCATCCTCCGCCCCGCGAACGCCCACGCCGCCCCGTACGACGCCGCCCTCGATCCCGCGACCACGATCGTCGCCACGCTCCGCGCCGGCCGCATCATCGCCGGCGAGATCGAAACGAAGGTTGCATGAACTGCGATCACTGGGATGCAGGGAGGGGGTACCCGTGCCCCGAGAGCCGGGCTATGGGAGCAAGCGCAGCCAGGATGGCGAAGCGCAGCGGACATGCAGTGAGCGTCAGCC
>JBIJCJ010000298.1:0-2716 GCA_044344765.1 Pirellulales bacterium | reverse complement strand
CGCGGAACTCGGCCGCCCGGCCGCGGAGCTCGCGGCGCCGCTCGGGCTCGGTCGCCAGCAGCTCGATGGCCCGACAGGCCGCGGCGGCGACCGCGGGCGGGTGGGCCGTGGAAAAAATCCATGCCCGGGCCGCGTGCCGCAGCCAATGGACGAGCTCGCCGTGGCCGGCCACGAACCCGCCAGCCGCACCGAGCGCCTTGGAGAGCGTGCCCACCCGCACGTGCACGCCGTCGGCGCAGCCCGCCTCCTCCACCAGGCCGCTGCCCCGCGGGCCGAAGACACCCGTGGCGTGGGCCTCGTCCACCAGGAGCATCGCGCCGTGCCGGGCGGCGATCGCGCACAGATCGGCGAGCGGCGCCACCGTGCCGTCCATCGAGAACAGCGAGTCGGTCACGACCAGCTTCCGCCGCGCGGTGCCGGCCGCGGCCAGCGCCGCATCGAGGGCCGTCAGGTCGCGGTGCGGATAGACGGCGACGGCGGCCCGTGACAGCCGGCAGCCGTCGATGATGCTGGCGTGATTCCGTTCGTCGCTGGCGACGAGGTCGCCGGGGCCGACGAGGGCGGCGATCGTGGCGGCGTTGGCCGCGAAGCCGCTGGGAAACGTGACGGCCGCGGGGACGTCGAGGAGTTCGGCGATGGCGGCCTCGAGCCGCTCGTGGGCCTGCGAGTGGCCGCTCACCAGCGGGCTGGCGCCCGCGCCGAAGCCCTCGGCGCAGGCGGCCTTCGAGGCGGCCTTGGTGAGCCGCACGTCGCCGGCGTAGCCGAGGTAATCGTTGGAACCGAAGTTGAGGAGCGTGCGGCCGTCGAGCTCCACCTCGCGGCCCTGCCGCCCGCTGCGGACACGGTGCGGCCGCTCCAGGCCCGCGCGGCGCAGCTCCTCGATCGCCCCGCCGATCCAGGCCAGCGGTGCGGGCAGTGGTGGCACGAACCGCGGCACGGCGGTCGCGACGGGATCGAGGCGGCAGGGCATGCCGCCATTATGCCCTGCGGCGGCCGGGCTTCACCCGGGGCGGGGTTGCAAGGGCGAGCTTCTCGATCTCCCGAAACTCGGCGGCCGTCACCGGCTGCACCGAGAGGCGGCTGCCACGGCGGAGAAGTTCCATGCCGGCCAGGGCCTTGATGCCCCGCAGTTCCTCGAGCGGGATCTCACGGGGAAAGACGGCGACGAGTTTCACGTCGACCTGCGACCAGATCGGATTGTCGGGGCCGGCCTTGGGGTCGTGGTAGTCGCTCCGCGGATCCCAGGCCGTGGCGTCGGGATACGCCTCGCGGACGACCTCGACGACCCCGGCGACGGCCGAGGGCGTGGCGTTGGAGTGGTAGAAGAGGGCGCGGTCGCCCGTGCGCATGGCGCGGAGGAAGTTGCGGGCCTGGTAGTTGCGAACGCCCTCCCAGGAGGTCGTCCGCCCCTTGGCCCGGGCGAGATCGCCGATCGAGAACACGTCGGGTTCGCTCTTGATGAGCCAGTGGTTCATAAGGGGCGCGGGCAAAGGGGTATGCTGACAGCCGATTCGCGGAGGCAGATCGGAGAGATGGCATGATACCGGACGGCGGGTTGATCGGTCGGGCGAATGCGGCATTGTGCGCCGCGGTGGCCGTGTGTCTGGCGGGCACCGCCGCCGGCCAGGTGCGGGTCGTCGAGCAGGTGAGCATCACCGGCACGGTCGAATCGGTCGCCGGCGGCCGGGTGACGATCCGCGACGAGGCGGGCGAACGCCGCGACGTGCGCGTCCAGGCCCAGGGAGAGCAGGGCGTGGCCCTGGCCGACGGCCGCATGCTCGCGTTCCCGGCCGACGTGCGGGTGACCGGCGGCTTCGACGTGGCGAAGCTCAAGCCCGGCCAGGTGGTGCGGTTCGAGGGCCGCATCAACCGGCTCGGCAAGACCGACGGCGAGCTGTCCGCGATCACGCTCCTCGATGCCAAGGGGGCCGAGCTCGGTGTGCAGCAGGCGACGGCACCGGAGAAGCCTGCCGACTTCGCCCCCTGCACGATCACGGCGGCGGTGAAGCTGGCCGCGAAGGGGCGGCTGGCGGTCGAGCTGCCGGCTGACAAGGCCTTCGAGAAGAAGACCGTGTTCGCGTTCAAGGTCGCCGCCGACGTCGCGGCCCGGCTGGAGAGCGGCGACCTGAAGCGGATCGAGCCGGGGGCGGAGGTGACGCGGCTGGACGCGGTGCGGCTCGACACCGGCGACCTGGTGGCGCGGACGCTCGTCGTGGAGACGGTGGCCGGCGCCGCCGTCAAGGAACGCGGTGCCGACAAGCTCGCCAACAAGTACCGCTCCCTCTCCGACGAGCCGAAGAAGGAGCCGCGGCTCGTGCGGTCGGCCCACTTCGCGTTCCTCACCGACGTCTCCGATCGGGAGGCGAAGATCATCCTCGACAAGCTGGAGCGGATGGCCGGGCTGTTGGAGAAATACTTCGGCCGCAGCCCGGCCGGCGTGGTCGAGGGCTTCGTGGTCCGCGACCTGGCCGCCTTCCCGCCGGGAACGCTGCCCGAGCCGGCGGGCGTCGCCAAGATCCGGGAGGGGGCCGGGGTCTGTTTCAACGTGCGGCTCGGCAACCAGCGGAAGGCGACGCTCTATTCCTGCGCCGACCACGGGGTCATCCAGCACGAATGCACGCACGGCTTCTGCCACATGACGTTCGGCTCCACCGGCCCCACCTGGCTGGCCGAGGGCGTCGCGGAGATGGGCAACTATTGGCAGGACGGGGAGCGG
>JBIJCJ010000129.1:0-10501 GCA_044344765.1 Pirellulales bacterium | reverse complement strand
GAGGCGCGAGCCGAGGGAATGCGGATCCGTTGCAAGAGAAGCCACGCGTATTCCCTCAGCTTACGCTTCGGGCTTCCCAGCAACCGGACACGACGGTCAGAGACCGCCGCTCCGTTCGGGCACCACGGTCGGAGACCGTGCGCCGGTGGTGACGGATGCCTGATGCCGGGAAGCCCGAGGCGCGAGCCGAGGGAATGCGGATCCGTTGCAAGAGAAGCCACGCGTATTCCCTCAGCTTACGCTTCGGGCTTCCCAGCAACCGGACACGACGGTCAGAGACCGCCGCTCCAGGAAGCCGACGGCACGACGGCCGTTCGCGCCGGCGACGGTCAGCGGTCGCCGGCGGCGGCCTCTTGCTCCGCCTGCTGGTCGCGCTGCGCGGCGACGTTCTCACGCTCGGCGGCAAGCTCCTCCACCTGCTCGGCCTTCGACGCATTGGGCACGGTATCGCCGAAGGGATCGACGGCGGGAGCGGCCGGTTCCGCCGCGGGCGGCGGCAGCGGCTCGCCCGGCGCGGCGGGTTCCGCCGGCATCCGCCTTGGCGCGGCCCGGTCGGCCGGCGCCGCCCCGGGCTCGAACGGATTCGCCTCGTCGTCGGCCTCGACCCGTGGCCCCACCGGGCGGCGCTTCCGCAGGACGTCAGGCTGGGCCGCCTCGATCTGCGAATAGCGTTGCAGCTCCGCGTCGCGCTGCCGCTGGAGGAGCGTCACCCGGGCCCGCGTGCGATGCCGCTCCAGCCGCAGCCGGTCTGGACCTTGAATCCGCTCGAGCGACCGGCCCACCGGCCAGGCGCCCAGCCCGGCCGACTCCCGCGTGGCGCCTTCCGTGAAATCGGCCTCGGCCTCGTCGCCGCGGCCCTGCCGCAGGGCCGCCAAGCCCCGGAAGTAGTAGGCGCGGGGATCGGTCGTGCCCGCCTCGATGGCCTGCGACAGATCCTCGTAGGCCCGCTGGAAATCCCCGGCGAAGTACGCGTGCACGCCATCCCCGTAGGCGGCCGCAAGCGGCAGGCTCTCGATGGCCGGCTGCGCCGCCGGCGCGGACAACGCTCCCGCGGCCGCCACTGCGATGCAGGCCAGCTTGCCGGCCAGACGGCGCTGCGCCCCGATCCACCAACCCTGATGCGTGCCCATGCCGTCCCTCCGCGCCCCCGATCCACCGCCCCGAGTCATGCTATCGGAATCGGCACCCATGCGGCCCGCCGCGACCGACTCCGCCCCGGCACAACCGTCACGACCAGCCCGTCAGCCGGGCCGCAGCCTTTCCCCATCCCCGGCGACCGCGCGGGCCCGGGCATGCCGCCGAAACGTCGGTTCCTCCAGAAACACCGCCGGCCGCACGAGCTGCACCATCAGCGGCTGGGTCGGCCAGCCGCAGGCTTCCAGCAGCCGGTCGAAGGCCGGCGCGGGGCAACTGCCCTTGAGATCGACGAGCAGGAGCCGCCCGTCCCGCTCGCAGGCGTTGCCATCCACCTGCCACGCCAGCCCCGCGCGGGGGCTCGTCCAGACGAACGAACCATCGGGCTCCGCGTACATCCGCTCGAGCGCCCCGAGCCGGGCCAGGAAGTCGTCGAACGAAACGGCCAGCGGCTGGGAGAGCGCGGCGTGCGGCACCTGGAGTACGGGCCACTCGCCCCAGGCATCGGTGTGGCTGCCTCCGGGCTCGGCCGCGGCGGCCCGCGCATGCAGCGTGATTTCGAAGGCGAGCAGATCCGCTTCGACCATCATCCACCTCGCGAGACGCTGTCCCGCACCCAGGCCGCGTACGCCGGCGTCGCCGTCGCCTGCCGCACGAGCACCTCGGGGGTGGCGTAGGGATGCCCCGCGACGATCGCGGCGACGCAGGCCTCGGCCTGTGCGGGCGTCGTCTTGCACGTGCAGCGCCACTCCACAGCGGTCTCGACCGCGCCCCGCCAGCGGTAGGTGCTGTGCACCGGTCCGTCGATCTGGACGCACGCCGCCAGCCCCGCGGCCACAAGGCTGTTCGCGCACGCCTCGGCCGCATCCCGGGCGGCGAACGTGGTGTGAATCTCGGCGACGACGTCGTCGGGCAGGGCCGCTTCCATGACGGCAAGTCTAACTGCCCGTGGACAAAGCCCTCCATGGCCTTTGTCCACTTGATCGACCGCAGGCAACGCCAAGGGTTGCCTGGGTCGATGGGCCTCGCATCCTGCCAGCTGCCCGTGGACAAAGCCCTCCATGGCCTTTGTCCACTTGATCGACCGCAGGCAACGCCAAGGGTTGCCTGGGTCGATGGGCCTCCGCATCCTGCGGTGGCTGCTAGGCCACGCCATCGCCGCTGCCGGGAAGCCCGAAGCGCAAGCTGAGGGAATACGCATCGCTTCACGGAAACCCGCCCCACATTCCCTCGGCTCGCGCCTCGGGCTTCAAGGAACGGCGCCGACAAACCCGACAAACCGAAAACCCATTGCCGCGCTCATGAGGCAGGCTGGCGAAACCGCTCACCCGGCCTGCGGCCCCCCTCTCCCAGCGGGAGAGGGGAAGTCCTTCGTGCGCCGTGGACAGGTCTCAGAAGGGCGATCGGACGTCGCCAACGATCGGTTGGTCCCGTGTAGTACTCCACGGTCGGTTAAGCCGCCTCGACGATCCGCTGGGCTCCCGCCGTAGGCCACGAGCGCGGCGCCGACGCGTCCCCAGGCAGGAGCGGCCAGCGGAGTTCGGGCCGCTGGAGATCGGGAAACACGGCGTGCGCAGGCCCGCGGTGGCGACCGGCCCGCGTCACCCCGGCCACCGTGACGGCCGCCGCCTCGGCCTCGATCGCCCACCCGGACCGCGCGATCGTCGCACCCGCCACCGTGCCGCTCCAGTGTCCGAACACGACCGTGCCGGCAGCCGCCGCCACCGGGGGCCGCGAATCGAGCAGGGCGGCGACGTCGGCCGCGTTCCGCGGGCCGTCATCGACGGCCGAATGCAGCCCGTCCATCCACGCGGCGACGGCGTCGATCGAGTCGAAGGACGCGTCGCACGCCGGCTCCGCGAGCCGGGCCTGTCTCCGCCACGTCGCGACGGCCGTCCGCCATGCGTCGCGCACGACCACCGTTCCCCGCTCCAGCGACGACAGCCAGTCGCCGACGATCCCCGGCATGTCCGCGGGCCGCGCCGTCGCGAGCCGAGCGACCAGCGGCCGACAGGCAGGCCACAGGTCGGGCCGCCCGCGCATGACGTTCCCGAACCGGGCCACGAGATCGACGGCCAGGCTGGCCCCCAGCGTCGGTCGGCCCGGCTCGGCCACGCTCCACAGCGGGTCGAGCTCGGCGCCGTGGCAGACCGAGACGCCGGCGGCTTCCCACGCCGCCGCCACCATACCGCCGCGGCGCGCGAGCCGGGCCGCTGCCCCCGCGACCCAGGGATCGCGATCCCCCGGCAGGATCGTGACCCGCACCGGCACCCGCCGCTGACGATCGGCCGCCGGCCGGCCCCGCCGATCGGCGGCCGGTACCGTCAGCCCTTCTCGGGCCCAGGCGGCGAGGCCGGCCAGCAGCCGGCGACCCCGGACTGCGGCGGCCAGCAGCACGCCGGCCGCCATGCCCGCCGCCCGGGTGCCCTCGTGCCAGGGCCGCACGGTGCCATTCCACACGCTCGACGTCAGCCCGTCGAACGTGTCGCCGGCGAGCACGACGTCGATGCCCTCGACGGGCTCATAACGGCCGTCGCGTCGGAAGCCGCTCCGCAGGGCCGCCCGGTGCACCGCCTCGAGAAACTCCTGCTGACCGCGGCGGGGCGGGGCCACGAGCGTGCCGTCAGCGAGCGCCCAATTTGCGGTGACGACGAGCATGGCACGAAGTCCTGGCGGCCTGCGGCGAAAACCTGCCGCGCTGCATGGGCGACGGTCGGCCAACGAACACGTCGGTTTCTTCGGCCCCCACGCCCCGCAAAAAAAAGACCATTCGGGATTTTCGTTGGGGGTGACGATTCGGGAGGCGGTGCCCCTACCATGGAGCCGGGCTATGGAAGCAAGCGAAGGCATGGATGCCGGAGCGCCGCGGACATGCAGTGAACGGAGGCCCGGGCACCGATCTGCCGCAGGCAGATTGGTCGAGACGGAGAGAACGTCCGGCGACGTGGTAGGGGCACCGCCGACCAATGGACGGCGTAACCGGTCAGTCGCGCAGCCCGGCGGCGAAGATGCCGATGCTGCGGAATGTGCCGGCCTGCCTCACGGACCGAAGAACTCGGTCTGGCAGCTGCGGTCGAGGCGGCCGTCGAGATTGGCCCCCGACACCGTGGCGCCGGCCGTCGCCCTGCCGGGCTCCTGCAGCTTGTAGGTGATCTCGAACGACTGCTGCCGGCCGGGCGCGAGATCGATCGGGTCGAAGAGCACCCGGCCGTCGTCCACCCGCACCCGCGCGTCCCCCACCATCCGGGCGCCGCGCGGCAGGTCGATCACGAGGTTCAAAGGGCCGGACGGGGCCGGGCCGTCGTTGAAAACCGTGCACACGAGCGTGGTCGCGTCGCCGACACGGACCGGATCGTCGAGGTCGGCGAGCGACAGCCGCAGGCCCGCCTCGGACGGCGTCCGCAGCCGGGGCCGCGGCGTCGTGGAGCGAATCTGCAGGCACTCGTGGTCGCCGATCGGCCCGATGCCGGCGGTGGTCAGTTCGGCCCGCACGCACGCCCGCACCGGCGGCGAATCGGCATACGAACCGGCTGGGCTCTGCGCCCGGAGGTTGATCTGCCGCTTCTCCATCTTGCCGGGCGCGACGGCCGGCAGGTTCCACGACACCCGCGACCCGGCGAGGCTGTAGCCCTCGGAGGCCTCCTGCGGCGACAGGCCGTTGTCCCAGGAAAACTCCAGCACAGCCGGCGCCGAGGGAGCGTTGCCGGTGTTTCGCACCGTGGCCACGTATTCGGTGACGGCGCCGGAGACGGCATCGACGGGGCCGGTGAGGTCGAGCGCGATCGCCGGTGCGGCCGGGGCCGCGAGCGGCACCGCGGGGGGCGTCACGGCCGCCGCGGTCGCAGTCGCCAGCGGCGGCGTCACGGGTGCCGGCACGACGACCGCGGGCGCGGCGGGCGGGGCCGCGGTGGCGGCCGGCGGCGGCTGCGGAGGCACGAAGGCGGGATTCGGCGCCACCTGGCAGCACTCGGTCGCGCCGCCCATGAAGGTGTGCTGCTGATCGAGGATCTCGACGCGATGGCATTGCCGGCCGGGCTCGTCGAGCAGGAAGTCGAGCTTCACCCAGCGCTTCGTGTTGGCCGGCAGGTCGATCGTGCCCTTCTGCTCGATCGGGCTCTTGGAGGCGTCGTGATGGAAACCCGCGTCGAAGTAGTCGACGACGCGGAGCTTCTCCAGGTTGCGGCCGGAGTTGTTGATGAGCTCGACGTCGTAGGTGACGCGGTCGCCCACCTTGCCCGACAGCGGACCGGTGATGTTCACGACCACGGCATCCTCGGCGCGGGCGGAGCCGGCCGCTCCACACGCGGCCACCAGCGCCGTGGCGGCGAGACACAACGACGGCATGACGAACGAACGGCGACGCGGCATCGGAAAGGCTCCCTCACGGCGACCCGCGACGGCGGGGCCGGCAAGAGGGTACCACGGCGGCGCACCGGGCGTGAACGCCGCCCCGCCGCCCCGCCCCCTTTCCTACCGGTTGTGCATGTCGCAGGACACGCCGCCGGCGGCCGGCACGTAGCAGGCCCGGGCATAGTCCATCACCATCCGGTGGGCGCTGAACCGCCAGGCGAGCGAGGCGATGGAGTTCATCATCATGCGGATCCAGGCCCGCGGCAGGCCGTCGGAATCGCGGTCGTAGAACCGCGGGATCACCTCCCCCTCGAGCACCTTGAACAGCGCCGCGCCGTCGCGGTCGTCGGTGATGCCGTCGTTGAAGTGGGTCTCGCCGCGGCCGATCGCGAAGCCGTTGCGGCCGTCGAACGCCTCGGCCCACCAGCCGTCGAGGATCGAGCAGTTGAGCCCGCCGTTGAGGACCACCTTCTGGCCGCTCGTGCCCGAGGCCTCCAGCGGGCGGCGCGGGTTGTTGAGCCACACGTCCACTCCCTGCACGAGGTGCCGGGCCACGTTGATGTCGTAGTCCTCGACGAACACCACGCGGCCGGCGAAGCGGTTGTCGTGCCGGAGGTTCGCGATCTTGCGGATCAGCGCCTTGCCGGGCTCGTCGGCGGGATGGGCTTTGCCGGCGTAGATCACCTGGATCGGCCGGTCGGGATCGCTGGTCAAGGCATGGAGCCGGTCGAGTTCGGCGAGCAGCAGGTCGGCCCGCTTGTAGGTGGCGAACCGCCGCGCGAAGCCGATCGTGAGCACGTTCGGGTCGAGCACCGTCCGCGCCATCTCCACCGCCTCGTCGCACTCGCCGCGGCGCCGGCACTGCCGCGAGAGCCGGCGGCGGACGAACTGCAGGAGCAGGTTCTTGAGCGCGTAGTGCGTCTCCCAGAGCTCGCCCGGGTCGCACTCGTAGATCTTCTGCCAGACGTCGGGCTCGCCCATGCGGCGGAACCAGTTGGCCGGGAAGATCCGGTCGTAGAGCTGGAGCATCTGCCACGACAGCCAGCTCGGCACATGCACGCCGTTGGTGATGTGCCCGATCGGCACCTCCTCCTCGACGCGATACGGCCACAGGCCGGCCCACATCCGCCGGCTGACGTGGCCGTGCAGCGCGCTGACCGCGTTGGCCCGCCGCGACATCTTCAGGCCGAGCACCGTCATGCAGAACGGCTCACCGGGATTGTGGGGTTCCACCCGCCCCAGCCCCATGAGGTGGTCGTGCGAGATGCCCAGGGCGTCGCGGGTGGGGCCGAGGTGCTCCTCGATGAGGTGGTTGTCGAATCGATCGTGGCCGGCCGGCACCGGCGTGTGCGTGGTGAACACGGTCTGCCGGGCCACCCGCCGCACGGCGTCGTCGAACGGGTAGCCGTCGCGCTCCATGCGGCCCCGCACCGCCTCGAGGGTCGCGAACACCGAATGGCCCTCGTTGAGGTGATACACGCCGGGCACGATCCCCATCGCGCGGATCGCCTTCACGCCGCCGACCCCCAGGATCAGCTCCTGGCGGATCCGCGTCCGCGTGTCGCCGCCGTACAGCCGGCTGGTCAGCTCGCGGTCCTCGGGCGAGTTGCCCTCGACGTCGGAGTCGAGCAGGTAGAGCGTCACCCGCCCCACCGCCATCTTCCACACCTTCGCGAACAACGGCCCGCTGCGGGTGTCGATCTGCACGGTCACCGGCTGGCCGTCGAGGCCCGTCGCCGGCTCGATGGGCAGCGACTCGACCCGCGACTGCAGGTATTCCTCGTGCTGATAGCCGTCGATGTCGAGCTGCTGCTTGAAGTAGCCCTGGTCGTAGAACAGGCCCACGGCCAGAAGCGGGATGCCGAGGCCGCTGGCGCTCTTGATGTGGTCGCCGGCGAGCACGCCGAGGCCGCCGGAGTAGATCGGTACCGACTCGTGGATGCCGAACTCGGCCGAGAAGTAGACCACCGGCTTGGAGCCGAGCACGCCGGCGTGGACGTCGCTCCAGGTCGATTCCGCGGCGAGATACTCCTTCATCCGCCGGTAGGCCTGATTGATCCGGCTGTAGAGCACGAGCTCGCCCGCCCGGGCCTCGAGCCGCTCGGGCGTGAACTCGGCGAGCAGGGCGATGGGGTTGTGATCGAGCTGCCGCCAACGGATCGGGTCGAGCTCGCGGAACATGTTGGTCACCTCGGGGTGCCAGCTCCACCACAGGTTCCGGGCCAGGGCCATGCACTTGTCGTAGAGGTTCTGCGGCGAGAGCTCGTCGAGCTGCAGCGGGGGCAGCGCCGGGGCCGCGGCCGCGGCGGCGGGCGCACGGACGGCGGAACGGGGGGCGGAGAGTTCTTCGGCCTGGCTCATTGGAGGGCTCCGAAACGGGACGTTGAGAGGGGTGGGACGCCGTCCAGAAGGCCCGCAGTATACTCCGCCGCAGCGGACGGCGATGGAATCGATGCACCAGCGACACCGGCTCTTCATCGCGATCGATCCGGCGCCGGAGGTGGCAGCCCGGGCCGGCCGCATCGCGGCCCGGCTCCGCGACGCGGGCCTCGAGGCCGCGTGGGGAAACCCCGCGCAGCTGCACCTCACGCTCTGCTTCCTCGGCGACGAGGTTGACGACGCCGACCTGCACCGAATCTGCGTGGCCATGGACGAGGCGGCGGCAACCGTGCCGGCGTTCCGCGCCTCCTTCGGAGGCGTGGGCGTGTTTCCCGACCTGCGGCGGCCGCGGGTCGTATGGCTCGGCGTCGGCGCGGGCGCTGCCGAGCTCGGGGCCCTGCACGACGCCCTCGCCGAGCGGCTCGAGCCGCTCGGCTTTCCGCCCGAGGCCCGCGGTTTCCGCCCGCACCTCACGCTGGCGCGGTTCCGGAGCGGGCGGAGCGGGGCATCCGCGGCGGGTTACGCCGCCGCTCTTGATGCGTGCGCCGACGTGGAGGGGGGCGAAACCGCGATCACAAAGGCCTGCCTCTACGAGAGCCGCCTCGCGCCGACGGGGGCCGAGTACGACCGGCTCCACGTGTCCCGCCTGGCATGAGCCCGGCCGCTGCTCCTCCGGAGAGCATCCACTCGTCGACATGGTACCCGCGGCCTGTCAGGATCTGTCGCCTCTCCCTCTGGGAGCTGGCTTTTCCCCGGAATCTGGACTGGACACAGCGGCTCCCTCCTGCTTACGCTGCCTCCCATGGTCACCATCGGCGGCAGAACGTTTACGAGCGACGTCCTCGAGCGAATCACGCGCACGGTCGACGACGAACCCGCCATCTCGCGGCGGCAGTTGTCGCTGCGGGTGTGCGAATGGCTGGATTGGCGGAACGCGGCCGGGCGGCTCCAGGAGATGAGTTGCCGCAAGGCGATGCTGCAGCTGGAGCGGAAGGGGCTCATCCGACTGCCGGTCGTGACGAAGCGGTACGCGTTCCAGGGCCCGCGAAAGCCCACGACTCCGCCGCCGATCGGCACGTTCGATGGGCGGATCGCGGATCTCGGGCTGCTGGAGATCGTGCCCGTCACGTCGCAGCAACTCTCGACACTCTGGCGAGGCATGATGGATGCCCATCACTACCTCGGCAGCGGCCCCTTGTGCGGAGCACAGCTGCGATATCTCGTGCGGAGCGAGCGGGCAGGTTGGATCGGCGGTGCCAGCTACAGCGCCAGTGCCCGCCGTGTGGCCTGCCGGGATGCGTGGATTGGCTGGACGGAGGAGGCGCTGCGTGCGAACCGGAACCTCGTCGTGAACAACAGCCGGTTCTTGATCGCGCCGTCGGTCAAGGTGCCGAACCTCGCCTCGCACGTGCTGGCGCGGCTCCAGCGGCGGTTGGCCGACGATTGGGAACGGGCGTACGCCTACCGGCCGGTGGTGATGGAGACCTACGTGGAGCAGGCTCGCTTCCCGGGGACTTGCTACCAGGCCGCCGGTTGGAGTCTGCTGGGCACCACCGCAGCCCGCGGTCGGCAGGGCACCGGCACGAGCACGAAGCGGGTCTTCGTGCAGCCGCTCGTCGCGGGCTGGCAGCAGGCGTTGTGCCGCACGCCTGACGGGACTGTCGTGATCCGCGACCGGCTTGACCGCCGTCCGCCGCGCAACTGGATCGAGGCCGAACTGGGAGCCGCCAACTTGGGTGATGCACGACTAACCGCCCGGCTCTTGGAGATGACGGGCCGGTTCTACGACCAGCCGACGGCCAACATCCCGCAGGCCTGCGGGTCGGCGGCCGAGGCCAAGGCGGCCTATCGGTTCCTCGACAACGAGGCGGTGCAATGGAACGAGATCCTGAAGCCGCACTTCCAGGCGACCGAGGAGCGGCTCCGGGACGAACCGCTGGTGCTCGTGCCGCAGGACACCACGGCGCTCAACTACAGCACGCACCCGGCCACGGCCGGGCTGGGAAGGATCGGCCATGCGAGCGAGTCGGTCGTCGGCCTCATGCTGCACGACACGATCGCGCTGTCGGCCAGCGGCCTGCCGCTGGGGCTGCTCGACGCCCGCATCTGGGCCCGACCCGAGAAGACCACGCGGCACGAACGGTACGAGCGGCCGATCGAAGAGAAGGAGAGCAGCCGGTGGCTCGAGAGCTACCGTGCGGTCTGTGCCGTGCAGGATCGGTGTCGCAAGACACGGATCGTCGTCATGGCCGACCGGGAGAGCGACATCCACGACCTGTTCGTCGAGCGGGAGAAGCACCGGCATGCCGCCGATCTGCTCATCCGGTCCGACCGTGGCCGGAACCGTCGGGTCGCCGACGACGAGGCCGCGCCGGAGCTTCTCTGGAACTCGGTCGCGGAGGCGGCGGTGGTCGGCACGCGGGAACTCCTGGTGCCGCCGGGAGACAACCGGGTCGCCCGTCTGACGATGCTCGAAGTCCGTTCCCGCCCCGTGACGATCATGCCGCCGCGCCGGAAGACCGATCTGCCGCCGGTACAGGTGCACGCGATCCTGGCCCGGGAGATCGAACCGCCCGAAAAGGCCGAGCCGATCGAGTGGCTGCTCCTGTCCACCGTACCGGTGGACAGCAAGGCCGAT
>JBIJCJ010000297.1:0-2765 GCA_044344765.1 Pirellulales bacterium | reverse complement strand
GCGGGCAGCCTGCCGGCGGCGCTGGTCAGCGAGCCGATCAGCGAGCAGAAGATCAGTCCGCAGCTCGGGGCCGACACGATCGCGTCCGGCGCCCGGGCGATGCTCCTGGCGACGATCGTCGTGCTCGCCTTCATGCTCGCCTACTACCGCTTTTCCGGGTTCGTTGCCGACCTGGCCGTGCTCCTCAACATCCTCCTCGTCCTCGCCCTGATGATCTCCGTCAAGGCGGCGTTCACGCTCGCCGGCCTCGCCGGCCTCGTGCTCTCGGTGGGCATGGCGGTCGATGCCAACGTGCTGATCTACGAGCGGATGCGGGAGGAGATGGATCGCGGCGCGGCGGTGCGGATGGCGATCCGCAACGGCTTCAGCCGGGCCTTCTCCACGATCGTGGACTCGAACCTGACGACCCTGATCACGGGGCTCGTGCTGTACTTCATCGGCACCGACCAGCTCAAGGGCTTCGCCGTCACGCTGATCCTCGGCCTGACGCTCAACCTGTTCACGGCCGTGTTCTGCTCGCGGGTGATCTTCGACCTCGCCGAGCGGAACCGCTGGATCACGAAGCTCTCCATGGCCCGGATCTTCGGGCAGACGAACTTCCGGTTCGTGGCCTGGATGCGGCCCGCGATCGTGTTTTCGACGCTCTTCATCCTCGCCGGCCTGGCGGCGGCCTGGCAGCGCGGTCAAGGCTTGTTCGACATCGATTTCACCGGCGGCACGAGCGTGCAGGTGGCCTTCAAGCCCGACCGGCCGCTCGACATCGCCGAGGTGCGGAAGGCCGTGTCTGTGCTGGACGACGTGGCGGTCAGCGCCGTGACCGCCGGCGACGCCGCCCCCGGCACCCGCTACAAGATCGACACCTCGATGCGGGACGAGACGCCGGCCGACGGCAACGAGGTGGAGAAGACGCTCCGCGAGGTGTTCCCCGACCGCCTGCTCACGTATTCGATGGGCTTCGGGGAGGTGACGTCCACGGCCAAGCCCGGAGAGACTCCCGACCCCGCGGCCCTGACGACGGTCGCGGCGCTCGATTTTCCCGAGAAGATCAATCGCGTCACGCTCCAGGCGACGCTCCGCGACGCGTGTGCGGCCGCCGGTTTCCCCGACGCCGCGTTCCAGCTCGAGGCCGAAGGCGCGGCGAGCCGCACGCGGCCGGAGCGCAACTGGGCGGTCTCGACCGCGCTCGAGCCGGCGCAGCTGCGGACGGTGCTCGAGCGGGTGGCCGCCAAGCTCTCCGGCACGCCCGTCTACCTGTCGGCCAATGCGATCGGCGGCAAGGTGGCGGGGAACACGAAGCTCACCGCCGTGTACGCGCTGCTGGCCAGCCTCGCGATGATCGTGCTCTACGTCTGGGTGCGGTTCCAGAACGTGGCCTTCGGTCTGGCGGCGGTCGTGGCCCTCGCCCACGACGTTCTGGTCGCCGTCGCCTGCCTGGCGATGAGCAAGTTCATCGCGCCGTTCATGGGCTGGGCCCTGGTGGACGACTTCAAGATCAGCCTCGACGTGGTGGCCGCCCTGCTGACGATCATCGGCTTCTCGATCAACGACACGATCGTGATCTTCGACCGGCTCCGCGAACTGCGGGGCAAGAGCCGGTTCGTGACGGCCGACATGGTGGATCGCGCGGTCAACCAGACGTTGAGCCGGACGATTCTCACCTCGGGCACGGCGCTGCTGGCGACTTTGATCCTCTATCTGTTCGGCGGCCAGGGCATCCACGCCTTCGCATTCACGATGCTCGTGGGCATCATCACCGGCTCCTACAGCACGATCTACATCGCCGCACCGATCGTGCTCTGGCTGCAGCACCGCTTCGGCGGGGCCGGGGAGCGGGCAATGGGGTCGGCGGGCGCGCCGCAGCCGGCTTGATGCAGGTGGTTTGACTTGCAGGTGTGGTGGTTCGGGGCTGCCCATGCCCCGTCGCCGGACGTTCGCTGCGGGCATCCTGCCCTCCGCTCACTCGGAGGCGTCGGCGCTCCGCCATCCTGGCTCCGCTGGCCGCCTACGCCGGCTCTCGGGGCATGGGCAGCCCCTTCCCGGAGTTTCCATTCAGAGGCAGTCGCACTGGGGCAGGGGCGGCGAGGGATTCCGAGTGGGATCGCAAGCCGGATTGCGAATGCCTTGAAGGGTTGGGGAAAGGCTGCGGTCTGCGGAGGGGGTGCGGGTGGTGCTGGCGCGGCGGGGCGGCACCGGTGCGGCTGACCTGATGAACGTGGGCTGCCGACGGCCGCGACTTCCGGTGGAAGGCATGGTTGCATGTGTGGCCATGCACGCGGCGTTCGAGCCGCGACGGGAGTCAGCAGCATGTGGAGAATCGTCGCCGCGTTCCGGTTTCTGGTGGGGCTGACGTTGGTGGCCGCCGGTGCCGCCCTTGCCGGACCCACGATCGCGACGCTGGTGCGGGAGGTCGCACGGCACCAACAGGCGGCGCCGGCCGTCGCCACTCCGCCCGGTGCGGCCGGGGCCATGCAGGCTCCGGCCAGCGCGCCGCCCGCGGAACCGCCGCTAGCAACGCAGACGCCCGTCGAGTGGTCGACCGTCGAGGCGGCCGGGCAGGAGCCCGCCCTCCCGCCCGACCCCCACTATCAGCCACCGCCGCGGCCGGCCCCCTTGCCGCCCGTCACAGCCGATCTGGCCGGCTTCGCTCCCGAAGTGCCGGCGGCCTATCGCTCGACGTTCGCCGCGCCGCCGCCCCCGCTCCTCGATGCCCACCGTCCGCCGCCCCTGGCGGCCGGATGGACCGCGCACGAAGTCGCGCCGCCACC
>JBIJCJ010000128.1:0-10605 GCA_044344765.1 Pirellulales bacterium | reverse complement strand
GACCTGACCACGGCCGACGACGGCGAGCCGAGTGCCGCCGGTCAGCCGCCGGCCGCGGGCGTGCGGCGGAAGCCGGGGCGGCCGGCCACCCGGCGGGCGAGCCAGGTCGTGGCCGTGGAGAACCAGCTGCGGCGGGCGCTGGGGGTCAAGGTGGTGGTCCACGCCAACGGCAAGGGGGCGGGCCGGATCGTGATCCCGTTCGCCGATCTGGACGAGTTTCAGCGGCTGCTGGACCACGTCTGTGAATAGCGCGAAGCGGCCATCCATGGCCCGCTTCGCTGGTGCCTGTCGCGGGTGCAGCCAAGGTGCACCCGGACAGGCTGCTCCGCCATCCGGGCGGCCGTCGCCGTCTGGTACACTGCGGTTTCCGGGGCGTAGCGCAGTTGGTAGCGCGCTTGGTTTGGGACCAAGAGGTCGAGAGTTCGAATCTCTCCGCCCCGATTTCAGTGGTTGCCGCGGGGCGTGGAACGCCCCGTGCCGGTCGGGTACGCTCTGATCATGAGCAACCACGAACCGCTACCAAAAAATAGGCCTGCCGTCGCTTTCCTCCTGGTGGCCTTGTCACTGGCCGCCGTCCCCGCCCCCGCCTTCGACGGGTGGCAGGGCATGCGGGTCATCCCGCTCGACGGCCGGGCCGAGCGACTGGCCGTCGCCGACCTCGGCAACGACGGCCGCGACGACGTGATCATCGTCAATCCGCGGCAGGCACGGCTCGATCTCTACCGCTGGCTCCCGCCCGCCGAGCGGACCCGCGCGGACGCCAAGGACCCCGACCGCCCCAACGAACTGCCGCTGGCTGCCGACTGGGCGCACGGCGAGGTGGCGATCGACGAGATGCCGGTGGACGCCGTGGCCCACGACGTGGACGGCGACAAGCGGCCCGAGCTGCTCGTGCTCACCACGCCGTCGAACCGGATCTCCATCTTCAGTCACGCCGCTGACAAGGCCGTCGATGCGAAGGGAGCCTGGAAGAAGACGGGCGAGTGGAACCTGCTCGCCGGGTCGCCGACCGGCAAGAGCGGCGCGCTGCTCGTCCGCGACCTGCCCGGTGGCCGGCACGAACTGCTCGTCAGCACCGAGCAGGGCATCCAGCAGCTGCCGCTGGTCCGCGGCGGCCGCGCGGTATGGCTCTCCCCGCGCGAGATTCGCAGCCGTCTCGATTGGCATCTCGCCGACATGGACGGCGACGGCGACGACGACCTCGTGGAGTGGTCGAACGTCGGTCGGCAGGTGGTGCGCTGGTACGCCTGCGCGGCCGACGGCAGCCTGCTGCCCGCCCAGACGATCCACGATCAGACGGTCGAGGGCCTGCAGACTGCCGCACCGAAATCGGGCAAGGCCGACCTGCTGCTCCTGGGCGGCAGCGACAAGGGCGTGCTGAGGCGCTACCAGCTGGCGAAGGGGGAGGCGACCGACATCGGCCGTCAGGATGCCCTGCCGATGGCCGGCGCGGCCAAGCGCGGCTGGTGTGGCATGCTGCTCGGCGACGGGGCGGCCCGGACGCCGGCGATCGTGGCGGTGGACTCCGCCCAGCCCCGGCTCCGCGTGCACCGCCTCGGTGAGTCGGGCTGGCTCGCCGAGGAGACGTTTCCCGCGATCGGCGGCATCAAGGCGGTCGCGGCGCCGGCGGCCCAGCCCGGCACGCTGCTCGTCTGGGCCAAGGACGCGGCCGACCTGCATCGCAGCCGCTGGGAGAACGGGCGGCTCACCTACCCGCAGCCCTGGGAGCAGGCGGGCAAGGAGCGGAAGATTCTGGCGCTCGACGTGGTCGGCTCCACCGTCTGGTGGGCGCAGCGGGTGGGGAGCGATCTCGACCTCTTCGTCTGGCCGGCCGACAAGCCCGAGCCGGTGAAGACCAACTACCCCGGGCTCGGCGCCAAGGTCGAGCAGGTGGTCTGGCTCGGCGGCGACGCACTGCTCGTGCAGGACGCCTACGCCACGGCGGGCAAACTGGTCGCGCTCGCCGACGGCAAGCCGGTCGTGGCCACGCCGGCGCTGTTGGCCAAGATGGATCCATCCGAATACGGCGTCCTCGACGTGGGGGGCAAACTGCGCAAGGCCCGGCTCACCGACGGCGTCCTGCAGTGGCTCGGCGACGATCTCCACCCGCTGGACCAGGTGATGCTCGCCGAGGGGCAGAAGATCGCCTCGTACCTGCCGATCGCCTCCGCGCCGGGCAAGCCGGCCGCCGCCTGGGCGCTCGAGCAGGGCGGGGCGTTCCTCCATCGGCTGGCGGCCGACGAGGCGGGCGTGATGCGGGTCGTGGAGAGCGTGAAGCCTCCGACGGGCGCGGCCCTCCGCGGCGACCCCGTGCTCGGGGCGGTGCTCGTCGATCAGGAGCGGATCGTGCGGCTGTCCCGCGGCCAGCCCTGGGAACTGAAGCTCCTCGAAAGCATCGACGGCCGGGTGGGCCGCCGCAGCGGCGTCAGCGAGGCGACGATCCACCGCATCCTCGTCACCGACATCGACGGCGATGGCGGCGAAGACGTGGCGCTCTGCGACGACCGCAAGCACGAACTCACGGCCATGCTCCGTCGGGCCGACGCCCTGCAGCGGTCGGTGACCTGGAAGGTGTTCGAGGACCGCAAGTATCCCTACGACGGCGGCGAATCGAAGGACATGGTCTCCGAGCCGCGGCGGGTCGCCGGCCTCGACGCCGACGGCGACGCCGCCCGCGACCTGGTGATGGTCAGCCAAGACCGGCTCGTGATCTATCTCGGAACCGACAAGGAGGCCCGATGAACCCCCGTACGTTCCTCGTCGCGATCGCGTGCCTCGCGGTCGCCGCTCCCGCCCCGGCCGCGGAACTCGTCACCGTCACGCTCGTGGGCGGCGGCAAGGTGACCGGCCCGCTCCTACGGCAGAACGACGACGGCGTGGTGCTCGATCTCGGCTTCGAGGCCGTGCAGATCCCGGCCAAGCGGGTACTCGCCGTGACGAGCGAAGACACCAGCGGCCGCAAGCCGGAGGCGGAGACCGATCGCGGCATCTTCCGCACCGGCCGGCTCGAGGCCCGCGAGGTGCCCGAGCTCGTGAAGCGGTTCGGCGAGGCGGTGGTCATGGTCCGCAATCCGGGCGGCCTCGGCACCGGCTTCCTCATCAGCCGCGACGGGCACCTGGTCACCAACTACCACGTGGTCGAGAACCACACCCGGCTCCAGGCGACGCTGTTTCGCAAGACCGACAAGGGTTTCGAGAAGACCGAGCTGCGGAAGGTGAAGATCATCGCCCTCCAGCCGCTTCGCGACCTGGCGATCCTCCAGCTCGATCTCGACGAGGCGAAGGGCCGGCTGCCCGAGCCGGTGGTGATCAACGACCGCGACGATCTCCGCGTCGGCGACATGGTGTTCGCGATCGGAAATCCGCTGGGCATGGAGCGGAGCGTGACCCAGGGGATCGTCTCCAGCACCACCCGCACGATCGACCAGATGCGGCTCATCCAGACCGACGCCGCGATCAATCCGGGCAACAGCGGCGGGCCGATCTTCAACGCCCGCGGCGAGGTGGTGGCGGTGGCCTGCGCCGGGGCCGCGGTCTTCGACGGCCTGGCGTTCGGCATCCCGGCCAACGAGCTGATCGATTTTCTCGTCCACCGCGACACGTACCTCTACGACGAGTCGCAGCCGCAGAACGGAGTCACCTACCTCCCGCCGCCGTTTCGGCCGGGACAGCCTGCCGAGAAGGCGAAGGAGTCGCGATGAAGTTTGTCCGCCATGGATTCCTCCTGGCCCTCGTGGCCCTGACGTCGCTCGCGGGGCCACGGGCGACGGCCGCCGACCTGCGGCCGAGCTGGGAGTGCCTGCCCGAGCAGACGGCCGTGTTGGTGCGGCTCCCGCAGCCGCAGGAGTTCGTCGCGGCCCTGCGGACGCGGACGAAGTTCGGCGCCACCGTCCTCGGCGGCGATCGGCTGGAGCGGGTTTGGAAGTTGATGGTGGACAAGTTTGGCCCCGACGGCGGGGGCGACACGTTCGACGGGTGGAAGAAGGATCTGGAGAAATATGGCCTCCGTCCGGCCGACCTCACGGCGGCCCTCGCCCACGACGTCGGCTTCGGCATGGTCGTGGTGCCGCGCGACGCGGGGCGACCGCCGCTCCAGGTGATGCTCGCCTGGCTCGAGCCCGGTGACGATGCCGCCGGACGGATGTTCGCCGCCGTCAAGCAGATGCTCGAGGAGCGGGCTGGCGAGGGCGAGTCGGCCCCGAAGCGGGTCGATCTCGAGATGGCGGGACATGAGGTCGTGTGGGTGCAGGAACGGGTGATGGGCCTCGACGTCGGGAAAATCGGCGCCGACGCGGAGGTCGACAAGGCAGTCGGGGAGCAGGTCGTGGAGCAGGCTGTGGAGCTCACGGAGCGGATCGCGAAGGCCGCACGCGTTCAGGTCGGCGTCAGCCATTCGTTCGTGACGCGGATCGGCGGCCGGCTGCTCATCGGGCAGACGATCCCGCCCAGCCCCGTGCTCGCCGCTCGCCAGGCGGGCGATGGCCCGCGCGACTGGGAAGTGGAGAGCGGCGCGGAGGAGGCCAAGGGCATCTTCCAGCGGTTCCTGGCCGCGCACGCGGCGGCCGCAGCGGCGCCCGTGGCGGAGGTGTTCGCCATGCCGGGCGTGCGCGAGGCGCTCCCCGAGGGGCTGGCGGCCATCGACATCATGGTCGACCCGCGGGTGTTCATGACGGTGTTCGGGGGCAACGGAGCTGAGGCCGAGGAGGGGCGACGGCGGCTGGCGAGCGTGGGCCTCGACGCGATCGGGCCGGTCGTGTGGCGGCAGTCGCTCGACGGTGGCCGTTACCACAATGGGATGTTCGTCTCCATGCCGGCGCCACGGCGCGGGCTGATGCGGATCCTCGATCAAGACTGCGACCCGAGCGAGCCCCCCTCGTTCGTCACCAGCGAGGCCACCGACCTGACGCAGTTTTCGCTCGACCTCGGCAAGGCCTACCAGACGGTCCGCGAGGTGATGGTCGCCGCCGGCGGCGAGGAGGCCGGCAACATGTTCACGGTCGCGGAGATGCAGGCCCAGGGCTGGCTCGGCCTCGAGCTGCCGAAGGTGCTCTCCGCGCTCGGCAGCCGCCACTGGCTGATCGCCTATCCCTCGAAGATCGCCGCCGCCGTGGCGGCCGGCCGGGCCGCCGGCAACGCCGGGCAGCAGCTCAACGCGGCCAATCGGGGCGCGATCGTCTGGCAGGTCGCCGACGAGGCCCCGTTTCTCAAGATCCTGCAGCAGCTCGCCCCGATGGCAGGGGGCACGCTTGCGGAGGAGCAGGGCTTCCGCGGCATCCGCGTGCCGAACGGACCGGCGGTGTTTCTGGGCATGAACCACCTCGTCGTCGGCATCGGCGAGGAGTCGCTGGAGAAGACGATCGCCGGCATCCGCAATCCGCCGGCCGGCGAGGCGTCGCTCCGCGAGGGCGACCTGATGCGGCGGGCCGCCGCGCTTTTGCCGCTCGATCCGGTGCGGATGTTCAGCGTAGGCGACGCCACCAAGACCGGCGGCATGCTGGGCAACTTCCGGGAAATCGCGGCCGCCATGGAGCCCGACGACGTGCCCAAGGAATACCGGGAACTGTTTGCCGGCCTCAAGGGCCTGATGCCCACGGCCGCCGACATGGAAGGCATGTTCGGCGCCAGTGCCGCCACGATGCGGATGACCGACGCCGGGATCGCCCTCCGCTCCGTGTGGGAGATGCCGCCCCCGTGAGTCAGGCGGCGCCCGCCCGCAGCCCGAGCCACACGGCGGCGATCCCGGCCATGTTCGTGGCCAGCACGTAGGCCGCGGCGGCCGGCAGGCGGCCGTGCTCGAGCATCTCGGCCGCCTGGAAGGCGAAGCTCGAGTAGGTGGTGAAGCCGCCGAGCAGGCCGACGAGGAGAATCGTCTCGACCTCGGTGGACAGGCCGCCGCGGTCGCGGGCGGCGGCGAAAACGAGACCGAAAGCGAAGGATCCCATCAGGTTGACCGCCAGCGTTCCCCAGGGGAAACCGGGCCCGAGGAGGCGGACGGCGAGCGTCGTCAGGCCGGCCCGCAGGAGCGTGCCGACCGCGCCGGCGCCGGCGAGCCACAGGGCTGTCGTGAACGGATGCATGAGCGTGGCGAACTCCGGCTTCCCTCCGTCACGGAAACGCCGATGCAGAAACTCGCACTGTGGCAGGCGAGGGGATCGGCGTGAGGATGCGGAGCGTGGCGGACCTTCGCCAGCGACGCAACTCATGCCGTCCCCGAGCCGGGTTGGGCTGATCGGGGGGGCGACGGCCCGCGCAACGGGACTCAGCATACCGGCAGCCGGGAAACGGTTGAACAATTCCTCCCGCATCGCGTAAACAACAGGCTTCGGCGGTCCGATCCCTGCCCTCCTGGAAACGAAATGCTCCACTTCCACAAGCGCATCCTGTTCGTCGGCTTCGGCGCCGTGGCCCGCTGCACGCTGCCGATCCTCCTCGATCACGTGAAGGTGTCCCCCAAGGACGTCACGATCCTCGAGTTCCAGCCGGACGAGGAATCGCTGCGGCCGTGGACGGAGCGGGGCGTGAACTTCGTCCGCGGCAAGGTCGAGCCGGGCAATCTGGCCGAGATCCTCGGAAAGCACCTGTCGGCCGGCGACATCCTCATCGACCTCGCCTGGAACATCGACTGCTGCGAGATCGTCCAGTGGTGCCACGACCACGGCGTGAATTACCTCAACACGTCGGTCGAGCTCTGGGATCCCTACGAGCACTCCAAGGGCGCGCATCCGACCCACCTCACGCTCTACTGGCGGCACATGAACCTGCGGCGGATGATCGCCGGCTGGAAGACGCCCGGGCCGACGGCGGTGCTCGAGCACGGCGCCAACCCCGGCCTCATCAGCCACTTCACCAAGCAGGCCCTGCTCGACATCGCCGCGGCCTGCCTGGAGGAGAAGAAGTTCACGGGGGCGGAGGCCGAGCGGATCGCCCAGCACGCCAAGAGCCGGGCCTTCAACCACCTCGCCCACGAGCTGGGCGTGAAGGTGATCCATTGCAGCGAGCGCGACACGCAGATCTCCAACCGGCCCAAGGAGGTGGACGAGTTCGTCAATACCTGGAGCGTGGAGGGCTTCCGCGAGGAGGGCACGACGACGGCGGAGATGGGCTGGGGCACGCACGAGAAGGAGCTGCCCCCCTTCGCCTACGAGCACGCCGACGGCCCCCGGAGCCAGATCTGCCTGGCCCGCATGGGCATCAACACCCAGGTCGTGAGCTGGGTGCCGCCGAACCACACGATCGTGGGCATGGTCGTGCGGCACGGCGAGGCCTTCAGCATCACCGAGAAGCTTTCCGTCAGCGACGCCGCGGGGAAGACCGTCTATCGGCCCACGGTGCACTACGCCTACTGCCCGTGCGACGCCGCCATCGCCAGCCTGTGGGAACTGCGCGGCAACGACTACCGGCTCCAGCCGCGGATCCGGATCATGACCGACGAGATCACCAGCGGCGCCGACATCCTCGGCGCCCTCGTCATGGGCCATCCGCTGACGAGCTGGTGGTGCGGCACCGACCTCTCGATCGAGGAGTCGCGGCGGCTCGTGCCCGGGCAGAACGCGACGACGATGCAGGTGGCCTGCTCGGTCGTGGCGGCCACGATGTGGATGATCGAGAATCCCGACCAGGGCGTGAAGCTGCCCGACGACCTGCCGCACGACTACGTGCTCTCGATCGCCAAGCCGTACCTCGGCAAGTTCGTCTCCGTGCAGAGCGACTGGACGCCGCTCAGGCACTACTCCAACGCCTTCCACGGCTACAATCGTCCGGCGATCGATCCCGCCGACCCGTGGCAGTTCAAGAACTTTTTGTTGACGGATGGGGACTGAAGTGAACCAAAAAACCCTGCTCGATCTCGCCAGGCAGCACGGCACGCCGCTGTTCGTCGTCGATCACGCCGAACTGCGGAAGAACTACGCGCTGTTTCGCAGGCACTTTCCCCGCGTGCAGGTCTACTACGCCGTGAAGGTCAACAGCGACCCGGCGATCGTGGAGACCTTCTACAAGCTCGGCGGCAGCTTCGACGTCGCCAGCATCCAGGAGTTCCGCACCGTCTACCAGTTCATCGCCAAACTCCCGGCGAAGGAGCGGCAGGACTTCATCTGGGACAAGATCATCTACGCCAACCCGATCAAGCCGATCGAGACGCTCGAGGAGCTCGATCGCTACAAGCCCCTGGTCACCTACGACAACCATGAGGAGGTGAAGAAGATCGCCAAGCACGCGCCGCACGCTGGCCTGGCCCTGCGGCTGCGGGTGCCGAACACGGGCTCGATGGTCGAGCTGTCGAGCAAGTTCGGCGCCCTGCCGGGCGAGGCGGTGGATCTCATCCAATACGCCCACGACCACGATCTGGTCGTCGAGGGGCTGTCGTTTCACGTCGGCAGCCAGTGCACGAACCCGCAGAACTACATCCAGGCGCTGCACCTCTGCGCCAGCGTGTTCGCCGAGGCCAAGTCGCGGGGCTTCAACCTCAAGCTGCTCGACATCGGCGGCGGCTTCCCGGCCGCGTACGACGCCACGGTGCCGAAGTTCTCGGCCCTGGCCAAGCAGATCAACCACGAGATCGACCGGCTGTTTCCCAAGGAGGTGGAGATCCTCGCCGAGCCGGGTCGGTTCCTCGTCGCCTCGGCTGGCTCGGCCGTGTGCAAGATCATCGGCAAGGCCTTCCGCAACGAGAAGCTCGGCTACTACGTCGATGACGGCGTCTACCACACCTACTCGGGCGTGATCTTCGACCACTGCACCTACCACCTGAAAAGCTTCAAGAAGGGCACGCCGCAGCTGTGCGCGGTGTTCGGCCCGACCTGCGACGCCCTCGACACGATCAGCCTCTCGGAGCAGCTGCCCGACCTGGAGATCGGCGACTACCTCTACAGCGAGAACATCGGCGCCTACTCGGCGGCCAGTTCCACCCACTTCAACGGCTTCCCGCCGGCGAAGGTGGTGCACGTGAATCGATGACGCGGCGCAGATGGATCGCAGGGTATTTTTGCAATCCCGTTCGGCGCGGCGGCGGCAGAAGCTCCATCACCTTTTGGAAGAGGGAGCTTGGCGAGGGTGCAGGGTCCCTCCTGCCTCTCCCTCTGGGAGAGGGGCGGGGTGAGGGTGCAGGGTATCCGCGTACCACCGCCCCAAGCACCCTCACCCGGCCTTCGGCCGGCCTCTCCCAGAGGGAGAGGCGAGATGGCGACGCCACGGCGGATGCTCGCAGGATTCGTGCCGCACACTCGTGCCCTCCAGGCCGTCGCTCGCTCGGAGCTGTCTGCGCATCGCCGAGGCGTCTTGCCCAGGCCGTCGTCATGGCCTTTTGCCTCGCCACTTTCGGCAACGCGGCGGCGGAGCCGCCGCCGCTGGCGGTGCTCGCCATGCCGGGAGAGCCGCACCGCGGCCCACTTCCGCCGCTCACGGACGCCGAACGCGGGCTCGCCCGGGCGCTCGAGGCCGACGTGCGGCGGCTGGCGGGCGAGATCGGCGAGCGGAACGCCACCGCCTTACGGATGGAAAACCTGCTGGCCGCCGAGACGTTTCTGGCCCGGTCCCTGAGGGCCGCCGGCCTCGAGCCGGAGCGGCAGACCTACGAGGTCCGAGGGCGGACGGTGGCCAATCTCGTGGTCGAGGTGCCGGGCGCCGCCCGCCGCGACGAGATCCTGATCGTCGGCGGCCACTACGACTCCGCGGTCGGCACGCCCGGGGCCAACGACAACGCCAGTGGGGCGGCGGCGACGCTGGCCCTGGCCCGGGCCTTCGCGACGCGGAAGCCGGCTCGGACGGTGCGATTCGCCTTCTTCGTCAACGAGGAGCCGCCCTGGTTTCAGACGGAAGGCATGGGTTCGCTGCGGTACGCCCGGCGGTGTCGCGAGCGGAAGGAGAACGTGGTGGGGATGATGAGCCTGGAGACGATCGGCTACTACAGCGACGCGAAGGGGAGCCAGAAGTTCGACTCCTGCCCGCCGTTGCGGCTGATCTACCCCGAAACGGGCGACTTCGTGGCGTTCGTGGCCGACACGAAGTCGGCCGCGCTGACCCGGCGGATCGTGGGCTCGTTCCGAGGCGGGACGAAGTTTCCGGCCCACGGCTGCTGCCTGCCGGACGTCATCGAGGGCGTGGGCTGGTCAGACCACTGGTCGTTCTGGCAGGCGGGCTACCCGGCCGTGATGGTCACCGACACCGCGCCCTTCCGCTATCCGCACTACCACGCGGCCGAGGACACGCCCGACAAGCTCGATTACGAGCGGCTCGCCCGCGTGGTCGCCGGCCTCGAGCGGGTGATCGTCGAACTGGCCGACGCGATGTAGGAAGCGAAGCCTCGCCGTCGTGGCTCGCTTCGCTTGGCCGGCCTCCGCCGGCTCTCGAAAGGCCGCCCTCCAGGCGGCCGATCAACTCGGCCGCTGCGCTGCTTTACGCGAAGCCTCGCCGTCGTGGCTCGCTTCGCTTGGCCGGCCTCCGCCGGCTCTCGAAAGGCCGCCCTCCAGGCGGCCGATCAGCTCGGCCGCTGCGCTGCTTTACGCGAAGCCTCGCCGTCGTGGCTCGCTTCGCTTGGCCGGCCTCCGCCGGCTCTCGAAAGGCCGCCCTCCAGGCGGCCGATCAGCTCGGCCGCTGCGCTGCTTTACG
>JBIJCJ010000013.1:0-33681 GCA_044344765.1 Pirellulales bacterium | reverse complement strand
AACGGACCGCGAGAAGCTATAGCGACGGCAACCGAATCGGGGGCCAACGCCGTGCACGGCGGCTTTGCGGCCTAGGCAGACGGACGGGCAGACGGGGACAGGCACCTGTTCCTGCGGAACACGAGCCAGTCCCCGGCCGACATAGCCAAAAGCCAAAAGGACAGGCATTTTTGTGCCTTTTTGTGCCGGTCAGAGACCGCCGCTCCATCAGATGGACGGAGTCTGGACGGAGTCGCACGGAGTTGGCGCCGAGGCCGACCACGTCGATTAAAAGGCCAAAAGAAGACCAAAAGGACAGGCATTATCGTGTTCGGCGGCGATACATCTGTGAATCAGAAACCTTGCGCGACGAGGTAACCATCATGCGAGGTTTGTTTCTTCTCTCCTGCCTCTCGTGTGCGATGTTGCTTCCATTGTGGCATTGTGTTTTTGCAAAAGAGCCCCCTGGTGAAGAGATCCATCTGGACGCAGAACGACGCATCAGTGTTAGTGGGGGGCACTCGCTTTCGGTTTCGCCACATGAAAAGCACCGCGTAGTCTTCGCAGACGGCCACGACTGGTTTTTCGAACGCAAAGATGGCAAGTGGCTGATTAGTTCGTCCAAAAGCGATGTTGGGCAGCCGAAACTTTAAGATCCTCCGCGTGAGCGGAGGGCATGGATGCCCGGAGCGAACGGCCGGCGAGCGGGCATGGGCAACCCCGAACCGTGCCCAATCAAGTGTCAACTATTGGATGCTCCCGGTAGTATCGTGCCACCTCGCCGTTTGGGAACCCAGAGGGAGAGGGCGTTGTCAAGAATCGGCTCTCTGGCGGTCTCGCCGGACCGCGGGCCCTTCGCGGCCCGACGTCACTCGACAGTCACGGCGTACAGGGCCTCCCAGCTGGTGAAGTAGAGCGTCTTCCCGTCCGGCGAGAAGCAGAGGTTGGTGGCGGTGCCCTTGGGGACAGCCACGTGCCCGCGGGACCGGCCGTAGACGTCGAAGCACTCGACCTTGCCCTCCGGGGTCAGAAAAACGGCGCCGGAGTTGTGCACGGCGATGCCGTCGCCCTTGACGGGCACCCACGCCGCCTGCCTGCCCAGGGCGACGTCGAGGGAGCCGTCGCCGCGGATCGGGAAGCAGTAGACGGCGGCCCGGCCAGGATTCTCGTAGCTCGAAATCCCCACGTAGAGAAAGCGTTCCGCCGGGTCGAGCGCGATACCGTTGGGATTGTGAAACTGCTCGTCCTGCTCCCCGTCGACGACCACCGTCACTTTTCCCGTCCGCGGATCGAAGGCCGAGAGGCGGCCCTTCTCCGGATCCTTGAGCGTGGTGAAGTAGACGATGCCCCGTGACGAGATGGCCAGGTCGTTGATCGAAAACTCCCGGTCGTTGGCGGCCTTCTCGCACAGGATCACCGGCTTGGCATCCTTGGCGCCCAGGTCCCAGGCGGCGAGCTTGCCGCCGTGGAGGCCGTAGAACGTGCGGCCGTCGGGACCGACCCGGCCCCGGCCGGCCTCCGCCGAGACCAGTTCCGCCGTGGCCCCTTCGCCGCCCGGAACAAACCGCAAGAGCTCCTTCTTCTTGTTGTCGGCGAACAGCACGCTCGGCTCCTTGCGGCCCGCGAACTGCGACAGCACCGACGGCGTGTCGGCCTGCTGGTACCCGGCGGTGAGCTGCTTCACCGCGCCGAACTTCAACGGCTTGACGGGCCGCGCCTGCTCGACGGGAAACGCCTCGGCCACGGAAACGACGCGAAACTCCCCGGCCGCCCGCACCGGATCGAGGCTCGGGACATAATTTTCGACCCAGCCCGGATGGACCTTCGGCAGCGCGTCTTCACCGACGAAGGGCCGCACGGGGATCTTCGCCGGATCGGTCAGCTTCTCGTCGGGCCCGAAGATCCGGCCGTCGGTGAGCGACACCCGGACGACCCGCGGCCCCGCGACGCGGGTCCCGACCGGCTGGAACTCGAGCACCGTGTAGTCGGGACTGACCCGGTAGAAGGCATACTGCGGCCGGGGCGTGGTTTTCCACTTCAGGCCGTCGTATTCACGCAGCCATGACGTGTAGTAGAAGTTGACGATCACCGACTTCCACTCGTCGCCGGCGAGAAAGTCGGCGACCCCCAGTTCCTTCACGATCGAGCCGTCCTTGCGGAAGATGATCAACCGCTTCTTGTGGACGTCGAGCCCGCGGAACTTCTCCTCCTCGCCGGGCTGCTCCATCATCGGCAGGAGATGGGTCGAGCTCATCTGCGACTTCGTGGGCCAATACTGGATCATGTGGTTCCAGAGGGCGAACGTCTCGCCGTCGGGCGCGATGAACAGCTGCGCGTTGATCACGCCTCCCTGAATGCCCTGGGCCGGCATGCGATGGGTCGCGCCGGTCTTGTTGTCCTTCCACACGAACTCCCATTCGTGCGGGCCATGCGGGCTCGGCCCCTTCACCTTGGCTTCGGCGACGATCTCGAAGCGGCCGTCGGCCGAGCGGCACCCGTCGATGTAGGCGGGGCGGTTGTAGCCCGCGCTGGCGGTCTGGGCGACGCCGGCGAGGGCGAGGCCGATGAGCACGGCACGCCGTGCCCGGGGCAGGAACGAACGCATCATCGACCTCCGGAACTCGGGAAACGATTCTCAGTGATGCCCCGCGTCGGGGCGTCGGGACCGGCTGCGGTCGCTGGCGACCAGAAACTGGGAAGAGTATAGTCGGGTCACACGGAGGGATCACGCAGGCGAAGCCTGCGTGCGTGCCGCCGAGCAGCAGTCGCCGCGTCTCACCCCGGAGGATCTCCCATGCCAGCCAGGAAAACCGCCGCTGCGGCGGCTGTGGTCATCACGCTGAGTCTCGCCATGGTGGCGCGGACGGCGGAGCCGCAGCCGGCTGCCGCCCTGGACGACCTCGTCGGCCAGCCGGTGGACATGGCGCCGTGGGCCTACGCCTGGCGTGCGGACCGCGAGGTTCAGGAGCAGCCGGAGGCGTCCTTCATTCCCCGGCGGCTGAAGCGGCTCGACGAGGTCTATCGCACCATCGCCTCGCAGCCGGCGGAAACGGAACAGGACAAGAAGAGAATCGAAGAGTACGCCAAACGCGGTTTGCCGCCGGCACCGAAAGGCAAGTTGTTGGCGGCACTGCTCTGGCTGACGCCGGTGCCCACGCAGCGGATCGAGCTGCGTTGGCCAGCGGGCGGCCCCGTGCCGCCCGTCGAGGCGCTCGAGGTCCGCGTCTATCCGGCCAAGCTGGGATGGTTCGCGGTCGTCCGTGACGAGGTGCTCGTCGCCCCGGGGGTGTCTGCCGACGGCCGCACGCTGACCTACACCAACGCGCAGCTGGACGGCCCCGGCAAAGGAAAACCGATCTTCGCCGAGACGGACATGGTGGCCGTGTTCTTCGACCCGGACAAGGCGCCGGCGGCCGCGAAGTACGCCGCCCCGACGATCCACCTGTTCCCTCCGCATCGGACATGGAACGCGCTCGACGTGGAGATCGAGTGGGGCTACCAGCCGGGGGCCGAGCAGATGGTCTACGATGGCCGGATCGAGGCCTATGGCTGCTACGTGAAGTCGGTCAAGCCATTGCCGGAGGACAAGGGCACGACGATCACAGGCACGGATACGTGGACCTCCGCAGCCGGCGGCGGCCGACGCGGCATCGTCGTCTCGCTGCTCCATCCCAGACGCTTTGGATCGCGCAGCGACAAGCCCAGGATCTCCCCATTGGACGCCCGGATCACGCTCTGGACCAAGGGCGGCAACCTGACCTTCCTGCCCGACGACGTGAACGTCGAGCCGATCCTGGTCCCGGGAGCTGGAATGCTGGTGGCCAAGGCCGGCGGTACCGTGACGGCACGGCAGTTCGCCGCCGACCTCGCGGCCAAGAAGCTCCAGACGATTCCGCAGATGGTGCGGGAACACCCCGAGGCCAGCTCGTGGGAAGAGGTGATGCGGAACGTCAAGCTGCCCCATTGCCCCCCCGGCACGGTCATCCCGCCGCTCGTGCCCTTCGCAGATCCCCCCGCGACGGCGATGCAGGTGACGGTGCCGGACGACCGCTGGACCGACGCCTGGCGACGGGCGTCGTGGATGTTGCAGCAAGGCAAGGGTGGCTACGGGTATCTGGCACTCGAGGCCGCCCAGCCCATCCGCGCGACCGATCTGTCCGGAAACCACGACACGGCGACCCGGCGTCTGCAGTACTGGCTGGACTCGCCCGGCGTGAAGCCCGACGGCGACTTCGTGGACGGCGCCGGCGGGTTCGAGTATGGGAAAACCATGAAGTGGGACATCGGCTGGTCTCACGACGGCACCCATCCGCAGACGGGCCGCGTCCTGTACGCGATGGCCGAGCACTTCTTCCTGACGGGCGACAAGGAATGGTTTCAGACGAACCGCGGGCGGATGCAGGAGGCGGCCGATTGGATCATCCGACAGCGGACCGCGTATCTCGAAGGCATCCCCCGCCGCGAGCAACTCGCGGTCGCGGGCCTGCAGCCGCCGCAGATGCTCGGCGACATGGGACTGGGCATGTGTGCGTGGCGGTGGTTCTTCATCCACGATGCCTTTTCCCTCCAGGGGCTGCGGCGTTTCGCCGACGCGCTGGTGGAGTGCGATCCGGAAGCCGGGCGGAAATATCGCGTCGCGGCCGAGGCCTACGCCGACGACCTGCGGCGAATCGTGGAGCGGGAGATGGCGATCGCGCCCGTGCGGAGGGTGCGGGACGGCACCTACCGGCGGTACATCCCTGTCTCGCCCTACGCACGGGGATCGATGGTGCGTGAGGTCGCCGGCACCTACTCCCTGGTGGACATCGAGATGGGCGCCCTGCCGCTGGCCGACGGCATCGGCATCTTCGCCGCCGACGATCCGCGGATCGTGGAGCACCTCGACGTGGTCGAGGAACTGCTCGACCACGGCAAGAACAAGGACGTCACGGGCGTGACTCCGGAGCTGTTCTGGACCGGCTTCGCCGGGCTCGTGAAATACATGTGCGTGGATACGACCCACCTCCGCCGCGACGACGTGCCGTGCTTCCTGCGGAGCTGGGCGAACAATTACGCGGCCTGGGTGACGGTGAACGGAGGGCTTCCCGAGGGGCATTCCTTGCGCGCCTATCAGGGCAACCCGGCCGGGAAACCGAGTTCAGACCTGGGCTCCACCGGCTGGTTCGTGGAGAGTTTTCGCAACCTGCTGGTGATGGAGGACGGACAGTCGCTGTGGCTGGCCCGGGCCACGCCGCGGGCCTGGCTGGAGCAGGGCGAGAAGATCAGCGTGAAGAATGCGCCGACCTACTTCGGGACGGTGGCCTACGAGATCGTCTCGGACGTGGACAACGGCACGATCAACGCAACCATCGAGTTGCCGTCGCGCAAGGCACCGAAAGACGTGGTCTTGCGGTTCCGCCACCCCACATCCGCGCCGATCAAGGCCGTCACGGTCGACGGCAAACCGTGGACCGAGTTCGACGCCGCCAAGGAAACCATCACCCTGAAGGGCCTCTCCGGCACCGTGGCCGTGCAGGCCAAGTATTGAGAGCGCCGCGAGCACCCCGGCCGGCAGTGAAATTCACGACACGGATCAGAACCAAGAGATCGCCATGAACGACAATCCCAACAACCCCAACCATGGCAACAGCCACAAGAAGATGGAGCCATGAACCGACGCGGTTTCATCCGAACAATTCTGGCCGGGGCGGCGGTGGCGGCTTTGTCGTGCACCCTGTGGGCGGCGGACCCGGCGCCTGCCAAGCGGCCCAACATCGTCTTTGTGGTCGCCGACGACATGGGCTGGCGCGATACCGGCTACCAGGGTAGCCCCAACATCAAGACACCGCATCTGGACGCCTTGGTCGAGAACGGGGTGCGTTTCGACTACTTCTACGCAGCCCAGCAGATGTGTTCGCCGGGACGGTTTGGCATCCTGACCGGGCGAGCACCCTTCCGGTCGGGCGTGTACAGGCTCAATCCGATGCGCCCGCAGGAGATCACCATCGCGCAGACGCTCAAGGCCGCCGGGTACAGCACCGGCCATTTCGGCAA
Source organism: Pirellulales bacterium (assembly GCA_044344765.1). GTDB lineage: Bacteria > Planctomycetota > Planctomycetia > Pirellulales > UBA1268 > QWPN01. The sequence goes on along the minus strand of JBIJCJ010000013.1, from coordinate 27,669 downwards.
GTGGCATCTGGGCGAGAGGGAGACGAACCCGATACGGATGGGGTTCGATCGCTCCATCTGGAGCGGCAACTACTACGACAACGGCGGCACGCTCCTTGTTGACACTACCAAGGAAAAGGTGCAACTGCCCGAGGACCAGGACAGTTCGGTGGCGACCATGGACCTGGCGCTCCAATGGATGAAGCCGCAGGCGCAGGCCGGCAAGCCGTTCTTCTCTTACGTCTGCTTCGGGTCGCCGCACGGCCCGGCAAGGGGCGCCGAGGAGTTCAAGAAACTCTACGCGAAGGGGAAGATCGACTATTACGCCGAGGTCGGTGGCGTGGATGCGGCGGTCGGGAAACTGCGGGCAGCCCTGCGGGAATGGAAAGTCGCGGACGATACGCTGATCTGGTTCGTCAGCGACAACGGCGGCGTCAGCCAGGAGACCCTGGAGCCGAACGGCCTCCAAAAAATGGCCATCGGGTGCCGCACGGCGGGTTGTTTGGAGTGGCCGGCGCGGTTCCCCAAACCGATCCGCACCAACATCCCGGTGGTTCACATGGACATGTATCCCACCGCGCTCGCGGCGGCGGGTGTGAACCTGCCGGACCCGAGACCGATCGATGGAATGGACATACTTCCGCTCATCGACGGGAAGGTCAAGGACCGCGAGAAACCCATCGGCTTCATGTTGTGGCAGGGAGACGGAGACAAGACGACCTTTCCGACCATCGATTTCGTCAAGGGCACGCAAGGCATCTGGATTGACGGCAGTCTGAAGCTGATCGTCGCCCAGGTCGGCAGGGAAACGGACGAAAGACGGAACCGTCCGGGCCTTTACGACATCCATGCCGATCCGAAAGACACCACCGACCTGTCGGCCGCCATGCCGGAGCGGGTGACGGCCATGCGCGCCGCCCTTGATCGCTGGCGACAGTCGGTGCGCGACAGTTACGATGAAAAGGACTACCCGAATGGTTGCAAGGGCACGCCATGAACAGCAACCCCGGCCGCGGCGACAGCCGGGACTGGCCGGGCTGGATGGCGAGCCCTCGCAGGTCGACGCACACCTTGGCTGTGCCTCCGACCCGCCAAGGCTGCACGGGCTTGCCTTGGCGAGCGCCGCATCAATGGTCTCACGGACGGCCGCCGGTCCCTTTCGACCTCCCGGACATGGCTCGAACGCCGTCGAAGGGTGAAGACTTCTTGATGCGACGCGAACCAGCCGAGCAAACCTCGATTCAGGGGCCGGACTTCTGGGATCCCGACTGGGCACCGCGGCTGCCGACCGCCGCGGGTGGTCAGCGAATCTTCACCCGACGCAGCCGGCCCGGGCCCGCGACGGCGATGTACAGGGTGTCGCCGCCGACCGCGAGGCTGGAGACGTTCCGGGGCACGTCGAGGATCATGGCCCGCACCGACTTGCCGTCGGGCGTGATCACGGCCACCGCCTCGCCGGACGTGTGGGCCTCCGTGCCGGCGAGATAGATGTTGCCGTCGGCGTCGATCGCCAGGGCCTGCACCCGCCCCACCCAGCCCGCCAGCGTCTTGCTCCCGTCCTGGGCGGCCGGGAGATCGGGCAGGTTCGGCTCGAGCTCGGGCGTGCGGATGAAGACCTCGCCCTGGCCCGGGCGGCCGTCGCCATCGAGCGGAAACCGCCACACGGTTCGGCTGCGGAGGTCGGGCAGCTTGGAAGTCACATAGAGAAAGTCCCGCCGCGGGCCGAAGGCGAGGGCGCACGAATGCCCGATCGACGGCTCCAGCTTCTCGGTCTGGCCCTGGGGATCGAGGAGGCGGATCTCGCCGCCGGGAAAGTTCGTCCAGAAGATCGTGCCCATGGGGTGCGTGAGCAGTCGAAACGGCGAACCCGGCAGTTCGGCGGCCACGGGCTCCGCGGCGTCGCCGACGAGCCGCTGCAGGCTGGCGGGGCGGCCGGCCACGACCAGGAGCCGGCCTGCGGCATCGACGCCGACGCCACCGGGATTCTCGACCTGGCCGATCTCCTGGAACGTTCCGGGGGGCCGGAACTCCACGATCCGATTCCCACCGCGGTCGGCGATCAGCAGCCGGCCCGCGTCCCAGTGCATCTGCCCGGCGGCCAGTGTCGGGCTCTCCTCGATGATGGTGGCGCGGAGCACGCCTTCCGGTCCGGGCGTCGCGGCGTGGGCGACCGGCACCGCGGTCGTCATCAGCATCAGCATCAGCAGCGGCGGGCCAAGCGGTCGCATGCGTGGTTCCTCGTGGGAGACGACGTGTATCGACGCCGTCTCGCAGAGGATACCATGCCCGCTCGAAGATCCGTCAGCCGCTGCGAGGAGTCGCCAGCGGTCGAAAGGGGACTGGCTCGTGTTCCGCAGGAACAGGTGCCTGTCCCCGTCTGCGGTCCCGCAGGAACAGGTGCCTGTCCCCGTGGCGTTCCCGTGGCGTTACCGTGCCAGGTGGAGAAAGGTGTAGAAAAAGCAGCGCACGGGAGTGAACGCGAATGACGCCCCTCGGTCCGATCTTCGAACCCCTGTCGAACTATCGCGAGCATCCGCCCGAGGAAATGGGGCGGCGGGCGCGGGCGTTCTACGAGGACATTCGCCGGCGGCGCACCGTGCGGAACTTCTCCGCCCGCCCGGTTGCCAGAGCGACGGTCGAAGCCTGCCTGCTGGCGGCCGGCACCGCGCCGAGCGGCGCCAACATGCAGCCCTGGCACTTCGTCGTCGTCTCCGACCCCAGCGTGAAGCGACGCATCCGCGAGGCCGCCGAACAGGAAGAACGCCTGTTCTATAGCGAGCGAGCGCCGCAGGACTGGCTGGACGCCCTTGCGCCCCTCGGCACCGACGAACACAAGCCCTTCCTCGAGACCGCCCCGTACCTGATCGCAATCTTCGCCGAGACCTTCGGCCAGCTCCCCGACGGCCGCAAGGTGAAGCACTACTACGTGCAGGAGTCGGTCGGGATCGCGACGGGGTTCCTGATCGCGGCGCTCCACCACGCGGGGCTGGCCACGCTCACCCACACGCCGAGCCCGATGGGCTTCCTCAACGAGCTGCTCGACCGTCCGGCCAACGAGCGGCCCTACCTGCTGCTCGTCGTCGGATACCCCGCGGAGGACGCGAAGGTGCCGGCCATCACGAAGAAGACGCTCGCCGAATTCGTGACATGGAGGTGAACGGGTTCACAAGTTCAAAGGTCCAGGGGGCCACATGAACCGTGCGGGTCAGCGGTCGTCGTAGACCCGCGTGATCTCCTCCTTCGTGATCGGAGCGGCGTGGTCTTGGCTCACGACCTGCACCTGCACCCGCTGGTCGCCGGCCCGACGGCCACGGGCGCGGATCCGAAACACCGCTTCCTCGGAGGGGGCGAGCTTCACCAACGGATCGAAGACCACCGCCCGGTTCTCCATGCGGTGGCCGGCGGGCCCCTGGGCCTCGACGGGCTCCATGTCGCCGAGCAGGGTGGCCGTCACGCGGACACCCGTCGCCGGCTTCGTGCCCTGGTTGCCCACGCGGACGATATATTCGGTCACGCCTCCGACCTCGACCGGATCCTCGCTGTCCACGACCTCGAAGCTCACGGCCGCGAGCCCCTCCACCTCGCAGACATGGGCCACCTGGTCGGCCAGGCCGTCGGCACTGCGGGCCGCGGCCATGATCTTCTGCGGCCCCAGCGCCACGGGCATCACCACCACCTCGACCGTGCCCGTCTCGCCCGGCGGCAGTTCCTCGAGATTCCACAGCACGCGATGGGTGCGCTCGTCGTGCCAGCCGGCGTTGTTGGCCCGCACGAACTTCATCCCCGGCGGCAGCTGCGCGGCCAGTTCGACCGCCCGGGCCGGCGCCGTGCCGGCGTTCACCATCGCGATCGAACAGGTGGCGGGCCGCTGCAGGAACCGCCGCACCGGCATGTCGACCGCCAGTTCCAGCGTCGGGGCCGTGACCTCGAGCTTCGTCTTCTGTTCGGCCTCCACGCCGCCGTCGGCCCGGGCGATGAACCGGGCCGCCTGCACGCCCGGCCCCCGGGTGCCGAGCACGAGGTCGATCGTCCGCGACTCGCCGGGCCGCAATTGCCCGACGTCGAACTCCAGTTCGCTGCCGGCGCGGTGTGACACGTTGTCCGGCAGGAAGCCTTCGAGGACCACGCCGGTTGCCACGCCGCTGCCCGGATTGCTGACGGTGACCGTCAGCTGCGTATCGCGACCGATGAGCACGGGCTTCGGCTCCGTGGCCTCGATCCGCAGCGCGGGCTTCGTGGCCCGCGAACGGATCGATGCATCGGCCCGGAAACTCACGCTCGCAATGCTGCCGATCTCGCCCTCTTCCTGGGGCATCAACTCCATGACGACCCGTACCTGCCCGCCGGGGTCGAGCGTTCCCAGGCCCCAGACGAGTTCGCCTTCGCCGGCGGCGCCCGCGGCCGTCTGCACCGGACTGGCGGGGGGCGCGGTGGTGACCAGCGTGGTGCCGAAGGGAATCGCGTCGCGCAGCGTCACGTCATGGGCCGTCGCACTGCCCACGTTGCGGACCAGGATCTCGTAGCGTGCGGGCTTCCCCACCTGGACCTCGCGCGGGCCGCGCTTCTCGACGGCGAGTTGCGGGGTCTGAATGCCTTCGAGCTGCATCGGGCCGGGCCGCCCCTGCCCGACCGCGACAGGTCCCTGTGCCGCCCTGGCGGGCTGCTGGCCGCCGCCGAACGCCCCCGGCACCATCGGCGGCGCGGCGGCGTAGGGCACCGCGCCGGTGACGCCACGCACGCTCGGCCTCGGCACCGCCGGCGGATCGGTCACGGCGGGTCGGCCCGGCGGGTGCTCCGGAATCGCTGGCGGCAGCCGGGCCGGGGGAAGCGGTGCCGCGGGTGCGGCCGCGAACGGCGACACGGGTGGCGGATCGGGGGCCGTCGCCGGCGGGCGTGAATCGGCCGCACGATCGCCTGCATCCTCACCAACATCATGCGCGTCGGTCGCCGGCGCCGGGGAACGATCGCCCGCCGGTGGGAGCGCATCGCCCGACGATTCCTCGCCCGAGACGCTGGCCGGCTCCGCCGGGGAGGGCGGCGGCTCGACGTCGGTCGCGGCGAAAGCCCGCGCGGTTGCGGACGGATCAGCGGAGGGGCTGGCAGCGGGTTCCGCTTCGCTCGCCGGCTCCGGCGGCGTGGGCGGCACGTTTGGCGCGGAGAACCGTGACAGCGGCCGCTCCTCGCCCGACACGGTGATCACCGGATCGGGCACGTCGAGCGACGCCGGTCGGGCGTAGCGGTCGAAGCCTGCCGGCGGCTCTGCAGCAGCCGAACCGCGTGGCTGCCAGCGGCCGGCGGCCGGAAGTTCACGGATGGCTTCATCAGCGCCGGGAAACGGCGCCGGCTCGGCCGCCGCGGCGGGTGGTTCATCCGCGGCCGCCGGCGCCTGGATCTGCGCGGAGATGGCGCGGGCGTCGACAGGCGGGCGGCCGATGCCCAGCGCCCAGACGAGGCCGAAGCCGACTGCGCCGCAGGCCAGCGCCCCGAGGACGACCGGCAGGGGCGGATGCCGCTGCGGAACCACGAGACTCTGACGCGAGGGACGTTCCGGCTCGGACATCATGAAACCCCTTGGGCGGCGGAAAAATGCTGCCGCGGGGGAATAGCAGGCCCGTCGGCGACGGTGAAGGCCACTCGTCCAGGCAAAGGGGCGGATTTACGCCGCCCCGAGAATCTGGCGGAGATGGAAGTGGAACTTCCCCAGCCTGCCTCCGTAGTTGCCGGCCGAGATCGCCGCCACGTCGCGACCGGCCGCGGCCCGCAGGCCCGCCTCCATCGCGGCCGCGACCGCCGCCTCGTCGATGCCGTCGATCACGATCTCCAGCGCGCAGGCGACCCCGGCCGCCAATTCTCCGCCCGACCGGCCGACCAGCGCCGGACAGAAGGCGTCGTTCGTCGACGCCCGCAGGGCCGCGTATCGCGAGCCGACCTTGCTGCCGGACCGGACGACGCCGCCGGGGAACGGCGTGATCACACCGGCCAGCGGCGCGATCGCCGCGACGGCCCGCCTGGCGGCGGCCAGCCCGTCATCGAGGGTCCGCGCCTGGAGGATGAAGTTGCCCCCCCCCACCCCCTTGTCGACGCCCACCGACTCCTCGATCAAAAACTCCCCGTCCATCACGGGAATCCGCCAGAATCGGCGGGCGTCGAGAACCTTCGACTTCTCGAACCCGTCGCCGAAAAATCGCACGTGGCTCCCCAGGGGCAGCCGCTCCTCGGCCGCGGGCAGGCCGTCGAAGACCGCCGTCGTCGGGCAGGTGAGCAGGCATTGCGACGTGCGGTTGGCGACCGCCTTGCCGAGAGCCTGCGCCGAGAAAGCGAAGGCGAGCAGCGCCGCCCCCGGCCGGCCGTCCGGTGTGTCGGCCGGGTCGAGCATCCGTTCGACCCCGATCTCGGCGTCGCAGCCGATCACGCTCGTGCCGTAGCCGCATGCCGCCCGCACCGCCGCGTCGAGCCAGTGGTCGTCGTGGGCCGTGACCAGCAGCCGCGTGAACCGCAGACGAAACGCCTCGGCGAAGGTGTCGGCGATCCATGTGGAATCGATGTGCATGGGCGATGTTCCTGGCGCTGCCGAAAGGCTCGTTGCCGGCCGGAAACCGGTGTTCTCCCTGCCGCGGATTCGCCTATGCTACCGGTCAGTCGTCTTCTCGCCCTGCCCCGCCGAAGGATTCCTGCCATGTGCCGCGTGTTTTTCGCGTTGCCGTCCCGTCACGGCTTCATCCTGCCGACTCGACTGCGGCTCGTCGCGGTGGCGCTGCTGCTCGCCGTCACGGCGGCCACGTCCGGCCGTGCCGACGAACTGGCCGGGGGCGCCGCGTCCGTCGTCCCCGCCGACGCCGCCTTCCTCTCGGCGACGCTTCGGGCCCGCGAACAGTACGACCGGTTCGTGAACAGCAACGCGTACGCCACGCTCCGGAAATTGCCCGCCCTGCGGCGGGCGCTCGACTCGCTCGAGGAGCAGCGGTCGATGCCCGGCAGCCCGTTCTCGATGGTCGAAACCTTCATGCAGCTGCCGGAGAACGAGCAGGCTCTCGATCTGCTCGCCGACATGGCGGCCACCGACACGTTCGTGTACGGCGAGCCCTCGTGCATCGCGGTGCTCCGCCTCCTCCAAAAGCTGCAGGAACTCCAGGGCACGGCGCCGTTGCAGGCGGAACGCTTCGGCGGCGATGGCGACGCGCTCGAGGGCGCCCAGAAGGCCGCGATCGTCAAAGGCCTGGCGGCCAACCTGGATCTCCTCGTGGTGCCCGACGTCGTCTGGGGCTTCCGGACCACGAAGCTCGCCGCCGCGAAGTCGCAGCTCAAGCGGATCGAAGTGCTGCTCAAGCTCGTGACCCAGGCGAATCCCGACATGGCCGACGCGTTGGCCCGCAAGCCGGTCGCCGGCGGCGAGGTCGTGGCCTTCACGATCGACGGGGATCGGTTGCCGTGGCATCAGCTGGAGGACGAACTGGCCGCAGGCATCGCCGACAAGGCGGATCTGGAGAAGGTGCTCGACCGGCTGCGGACGCTCGACGTCGTCATCGCCCTGGGCGTGATCGGCGACCGGGTGATTCTTTCCATCGGTGATTCGATCGACCACCTGCAGAAGCTCGCCCTGCCGGGAAGCGGACGCAAGGGGCTCATCGACACGCCGACGTTCACCAAGCTCCGCGACCACAAGGACAAGCCGCTCACCGGCATCTCGTATGTCAGCGGTGAACTGGCCGATCTCAATCAGGAGGGCGCGCGGGCCGGCTTTCGCATGCTGAATCAGGCCGCCGAGGCCGGCATCAAGCAGGCCGAACTTCCGGCCGAGGCGGCCGCTGAGACCCGTCAACTGCTCGCCAAGGCGGAGAAAGACCTGGGCCGCCGCCTGCCGCAGGCCGGACCGTGGCTCGCCTTCTCGTTTCTCACCGACCGGGGCTACGAGGGCTACGTCTGGGACTGGGCCCGCAACCAGCCCTTCGACGGCACGCGGCGGCTCGACCTCCTGGAACATGTCGGCGGCGCGCCTCTGGCGGCGGTCGTGTCGCGGATCAAGTCCGACCCGGCCCTGCTCGACGAACTGGCGGCGCTCGCGTCGGGCGGCTGGCGGCTGTTCATGAAGCACGGCCTGCCGCGAGCGGGTGAAAACGAGCGTGAGCAGGTCGAGGCGTTCGACGAGCACATCGTGCCGCTGGCCCATGAGTTCGTGGAGGTGCTCCGCGCGAAGATCCTGCCGGCGGTCGCCGACGGCCAGGTGGGCCTGGTGCTCGACGCCAAGACCAAGACCACCCGCGTGCAAAGGGATCTGCCGGCCTCGACCGAGCCGCTGCCGCTGCTGGAGCCGGCGATCGTGCTGCCGCTCGCCGACCCCAAGCTGTTTCGGGAAGGCTTGAGCGATCTCTTTGAGTGGGGCGACGACCTCGTCGCCGCGATCCGCGCGATGAATCCCGATGCCGTGCCGGCGGACTACAAGGTGCCCGATCCGGAAAAGGCCAAGGTCGGTGCCGGATCGATCTGGTCGTTCGCCCTCCCCGGCTCGGGCCTCGACGAGCAGCTCCGGCCCGCGATCGGCGTCGGCGACAAGGCCGCCGTGTTCTCGCTGGTGCCGGCCCAGGCCGGCCGGCTGCTGGCGGCGAGCCGCATCGAGACGGGATCACAGCTGACGACGTTCGAAGAGCCGCTCGCCGGCGCCGCCACGCTCGACTTCGCCGGCCTCGTGGACGCGATCCGCCCGTGGGTCGTCTACCTCACCCGCTACGGCTGCGTGCAACAGCGCGACGGCAGCGTGGACGCCGACGAGGACCTCACCGCGGACGATGAGACAGCCGAGGCGAAGGAGGCCCTGACGCACGTCGCCGTGGCGCTCGAGGTGGCGAAGTGCTTCCGGGCCGCCACCGCCGAGACGTCGGTCACCGACGACGCGACGGTCACCCACTGGCGAAACGTGATCCGCGACCTGCCGGCGAAGCCGTAGGCTTGGTGACGATTGATTCTCGTGCACCGTCGGGTTGAACGCCGATGGAAGCGGATGCCCGATGCCGTGAAGCCCGAGGCGCGAGCCGAGGGAATACGGATCCGTTTCCGGTGGAGCCACGCGGATTCCCTCACCTCACGGTTCGGGCTTCCCGGCAACCGGGCACAAAGATCTGAGACCGCCAGCACCGATGGAGGCGGATGCCCGATGCCGTGAAGCCCGAGGCGCAAGCCGAGGGAATACGGATCCGTTTCCGGTGGAGCCACGCGGATTCCCTCACCTCGCGGTTCGGGCTTCCCGGCAACCACGAACACCGGCCAGAGATCGCCGCTGCCTTTCAGGATGCATCAACTCATGACGGGCGCTGCATGGCGCGGTAGACAGCCCCCAACGAGACCGCGAAGTAGGATGTCGCCGCCGGGCAGGGCGACCTCCTCGACGTCGCAGGCGGGCACGTCGGGAAGGATCGGCAGCGCCGCGGGGTCGCCCCCGATGACCAGCGGCGCCACGAAGGCCTGAATCTCGTCCGCCGCGCCGGCCGCGAACAGCGTGCGGAGCACGGCCGCCCCGCCTTCGACCATCAGGTTCGTGATCCGCCGCCGGCCCAGTTCGACGAGCAGCTCCCGCAGCCGCTCGACCGGTTCCGCCGCCGCCCCCGGCCAGACCTCGCAGCCGGCGGCGCGCAGCGCCGCGACGCGGGCCGCGTCGGCCGCCGGACCGGCCGCGACCAGCACCGGCACCTCGCAGGCGGTGCGCACGAGAGCCGACGTCAAAGGCAGCCTGGCGGTCGAGTCGAGCACGATCCGCAGCGGCTGTCGCGGCCCCGGCGGCCGCGCGGTCAGCAACGGGTCGTCGGCCAGCGCCGTGCCGATGCCCACGGCGATCGCGTCCATCCGGCCGCGGAGGGCGTGCACGAGGGCCCGCGACTCCGGCGTGCTGATCCAGCGGTCCGCGCCCGCCGGCGCGGCCAGCCTCCCGTCGAGGCTCATCGCCCACTTGGCGATCACCCACGGCGTGCCGGTCTCCACGAGCTTGCGAAACGGCGCGATCAGCCGCCGTGCCTCGGCCTCCAGCACGCCCGTCTCGACGACGATGCCGGCGGCCCGCAGGGCGGCGATGCCACGACCGGCGACGGCGGGGAAGGGATCACCGGCCGCGACCACGACGCGGGCGATGCCCGCCGCGATGATCGCCGCGGTACAGGGTGGAGTCTTGCCATGGTGGCAGCAGGGCTCGAGCGTGACGAACAGCGTGGCGCCCCGCGCGGCAGATCCAGCGGCGGCGAGCGCGGCGACCTCGGCGTGCGGCCCCCCATACACGGCATGCCATCCCTCGCCCACGATCACGCCGTCGGCCGCGACCACGACCGCCCCCACCTGCGGGTTGGGTTCCACGTGTCCCGCGCCGCGGCACGCGAGGTCCAGTGCCCGGCGCATGGCGGAGATGTCGGCTGGGTCGCAGGTCACGGCGGCGGCACTCGCAGTCCGGGGAAAACAGGGCCGAAGGCGGCATCCTTGTATCACGGTGATTTGAATGTATGTTTACATCACGTGAGATTTCATAGTACCGCACTTTTCAGGAGCGCTCGAACCGATGGCCGAAAAGAAGGGTGTCAACAAGTCCGAAGAGATCCGCAAGGCCGCCAAGGCGATGCAGGACAAAGGCGAGAAGCCGCGGCCGGTCGTGATCATCGCTGCTCTCAAGAAGCAGGGCATCGCCGTTTCCTCTCCGCAGGTCAGCATGGTGCTCAAACGGATGGGCCTGCGGCCGTCGCGGGGCCGGAAAGCCGCCGCGGCGGGCGGCCGGAGCGGAGCCCTCTCTGTCGAGGACCTGCTGGCTGCCAAGAAGCTCGTCAGCCAATTCGGCAACACGGCCCGGGCGATGGCGGCACTGGAAGCGCTGCAAAAGTTCGAGACTTGATTGTACGTGGACAAAGCCCTCCATGGCCTTTGTCCACTTGCGCCGACCGGGCGAAAAGCCAAGGTTTTCGCCGGTCGGCTGCCGCCGCTTCCTGCGGCGGATGATTTATTGGGCTCACCCGTGATCCTCGCGCGCTCCTCCCCGAAAGCCCCGGGCGGAAGCCCGGGGGTGACGCGGTCCACTCCGTGGGTGGCCGAGTCATCCGTTTCGCATTTCGCCGGTCGGCTGCCGCCGCTTCCTGCGGCGGATGGTTCAGGCGGCAGCCTGTGCCGCCTCGGTTGACGGACCGGGCGAGCGGTCTACCGTTTTCGTGGAGGATTGAACCATGATTCGGACTGCGGACCCGGAGGTCGTCGTCGTCGGCGGTGGTCCGTCCGGGGCCACCGCCGCCACGCTCGTCGCCAAGGCCGGCCGCCGCGTGCTCCTGTTGGAGCGCGAGCGGTTTCCTCGCTATCACATCGGCGAGTCGCTGATCCCCGAGACGTTCTGGGTCCTCGATCGCCTCGGCATGCTCCCCAAGCTCCGCGGCGGCCCGTTCGTCGAGAAACACAGCGTGCAGTTCGTCTCGGAGCAGGGACGGCTGTCGGAGCCGTTCTACTTCGCCGACTACAAGCCGCACGAGAGTTCCCGCACCTGGCAGGTCAGCCGCGCGGAGTTCGACTGCATGATGCTCGACAACGCCCGCGAGCACGGGGCCGAGGTCCGTGAGGGCGTGCGGGTGCTGGAGGTGCTCTTCGAGGGGACCCGGGCGGTCGGGGTGCGGGTGGTCGACGAGGCGGGGCGGGAAGAGACGATCCGCTGCCAGGTGGTGGTCGACGCCGCGGGACAGAGCTGCATCATCCAGGATCGACTCGGCCTGCGCGACTGGGATCCGGTGCTCAAGAAGGCGGCGATCTGGACCTACTGGAAGGGTGCCGCCCGCGACACCGGCCGTGACGCGGGCTCGACGCTCGTGATGCAGACCCGCGGCAAAAAGGGATGGTTCTGGTACATCCCGCTGCAGGACGACATCGTCAGCGTCGGTGTCGTCGCGCCGTTCGACTACCTGTTCAAGGACCGGCCCGGCAAGGATGCGGAGGCCATCTTCTTCGAGGAGGTCGATCGCTGCCCGGGCGTGCAGCCGCGGATCGCCGCGGCCGAGCCGGTCGGGCCGTTCCGCGTGGCCAAGGAATATTCCTACCGTTCCCGGCAGGTGGCCGGCGACGGCTGGGTGCTCGTCGGCGACGCCTTCGGGTTCCTCGATCCGCTGTATTCATCCGGCATTCTCCTCGCCCTCAAGAGCGGCGCCCTCGCGGCGGATGCGATCGTCGCAGCGTTGGAGGCGGGCGACCCGTCGGCGGACCGACTCGGCAGCTGGGGCCCCGGCTACGTCGCGGGCCTGGAGCGGATGCGGAAACTGGTGTGCGCCTTTTACGACGGCCTGAACTTCGGCCAGCTTGTTCGCAGCCACCCCGACTCCAAGGCGCTGATCACCGACATCCTCATCGGCGACATCTTCAACGACGGGATCGACGCCCTGTGGCCGTTGCTCGATGAGCAACGCTCCGCGGAGCCAGTCACCGTGGCCGCTGGGACCGCGTCATCGCCCGGGATTCGATCCTGACGGTCGCACCGGTCGGGCCGGCGGCCGGCGGCCTGAATCGCGGTGTATGCTTGACCGTGACGGGAGGGCGGCAAGGTCGCCGTAGTCCGCGCCGTCAACCCAGGCGCCAATGTCCGGCCCCCAGGCCGTCCGAGGGATGAGCGACAACCGCGAGTTCATCGGCGAGTTTCTCGTCGAATCGAGCGAGAACCTTGACCAGCTCGACCGCGACCTGATCGCGCTCGAGGAGCATCCCGACGACTCGCAGCGCGTGGCGAGCATCTTCCGCACCGTCCACACGATCAAGGGCAACAGCGGCTTCTTCGGCTTCTCCAAGCTCGGCGCCCTGGCCCACAGCGGGGAGCACCTGCTCGGCAAGCTGCGCGACGGCAAGCTGACGCTCAACGATCGCGTCACCGGGTCGCTGTATTCGATGGTCGACGCCGTGCGGACCATCCTGCGGACGATCGAGGAGACCGGCGGCGAGGGCGAGCACGACTACCGGGACCTGTCACGCGCACTCGCGACCGTGGCGGCCGACGAGGAGGCGGCACCGGCAAGCGCGGCCGCAGCGCCCGCGCCGGCGGCCGCCGCATCGGTCGCGGCCGTCGCCGCCGCGCCGGCGCCGCCGCAGGCCGCCCCGACACCGGCCGTTCCCCCACCGCCACCGACCGTCGCCGCCGAGGAGCCGGGCTCCGGCACAACGACCCCGGCCGCGTCCACCGTCATCGACTCGACCGTCCGCGTCGATGTCGGCCTGCTGGCCTCGATCCTCGACCTCGTCGGCGAACTGGTGCTCGCCCGCAACCAGCTCCGCAGCGTCGACAGCGACGACCCTGCCGTCCAGGCCTGCGGCCATCGCATCAACGCCGTGACCAACGCCCTCCAGGAAACCGCGGTGCGGACGCGGCTTCAGCCGGTCGAGCACGTCTTCAGCCGCTTCCCACGGACCGTCCGCGACCTGGCCGTCTCCTGCGGCAAGGAGGTGCAGCTGGCGATCGACGGGGCCGACACCGAGCTCGATCGGTCGCTGATCGAGAGCATCCGCGACCCGCTCACGCATCTGATCCGCAACGCGGTCGACCATGGCATCGAGCCGCCCGCGGCCCGCGTGGCCGCCGGCAAGCCGCGGGCGGGCCGGCTCGCGCTGCGGGCCTTCAACGAGAGCGGCCGGGTGACGATCGAGGTCTCCGACGACGGGGGTGGAATCGCGTTCGAAAAGGTCCGCGACAAGGCGGTCGCCCGGGGGCTCGTTTCCGCCGCCGAGGCGGCGACCATGCCGCCGGACCGCGTGCTGCAGTTCATCTTCGAGCCCGGCTTCTCCACCGCCGCGACGGTGACGAGCGTCTCCGGCCGCGGCGTCGGCATGGACGTCGTCCGCACGAACATCGAGGCGATCGGCGGCACGGTCGACATCCACAGCGTCCCCGGCGTGGGCACGACCGTCCGCGTGCACGTGCCGCTCACGCTGGCCATCATGCCGGCGCTCGTCGTCCGCTGCGGCAGCGAGCGGTTCGCCATCCCGCAGTCGGCGGTCGGCGAGCTGGTGCCCGTGTCGCGCGACCGCCACGGGCCGCGGATCGAGGGCCTGCCGGAGGCGCCGGTGATGCGGGTTCGCGGCCGGCTCGTGCCGCTCCTGTTTCTCGACCAGTTCCTCGGCATCCGCGCGACCACGGCCTGCCGTGCGGAGGGCACGGTGGTGCTGGTCCGTGTCGACGACCGGGAGTTCGGCCTCGTCGTCGACGGCATGCAGTCGGGCGCCGACCACTTCCGCAGCCGCGACCTGCTCGACGCCGCCAGCCTGTCGACGATCGTCGTCAAGCCGATCGGCGGCCTGCTCGCCGGCCTCGGCCTGTATTCCGGCGCCACCGTGCTCGGCGACGGGGGCGTGGTCCTGATCCTCGACCTCCGCGGACTGTCGCGGGCCGCGCGGCTGCCGCCGGTGGACCGCGAGCCCGAGGCCGTCGTCGCGCCGGTGGCGGAACTCGCCGACCGCTACCTCGTCTGCGGCACGCCCGCGGGCCGGCGGGTGGCCGTGCCACTGACCGCCGTGGTGCGACTCGAGCAGCACTCTCGAAACGCCCTCCAGGTGGTCGGCAACCGGACCGTCGTCCGCCGGGGCGACGCGTTCACGCCCCTGGCCGACGTCGACGCGATCCTGGCAGACTGGGGAGCAAGTCTGCCGCCTGAGGATGCGGCGGCCATCGACGCCACGGTCAGCGTCGTCGTGCTCGACGGCGACGTCGGGCTCTCGGTCGGCGCGATCCTCGACGTCCTCGCGGCCGAGTCGCCGCTGCAGCCGGCGGCGGCCGCCGGCATCGCCGGCATCCTGTCCCTCGGGGGCGTCGCCACCGAGGTGGTCGATCTCCGCGCCGCGCGGCATCGCGCCCTCCTCGAGGCCTGACGCCATGACCACCGCCCTCGTTCACCGCTGCTGCTCGTTTCGCATCGGCGACGCCTGCTTCGCCGTCCCGGCGGACGGCGTCGTGGAGGTGCTGCGGACCGGGCGGGCGACCCGGGTGCCCCTGGCACCGGCCGGCATCCTCGGCCTGGTCCACCTCCGCGGCCGCATCGTGCCCGTCGTCGACCCGGCCGCGGACCTGGGCATCGACCGGCCGTGCCCGGAGCGGGCCACGCTCCTGGTGATCGCGCTCCAGGAAGACTGGTACGCGGTCGTGATCGACGAAATGCACGACGTTCTCGAGATTCCCGCGGACGCGATCGAGCACCCGGCCGCCGGCGGCGACGGGACAGATCCGCTGACGGGCATCTTCGCGGCTCCCGAGCGGCTCGTGCATCTGCTCGATCCCCAGCGCATGATTCATTCACTCGTGCGGCGCGAGCCCGCAGGCAACCGAGAGGCAGGAAGTTTCCATGGCAGACCGTGATTCCGTCGGCCCGTCCGGCGGCTGGCGTTCGTTTCTCACCAATCCACTGCTCCTGGCGCTGCTGGGCGTGTCGCTGATTCCCATGGGTTTCATGGGGATGACGAGCTATCGCGCCGCGTCGGCCGCCCTGCGGCAGCAGGCCTTCCATCAGCTCGACACCGTCAACGCCGTGACCGCGAAGGCCGTGGAGCGGTACTTCACGTCCCTGCGGCAGGAGCTGTCGGTGCTCGCCGATAGCGGCATGTGCGCGGAGTCGCTCCGCGAATTCACCGCCGGCCTGGCCACGCTGCGGGCCGACGACAAGGTGAACGACAAGGCGCTGGCCGCCGCCCGCCGCGACCTCGAATCCTTCTACACCGGCGAGTTTGCGGCGGAGTTCCGCCGCCGCTCCAGCGACCCCGTCGACGTCCGGCCGCTGAGCCAGGCCCTCGACGACGACTCGGCCTACGCCCAATACCTCTACATCCGCAACAACCCGAACCCCATCGGCTCGAAGTTCCTCCTCGACGCGGCCGACGACGATTCGGCCTACACGAAGTGCCACGCGAAATACCATCCATTCTTCCGCGGTCTGGTGGAGAAGTTCGGCGTCGCCGACGTATTCCTCATCGACGGCGCGTCGGGGAAGGTCGTCTACACCGTGTCGAAGGAGGCCGACTTCTGCAGTTCGCTCCGCGAGGGTCCGCTCGCCTCGTCGAGTCTCGGCTCGGCCTTCCTGCAGGCGGTGTCGTCCGGCCGCCGTGACGCCGTGGCCTTCGGCCATTTCCAGCGGCACCTGCCCTCGTGCAACGATCCGGCGAGCTTCATGGCGGCGCCGATCTACGCCGGCCGCACGCTGGTCGGCGCCGTGGCCTTCCAGGTGCCGATCGACAAGGTGAACGCCATCGTCGGCGAGACCACCGGGATGGGCCGCACCGGCGAAACCTACGCCATCGGCCCGGACCGGCTGTTCCGCAGCGACTCGCGGTTCACGAAGGAGATGGGCGTCAAGACCACGATCATCAACCCCGACTTCAAGGTCGATACGCCCGCGGTCCGTGCGGCCATCGACGAGGGCAAGGCTGGCGCGGCCGCAGCCCCGGACTATCGGGGTGTACCGTCGCTCGTCGCCTGGAGGCCGGTCACGATCCACCGCGACGCCGGCGGCCGCGGCGACGTCCGCTGGGCCCTGATCTCGGAGATCGACGCCGCCGAGGTCTTCGAGCCGGTGTCTCGGCTCCACTGGCTCGGGCTTACCGTGTTCGGCCTCACCTCCGCCGCGGTCCTCGCCGTGTCGACGCTCATCGCCCGGCGGCTGACCCGCGAGGCCCAGCGGCAGGCGGCCCTCGTCGGCGGCATCGTCGACAACACCCACGCACTGGCGAGCTCGTCGGAGGAGCTGACGAGCGTCAGCCAGCAGATGAGCGCCGCGGCGGAGCAGACGACCGCCCAGGCCAACCTCGTCTCGGCCGCCGCGGAGCAGGTCAGCGGCAACACGCGGACGGTGTCCGGATCGATCGAGAACCTCGTGGCGAGCATCCACGAAATCGCCAAGAACGCCCAGGATGCCGCCAGCACGGCCCGCAAGGCGGTGGAGATGGCGACGGCCACGTCCGGCACGATGGCCGCCCTGGGGCGATCCAGCCAGGAGATCGGTGCGGTGATCAAGGTGATCACGTCGATCGCCGAACAGACGAACCTCCTCGCCCTCAACGCCACGATCGAGGCCGCCCGGGCCGGCGAGGCGGGCAAGGGCTTCGCCGTGGTGGCCAGCGAGGTCAAGGAACTCGCCCGCGACACGGCCAAGGCGACTGAGGAGATCGGCGACCGGATCGAATCGATGCAGGGTGACACCCAGCGGGCGGTCGCGGCGATCGCGGAGATCGGCACGGTGATCGAGCGGATCGACGCCCTGCAGACGAAGATCGCCGCGGCGGTCGAGGAGCAGTCGGTCACGACCGGCGAGATCAGCCGCAACATCGCCGAGGCCACCACCGGAACCTCCGAGATCGCCGAGAACATCGTGCAGGTCGCGCAGGCGGCCCAGAGCACGGCCGAAGGCGCCTCGAATACGCAGGTTTCGTCGCAGGAACTGGCGCGGATGGCCCAGGCCCTGCAACGGCTCGTCGAGGAATACAAGAAGCATTGATCGCGGCCCGCGACCGGCCCGGACCGGTCGGGACAAGGAGGATCCCGTCGTGCGTGCCCTCGTGGTGGACGATTCGAAACCGGCGCGGAGCATCGTCGCCCGGACGCTGGGCGATCTGCGGTTCGACTGCACCGAGGCTGAAAACGGCGCGGCGGCCCTCGCCGCCCTCGCGGCGGGCGGCCGGCCCGACCTGATCACCGTCAACTGGCACATGCCGGTGATGGACGGGATCGAGCTCGTCCGCCGGCTGCGGCGCGAACCGGCCTACCGCGGCCTGCCGATCCTCATGATCTCCACCGAGCACGAGCAGGAGCGGATCGCCGTCGCGCAGCAGGCCGGCATCGACGCCTACCTCGCCAAACCGTTCACCGCCGCCGCGTTCACCCGCAAGCTCGTCGGCCTGGGGGTGGTGGCGGAGCCGGAGCCGGCGACGCGTCGCGAGCCGATCGGGGTGCTGATCTGCGACGATTCGGCCACCATCCGCGGGCTGCTCTCGGCGACGCTCGGCGCCGACCCGGAGCTCAAGGTCGTGGGGGCGGCCGTCGATGGCGCAGCCTGCCTCGACATGATCCCCACGGCCCGGCCCGATCTCGTGCTCCTCGACGTCGAGATGCCGGTCATGGACGGCATCTCGACGCTCCGCGAGATCCGCCGCCGGTTCGGCAGGCTGCCCGTGGTGATGTTCTCGAGCCTGACGGAACGGGGCGCCAAGGCCACGGTCGACGCCCTGCTCGCCGGCGCCAACGACTACGTCGCCAAGCCCGCCGGCCTCGCCGCCGGCGACGTCGCCGCCCGGATCCGCTCCGATGTGATCGGCCGCATCAAGGCGCTCGTGCCGCGGTCATCCGCCGGCCTCCAGCGCGAGCCTGCCAAGCCCGGTGCCGGCACGGCGGCCCCGCCCCGACCGGCGCGGCAGGAGCGGATCCAGGGCGTCGTCATCGCGGTCTCCACGGGCGGGCCGACGGCGCTGGCCGAGGTGCTGCCCGCCTGCGTGCCCGACGCCCGCGTCCCGATCCTCGTGGTTCAGCACATGCCCGCCTTCTTCACCGCGCACCTCGCGGAACGGCTGGCAAAAACGAGCGGCCTGCCCGTCCGCGAGGCCGTCGACGGCGAGCCTGTCCGACCGGGCGCGGTGCTGCTCGCCCCCGGCGGCCGCCACATGACGCTCGTGGGTGACCCCGCCCAGCCCCGGATCCGCCTCACCGACGAGCCGCCGGAGAACTCCTGCCGCCCGTCCGCCGACGTGCTCTTCCGCTCCGCGGCCCGGCTGTGGGGAGCCGGCACGCTGGGCGTGGTCCTCACCGGCATGGGCCGCGACGGCCTGGCCGGCTCCCGGGCGATCGTCGCGGCCGGCGGCGGCGTGATCGCCCAGGACGAGTTCTCGAGCGTGGTCTGGGGCATGCCGGGGGAGGTGGTGCGGGCGGGCCTCGCCGACGCCGTGCTGCCCTTGTCACAGGTCGGCGTCGAGGTCGCCCTGCGGCTCAAGAGACGCGGCGGCTGATCCATTCCTTCTGATTGCCATGGACTTCGCATTGCAGTACCCGAACCGGGAGGCGAGGGGGTCGGCGAACGCTCGAGGAGCGTGGGGCGTATCCTCGCCCCAGCGACAAGACTTTTGCCGCCCCCGAGCCGGCGATTCACGCGACCCGGAAGCGAACCCGCGCGGGCACCCCCGATGAAAGTCGCCGCGGCCCAGTTCGACTACCTCCGCGGGCTCCTGCGCCGGCGCACGGGCGTGTGCATCGACGACTCGAAGCACTACCTCGTCGTCGCCCGGCTGATGCCCATCGTCAAGCAGCGGAAGATTCCCAGCCTGGAGACGCTCATCGACCGCGTCCGGCAGGGCGTCGATCCGACGCTCGAGAAGGACGTGCTGTGCGCCATGATGACGCACGAGACGTCGTTCTTCCGTGACCGGGCTCCGTTCGAGGCGCTGCGGGCCGTGCTCGCCGAGCTCGTGACCCGGCGGGCCGCCGACCGTCAGCTCACGCTCTGGTCGGCCGCCTGCTCGACCGGGCAGGAGCCCTACAGCATGGCGATGGTGCTGCTCGAGCACTTCCCTGCCGTGGTCGCCTCCTGGCGGATCCGGATCATCGCCACGGACTTCTCGGAGCCGATCCTCGCTCGGGCGCGGGAGGGCGTGTACAGCGAGCTGGAGACGAATCGCGGCCTGTCGCCGGCGCTGCGAAACAAATATTTCCGGCCGCTCCAGGGCCGCTGGAGCATCGTGCAGGAGTGCCGCCAGCTCGTCGAGTTTCGCCACATCAACCTCACCGGCACCTGGCCGATGATGCCGCTGACGGACGTCGTCTTCCTCCGCAACGTGATGCTGTATTTCGACGTCCCCACCCGGGCGGCGGTCGTGGGCCGCGTCCGCCGGGTGCTGCGTCCCGACGGCAGCCTGTTTCTGGGCGGCGCCGAGACGATGATCGGCATCGACGACGGCTGGCAGCGGATCACCAGCGGCGGCTCGAGCCACTACAAGCCGAAGCCCAAACGGTGATTCACGGCCGCCATTCGACGCCCAGGATCGAGACGTCGTCGAGCGGCCCCGCGGGCGTGCACCACCGCTCGACCGCCTCGAGCAGCGCCCCGACGCCGTCCGCGATCGGCGCGGTCCGCGAGGCCGCCATGCAGGCCGCCATCGCCTCGTCGCCATAGGGATTCCGGTCCTTGTCCATCGCCTCGGGGACGCCGTCGGAGTAGAGGAACAGCCGGTCGCCGGCCGCGAGCTGAAGCGAACGCTGCTCGTACTCGACGTCGGGCACGAAGGCGATCGGAAAGCTCTCCATGGCATGAAACTCCACCGGGCCGCCGCCGGCCGGCAGGCGGACGAGCGGCGGATGCCCGCCCGAGCAGTAGTCAAACCGCCCGGTCGGCAGGTGGAGCACGCCGTAGAGCAGGGTGAAATACAGGCCGGAGAACTCGTCCGCCTGGAACAGGCGGTTGAGCTGCGTGGCCACTTCGGCGGGCCGGGCGATGGTGATCCGGCCGTCGGGTGCCTGCCGCACCAGCAGCGACTGATCGCTGACCTTGGGCGTGAGGAAGCGGCCCACCGTCACGGCCATCAGCGACGAGGGCACCCCGTGCCCGCTGACGTCCACGACGAACAGGCCGGCGTGCTCCTCGTCGAGCCGAAAGACGTTGAGGAAGTCGCCGGCGAGACTCTGGCAGGGCACGTACCGCCAGGCGACGCTCGTGCCGGGAATGGCGACGTCGGCGGCCGGGAGGAGCGACCGCTGCACCTTCGCCGCCGCCTTGAGGTCGCGGAGCATATGGGCGTTGATGCGGGAGATCTCGGCGTTGGCCGTGGACAGCTCCTCGTTCGACCGCTGCAGGCCGTCGCGGGCGACCGACAGCTCCTGGTTGGCGACCACGAGCTCCTGGTTCTTGGCGACGGCGTTCTCGAACGTCGAGACGAGCAGGTTGAGCACCTGCTGCCGCCCCGCCTTGACCCGGAACTTCTGCCCGGCGAGCGTGACCTCGAGCATGGCGGCGGCGGCATCGTCGGCCGCTGCCAGCGGCGTCGCCAGCAGGGCCTGCATGCGGCCGAGCAGGTAGTCGGGCTCGTACGGCTTGGTGACGTAGTTGTCGGCGCCCGCATCGAGGCCGCGGATGATGTCGATCGGATCGGAGAGCGTCGAAAGCAGGATGAAGGGAATGGTCCGCAGCGCGGGGTCGGACTTCACCGCCTTGCAGAACTCGTAGCCCGTCATCTCCGGCATTTCGATGTCGGAAACGATGATCTCGGGCCGCCGCTCGCGGGCCAGCGCCAGCGCCTGGGCGCCGGTCTCGCCCCAGCGGACGGTGTGCCCCGCCTCCTCGAGCCGCCGGATCAGCATCCGGGCCTGGATGCGGCTGTCCTCCGCGATCACGACGTCGATGCCGCGACTTGCCGCCGGCTCGTTCGATTGCTGTGCCACGACCATGCCGGCTTCAGGTGAACGTGGCCAGCGCCGTCGGCGCGTCCTTATGAATGCTGAACAGCTTGTCGAGATTCGTGAGCTTGAAGACCTGGAAGATCTCGGGGCGGATCGAGCACATCTTCAGGCGGCCATGCCCCGCCGAGATCTTGCGGTGCAGTTGCCCCAGCAGGCCGAGCATGGCGCTCGACATGAACTCAACGTTGCCGAAGTCGAGGAGCAGATCGGGCCCCGAAGACTTGCCGATGAGCTGGGTCAGTTCCGAGCGGATTTCGTCGAGGACCGTGTCGTCGAGGATCTTCTTGTCCTTGAAGGCGACCATGTGGATGTCGCCCTTCTTGCCAGTCTGAATCCTGCGATACTGTTCCATGAATGACTCGGGTGGGGGTTCGCTCGATCAGGCCCATCGACATCCAGAATCGTAGCCTGGGTTCGCGAGCCCCGCCACTAGACCGCATTTCGTTTTGCCATAGCGACGATTTGGCAGCTTAAGAGAGGTAGGCGAGGGGGTCGGCGAACGCTCGACGAGCGTGTGGCCGCTGCTGCCACAGCGAGGAGACTTTTGCCGCCCCCGAGCCGGTGCTACATGAAAGTCGAATGCGGTCTAGCTGCAGACTATTTCTGCCGCTGAAACAGCAGCGGCTTCGCTTCCGCCGGCGCCCCGGGCAGCGAAAACTCGAAGGCGTCGGGCCCCTTCGACACCACCTTGCCCGCCATCGTGCCGGCCTTGTCGCTGTGCAACGCGATCGCGTCGGCGGCGGTCTCGATCGTCCCCGCCAGCTCCAGCGCCGGCTTGCCGGCCGGCGCGGCCTTCCAGGTGAACTTCGAATCCGCCGTGATCTCGAGGACGATCGCGTCGGCGCCGCTGCCCGCCTTCCAGGTGCCGACCAGGTCGGTCTCCGGTGCGGCCGGCTTCTCGGCCTGGGCCGCGGGCTCGGCCTCCGGCTGGGCGGCGGTCGCCGCGGGCTTCAAGGCTCCGAGGAGCCGCTTCGCCACCACGTCGCCCGGCTGCTTCGCGACCACGACCTCCAGGGCCGAGGCCGCCGCGTCGGAGTGGCCGCCGACGAGGTACTGATAGGCGAGCACGAAGTGCGCGGCGGCATCGCCGGGGTTCGCGCGGCAGAAGTCCTCGAGCTTGCGGAGCTGGGCCGTGTAGACGTCGACCGACGGATACAGATTGCTGACCGTGGTCCAGTCCATACCGGGGGCGGCGGCGAGCACGGCGTTCAGCGCCGCAGCGGCCTCGGGATAGCGGCCCAGCGCGAACAGCGTCAGCGCCCGCACCTCGTGGATCACCGAGTCGTTGGGAGACGCCTTCAGCGCCGCATCGAACCCGGCCAGGGCGCCGGCATAGTCGCCGGCCTTGAACTTCTCGAGCGCCGCGTCGACCGTGGCGTCGGCGGGCGTCGATGCCGGCGCAGCGGCCGCGGTGGATCCGGTAGCAACTCCCGCCTCCGTCGCCCCGGCATCGACCGGGATGTAGTTGTTGACGACGAGCGGCTGCGAATAGTCGTAGGGCGACGACGCCACGACGGTCGCGGGAATGGACGCATAGTAGGGATTCACGTAGGCACCGCTCGCATAGCCGAGTGTGCCATAGCCGAGACCCCAGTTCGTGACTGCGGAGGCGAGGCCCCAGGTCGCCGCGCCGGTGGCGAATCCGCCCCAGAATCCGCCCCAGCCGTTGTTCCAACTGCCGGTGTTCCAGCCGCCGTTGTACCAGCTGCCGTAGTGCGGATTGACGTAGCCATGGTTCCAGCTGGAGCCGCCCCAGCCGGGATAGCCCCAGGCACCGCCGTTCCAGCCGCCCCCGTTCCAGCCGCCCCCCCAGCCGGTGTTGACGCTGTTGTTGATGTTGATGTTGCCGCTGTTCCAGAAGTTGTTGTTGTCCCCGATGCCGGGACGATTCCAGCCCGGTCGGTTGCCACCGATGCCAGGCCGATTCCAGCCTCCATCGGGCCTGTTGAAACCTCCGCCCGGCCGATTGCCGCCGGCGAGGCCACCGAGATCCCCAGGCAGCGTCGTCGGCCGGTTGCCACCGATGCCGGGACGATTGCCACCGATGCCCGGCCGGTTGATGCCGTCTGGCCGATTGCCCAGCCCCGGACGGTCGCCACCGAGGCCTGGACGATTCCCGGCCCCCAGATCACCGGGCAACGGCGTCGGCCGATTGCCACCGACTCCAGGACGATTACCGCCAGGGCCAGGACGGTCACCGCCGGGCAGTGTGCCGGGCAGCGTGGTGGGCCGGTTTCCACCCGCCAGTCCGCCGCTACCGGGGCCACCGATCCCAGGCCTGTCGCCGCCCAGGCCCGGACGATTGCCACCATTGAGACCGCCGCCCGCCCCCGGCGCCGGAAAGGGTTTCGTCGTCGCGCCGAGGCCCGGCCGCATGCCAGGCGTCGGACGCGTGTTCAGTCCGGGCCGCCCACCGCCCGTTCCAGGAAGCGCACCCTCGCCAGGACGATTGCCGCCACCGTTCGGCAGACCACCGGTGCCCGCCAGACCGCCGGGCCCAGGCCGCAGGCCCGGCGCGGGACGCGTGGTGAACCCGCCGCCTGGCAGGCTGGCATTGCCCAAACCAGACGCCGGTCGCGAAGGCCCGCCCGCTGCGAAACCCGGCGCGGGCCGGGTCGCGCCCAGGCCCGGACGTGCCGATGGGGCAGGGGCGGCGGGCCGGCTGACGGCACCGGCATTCGGCAACGACGGCCGCGCGAGGTTGGGCCGCTGCAGGGAGCCGACGCTCGGACGCTGAAACTGCGGCGTCTGCGGACGCTGCATGCCGCCGACGTTCGGCCGTGCCTGGGGCATCGCCGGCCGTGCCTGCGGCATGGCAGGCCGGCCCTGAGGCATCGCCGGCCGCGGCTGGGCCATCTG
Source organism: Pirellulales bacterium (assembly GCA_044344765.1). Classification (GTDB taxonomy): domain Bacteria; phylum Planctomycetota; class Planctomycetia; order Pirellulales; family UBA1268; genus QWPN01. The sequence goes on along the minus strand of JBIJCJ010000013.1, from coordinate 3,431 downwards.
CGGACGGGCATGCTGCGGCGCGGGCCGAGCCATGCCGCCGTGATGGCCACCACCCGGATGACCACCGCCCGCGTGATGACCACCGCCGCCACCAGCCCGGCCCATCGAGGGCCGACCGTGGGCGTCGGCAGCCAGCACGAAAGCGATCACGAGACAGGCGGTCGCGACAAACGGGCGCATCAAGACAACTCCGCTGAAAGGGCGAACGGAACTCACTTGGCAGCCGCCGGAGCCGGCGGCTTGCGGGCGACCACGAGCTTGAAATCCGGCTCCGGGGAGCCGCCGACGATCCGATCGGTGCTCTCGACCACGAAGTGGTCCGGATCCTTGGGCGTGATCGTCACCGTCGCCGACCCGGTGGAACCGTTCGGCATCGTCGCCTCCGACTTGATGATCCAGCCCGCGCCATCCGCGGCCCACTCCCCCTCGGCGAACCCGCCGTCGGAATCGAACGTCCACGACCGCAGCTCGCCTTCGACGGGATCCCAGCCGATCCGCTGCGTGCTCTTGCCCACCGACTTGCCGCCGATGGTCAGGTTGTACTCGCCGATGATGAAGTTGCCGTCTTCACTCCAACGGTAGGAGATGGTCGTCCGGCCCTCGTCGCTCTCGTCCACCCATTCCCCTACCAGCCACTCGACGGCCGCGAGCATCTCCGGCGGCGTGGGCAGCGGATCGTCGGCGAACTCCCGATACGACACGATCGGCCACTTCTCCCCCTGCTTGAGCCGCACGGCCACGTACCGCATCTGGGCGGCTGCGGCGCCCGCCTCGGCCGTGATCCGGCGCACACCCTCCTCGACGGCGAGCGTCTCGCCGATCGGCCGTGCTCCGCTCACCTCCATCTCGAGAACGGCCTGGGGAAACCGCTCGAAAAACTTCTTGAACACGGCGGCGATCTCCGCCCGGCCCGAGTAGACATTGCCGTCCTCGTCGACGAGTTCGCCGGCTTCGTGATAGCCGTTGGCCAAAGCGGCCGCATCCGCGGCATTGAAGGCCTTGACCGTGGCCTCCGCCTCCGTCCGCAACGTGGCCTCGATCGGCGCCGGCGGTGCGGCCTTGGCTGCGGACAGCGCGACCGTCGCACCACACACCACCATCGCGACCGCCGTCACGGTCTTCCGCCACCCGGCATCGGCACACCGTTTCCTCAAGCTCATGATTCGCTCCCGCCTTGTTTCGACCTCGCGGCACCCGCCGCCCTCGATGCAGGGAACCATTTTCCCGCGCGGAAAGCAAGTCTCCGGCCGCCTCCGGCGGCCGGAGACTTGCCCCGATCGGCGGCCGACCGCTAGCCTCTGCGAACCGCGGCCCGGATCGGCCGGCCCGCGATACCAGCCACCGCCCAGGAGATCGCCCCATGGACCTGCCCACGAAGAAGGCCTTTTCGCTGTTCGAGGAGTTCAAGAACTTCGCCTTCAAGGGCAACGTCATCGACCTCGCCGTCGGCGTGATCATCGGCGGCGCGTTCGGCAAGATCGTGACCAGCCTGGTCGACAACATCATCATGCCGCTCGTGGGCGTGATCCTGCCCGGCAACAAGGGCTACGAGAACTGGGCGGTCACGATCGGCGAGAAGACCGTCCCCTACGGCAAGTTCATCGGCGACGTGGTCAGCTTCCTGATCCTCGCTACCGCGCTGTTCCTGTTCATCGTCAAGTTTCTCGGCTGGCTGATGAAGTCGAAGGCCGCCGAGGCGGCAGCGCCCCCCGCGCCGACCAAGGATCAGGAGCTGCTCACCGAAATCCGCGACCTGCTCAAGCAGCAGCGGTAGCACGCATCTCTTTTGCCAGTAGTCATGCGATTCAACGGGCGGTTGCACGCCGGCCGAACATCGTCACCTTGGCCACGCTCCACCAGCCCGGCCGGTCGAGCCCGTGATAGGGCGAGCCGGCCGGCAGCGTGGCGACCAGATGCTCGTGCGCCGGCTTGAGGTTGTGATAGGGCAGCGACGGAAACAGGTGGTGCAGGGCGTGGTAGCGGATGGAGAACGGGAAGAAGAGGAGCGTGAGCGGGTCGTTCCGCGTGAAGTTGCAGGAATCGACGATGTGCGCCTCGAGGTCCACCCGGCTGCCGTCGCCCTCGAAGTGATGGTCGGCCAACTGCCGCAGCTGATTGAGCACAACCGTGGCCACGGCGAGGGCGTAGAGGAGCGGAATCCGCGACCAGTGGTTCAGGCCCAAAAGCACGAGCGTGGGGATCATGGCCGCCCGCACGAAGCACGGAATCTCCACCGCCAGGATCGCCCGGCGATCGGCCGTCGTCAGCCGCCGGTCGTAGTGCCGGTTGAACGTCAGTGACGAAGCCTTTTGCAGCGTCCATTCCCGCAGCCGCGGGTGGAGAAACGTGAGCGGCGCCAGCAGGAACCGCAGGAACACGAGCAGCGGAAACGCCAGCACGTAGATGACGTACCCGACCATGCTCCGCGGGTTGCCTCCCTCGAGCACGTTGGCCACGTACTCGGGGTCCTCCGGCGTGCCGTAATACCGCTGGCTGTGGTGGTCGCGGTGATGGCGGGTGAAGAACGGGCTCGGCGTGAGGAGGATCACGCCCGCCAGGGCGTTCCAGGCCGCCTTGAAGAGCGGCAGCTCGTGGCCGCCGAGGTGGCAGACCTCGTGGATCAACGAGCCCAGCCGATAGAGCCAAAACGCGGCGATCGGAAAGGCGACGGCCTGCTGCCAGGACCAGAGCGGGGCGGTCAGATAGACGCCGGCCGCCAGATACGCCGCCGTCAGGCTGACGAGGAAGTCGGTCCAGTAGCGGGCCGGCGAGACACGAAAAAAATCCCGGTCGGCGTCGCGAATGGCCTGCCGCGCCTCCCGAATCCATGCGGAACCTTCCGCCGGAGCGTCGTCATCGGCAAGTTCGGGCGATCGGGTGACGGAACTCGCTTGGCTCGCAATCGGCATCGGGCCCGCCTCCCTGCGGAACGGAAAGCCGGGCATTGCAGCACAGTCGGCCGATCCCGGCCACCCCCTGGGCGCAAAAGGCGAGGGGGCCGGGCGCCCATCGGCACCCGACCCCCTCTGATTCACGACACGGAAGCGTCAGCGACTTCAGCAGCCGCAGCGACGGCAGCCCTTGCGACGGCAGCCCTTGGCCTTGCCGCCACAGTCGCCGGCAGCGGCCGCACCACAGGCACCCGCGTCACCGCAGGCACCGGCAGCACCGGCAGCGCCACAGGCACCGGCGTCACCAGCCGCACCGCCGCAGCCGCCATCAACGGGCACCTCGACGGCGACCGTGACGCACTTCTGCACCGGCACCTCCTTGGTGACCGTGTGGGGGACGCGGACCGTGTAGCTCTCGGTCTTGGTCTCCGGCACGCAGTCATACACCGTCACGGTGTACGACTCTTCCTTCTGCTGGGGAACCATGACGGTGTAGGAAACTTCCTTCGTCATGGTCTCCGGCACGCACTTGGTGACCGT
>JBIJCJ010000296.1:0-2796 GCA_044344765.1 Pirellulales bacterium | reverse complement strand
CGCTGGGCGAGGTTGGCCTGGAAGATGTCACCGGCACGCACGCACTCGATGCCGGCGCGGACCATGTCGAGGTAGCCCTCGCGGGAGTGCGTGGAACACACGCCCGCATGCCCGGGTAGCGGGTGGCCGGGCAGCGCCGACGGCGCGTGGTCGGCGACCGTTGCGGCGGCCGTTGCGGCGGCCGGGGGCGGTGCGGCGGCAAGCACCGCGGCGAGCCGTTCGGTCGCGCGGTGCCGGCGAGCCTCGGGGCCGGTGGCGGGCACGCCCTGCGAGATGAACCAGCCGCGGCCGAGGTCGTGGTCAAACGCGAACACCACGTCGTAGACATAGATCGCCAGCAGCGGCACCAGCGGGTCGCGGGCCGGCGGCGTGGGCAGTCCGAACCGCACGAGGCCGCACTCGTAGGCCACGAATCCCGCCAGGCCTCCCTGGAAGGGCGGAAGGCCGGGGATCGTGGGGCTGCGAAGCTCGCCGAGCAGGCGGCGCAGCTGCGCGAAGGCCGCCGCGAGGGCCTGCGCGTCGACTGCCAGGTCGCCGGTCTGCTCGACGTGCACCGAGTGGATCGGGTCGGCTGCGACGAACGAGTGACGGCCGAGTCGGGGCCGTTCGGGCCCGGCGGCGGGCTCCGCGGCGTCGGTCGCCGCGCTGTCGAGGAAGATCGCGTACGGCAGCCGGCCAAGCCGTGCGAAGACGTCGGTGGGCGCGAGGCCGGCGGCGGCTTCGGCCACGAGCGCGCCTGAAGGCGTGAACCAGCGGCGGGCGACCCAGGGGGGTGACGAGATGAGCGTGTCAGCGACGGCAGGCATGACCGCCATGATACGGCCTTCGTTTGGAGCGGCGGTCTCTGACCGCCGAAGTGCGAACGGGAGGCCGGGGGCACGACGGTCGGAGACCGCCGCTTCAGGGGGCAGTGTTTTCGGCCGTGTCGGCCGGCAGGGGCCACATTACGTGGCTCCCTCGCCCGCGGCTTTCGCGGCCGCGGCCGCCGCCTTCGAGGGGCCGTGGCCGATCTCGGGCTCGGTGAGGTGGCCCCAATCGAGCGCCTGGTCCTGGCGATAGTCCTTGCCGAGCGTGAGCGCCGTGCCGGCCTTGGCCATCTCGTAGCCGAGGTAGAAGGCGTGGCCCGGATCGACGTCGTTGCGGCCGGCGGCGGCGAGCTGCTCGAAGAGCGCGAACGGATCGCGGGCCTGGAGGTGCAGCCCCGCGCCCACGAGGTGGATCTCGCCGCGCTCGGCGAAGATGCGGAAGTTGGGGTCGCGGATCGACGCCGCGAGGTGGTCGAGCGTTTCCTGGCCGTGCGCCTGGGGCCTGCCCGCGCGGAGCGTGACCAGCCGCGGCTCGACGTGCTTGGGCAGCGTGCGATTCGTGACGGCGTGCCAGGCGAGGCGGCGGGCGAGGTCGCACTCCCGCACGCTGCTGGCCGCCCAGTGGATGACCTCCGTCGTCAGCACCGAGCGGATGCCGACCTCCTGGCAGAAGCCGATGAGCAGGGCGTTGACGCCGGCCGAGTCGACGTCGGTGAGCTCGGTGAGGTTGCCGATGCCCATCATCATCGCCGCGTCGGGGTGGCGGCGGCGGACGTCGAGATAGCGGCCGAGGCTCGCGGCGAAGCCGAAGCCGATCGGCTCGAGGACGGGATCGAGGCGAACGGAGACGCCCGCACGGGCAAGCGACGCGATCGTCGCCTCGAAGCCTTCGAGCGTTTCGGGCACGTCGGGCACCGCGACCACCTCGCAGCCCCAGTCGGCCGCGGCGGCGACGTTCGTCGAGTTGACGGAGAGCACGAGCGTGGCCCCGGCCCGCGTGGCGGCGGCGATCTCCGTCGGCTCGAAGCTGTCGATCGACACCGCGAACCCCTCGCCCACGAGCATCCGCACCGCGTCGCCCACGCCCGCCCACACGCTGCCGGGATCGCAGCCGACGTCGATCCGGTCGGCGCCGGCGGCCCGCAGCCGCCGGGCCTCGGCGAGCAGGGCCGGGGCGGAGAGCCGCGGCGCGTGGTTGATCTCGGCGATGATCTCGATGTCGTGGCGGCCGTAGCCGGAGAGGTCGCGGGACGCCTGTCCGAAGAACTCGTCAAGCCGCCGCAGGTCCTCGGGCCCGCGCTCTACTGGCACGTCGGTGACCGCCGCGAAGGCGTCGAGCGGCCCTTGGCAGGCGCCGGGGATGAGGATTCGCGTCGTGCCGGCAGGCACCGCCAGCCGGCGGGCGATCCAGACGGTGGTCATCAGAGCGGCGACGGTGATGTGCATCACCTGCACGCTGTATTCGAACCCCACCCGCGGCGCGAGCCGCTCGAGCACCTGGCGGAGCGAGTGCTCGGCGAGTCGGCCGGTGACGAAGTGGATGTGGGGGCGCGGGGTGGTCACGGCGGCTGCGGGCATACGGTGAAGTGTATCAACGCCCCACGCGCGGGCGGGTACACTGGATCGCATGATTCTCGAAGGGCTCGTGACGACGCTTGACGCTGCCGGCGGGATGCATTTGGCCGCGATGGGGCCATGGGTCGACGACGACGAGCGGGCCGCCGGCGCGATCGAGACGCTCGTGCTGCGGCCCTTCGGCACGAGCCAGACGGCGGCCAACCTGGCGCGGCATCCCGAGGGCGTGTTTCACCTCACCGACGACGTCCTGCTGCTGGCGCGGGTCGTGGCGGGCCGGCTCGACGAGCCGCCGCGGACGCAGGCCGCCACGCGGGTCCGCGGCCACGTGCTCGCCGACGCCTGCCGGGCCTACGAGTTTCAGGTTGCGGCGGACGACCGGTCGGCCGAACGGGCGCGGCTCGTGGCCCGGGTC
>JBIJCJ010000012.1:0-33787 GCA_044344765.1 Pirellulales bacterium | reverse complement strand
TTCGTGCCGCCGGGGGCGAAGCGCGACAAAACGCTGAGCCCGGGATTCTATGGAGGCGTGAGCGAGTACCTCACCGACTTCGGCGTGCCGCAGGTTTAAGGTGTGCGCACAGCACAACCACCCCTCGCCGCCGGCGTGACGCCGTAACGGGCCCGCTTCCGGGCTACTTCCGTCCCGCTCGGCGGCGAGCCCGTTTGGTCGCCTTGGCATCGGCCCGGTCGGCCCGCTCTTCCTGGCGGTAGACACGGACCGCCTCTGGGTGTGACTCCCTCCAGACGTCCGGTCGGAGCGCGTGGTAGTCGGTCTCTCCGGCCAGCAGGCGATCGAGCACATCCTTCACGTAGACGAAGACGTCGAGGTCGTTCCGCACGGCGCTGCTGACGAGTGTGAGCAGGTCGGCCGCACGGTGGCCCGGCTCGACGTCGCCGATGAAGAGCCAATTTTTGCGGCCGATCGCCACCTGCTTCATCAACTGCTCGGTCTCGTTGTTGTCGATCGGCATGAGGCCGTCGTCGAGATAGACCAGCAGCGGATCGAACTGGTTCCTGAGATACGTAAGCGCCTGCCCGAAGCTGTCCTTCGGGAGCACGTCCTGCACGGCATCTCCGTTGATGTACTCGCGCATGCTGTCCCAGATCGGCCTGGCCTCCGCCTGCCGGAGCTCCTGCCGTTCGGCGGCGGAGGATGTCTTCGCGCGGTCTTCGATGTCGTAGAGCTGCCGGAACATCGACAGCAGCACGGCAGCGTGCTGCGGATGGTTCGCTCGCGCGTTGAACACCTTTCGTCTGGCATGCACCGTGCAGGCGGCGCGGACGATCCGCCCGTCGCTCGCCGTCTGGACAGCGTCGTAGCCCGAGTAGCAGTCGGCCATCAACTTGCCGGTGAATCCCTGCAGAAAGATCTCTGGTCCATCTCGGTGCCGGCTGACGGTGAAGTCAAAAGCGTTGATCGGCACCGTGATCCCCCGATAGACCCACATGCGCGCGGTGATGCTCTTGCGCGCCTCAGCGTGCGCGGCGGCTATCACCTCGCGAGTGCGTGCGGACTTCGGATCGAGTGGATCAAATGGCGGCAGATCATCGGGCGTCAGGAGCGTGACCGTGGTGTCGTCTGTGCCGATGATCGGTCCGGCCCGCACCACCTCCCGGAGGTGCGCGACGAAGACCGCGATGCATTCCGCGGCGGCGCGGAGGATGTTGAGGAGCGTGCTGCGGGCGGGCGTCCAGCCGCAGGAGGCGAAGATGTCCTGCTGCCGGTAGATCGGCAGATGGTAGCTGTACTTGTGCGTCACGATCTGGGCGGCCACGCTCGTGTCGTAGCGGTTGCCTTCCACCAGGCCGACCGGCCGTGGGGCTTCCACCACGCCGCACTCTTCGTGCCCCTTGCAGACACACTTGGGGATACCCGTACGGACGACGACAAGCTTGGCGGGCACGATCTGGAGCGACTCCTGCCAGTCGTGACCGGCGACCACCCGCTCGCCATGCTCAGGGCAGAACCGCTGATCTTCGGGGACGGGCAGGATCACCTCAATCCTGGGCAGGTGGGCCGGGAGTTGTTCACTGCGTGCCTTGACCGGCTGCTGCTTCCGCCGGCGGTAGCCTTCGACCGCCTCGAGCACCGCGTCGGCGATCCCCTCGGCGGCATCAGCCACTTCGGGTGAATTGCCGAAGTCGATCCGCAGTTGATTCGGGTTATTCGTGTACCGCTCGATCTTCTTGCGAAAGGCGGCCTGCAGGGCGGCGTTGAGCCGCAACTGCATCTCGACGAGCTTGTCCTTCTGCTCGACCAGTTGCTGATTCTGCTGGGCGACGAGCGCGTCCTTCGCGGCGATCACCGTTCGGCACTCGGTGATGACGTTGTCCTTCTCGACGAGCGCCGCATCCTTCTCCACGAGTGAGATGCTCTGCTCGCGGAGGAGCCTGTGGCAGGCCTCGATGTCGCTCGGAAACGTCATCGTCGTGTGCATGGCCGCATCATGCACACGGCGACGAACAGTTCAAGAGCAAAACACGTCACGACGAAAAAATAATCGCGTGCCAAACACCATGCGACTCTGATCAGCTCGCACGACTGAATCGCTTCCGTCGGCGCGCCGTGTCGAGCCGCACGCCGCCGAGAATCATCGCGAGCTGAGTCGCATCGATGCGCACTCGCTTCGCACCATCGCGTGCAGGCACCACCTCGAACGTTCCCTGCTCCAGTCGCTTGTACCAGAGCACAAAGCCGTCGCCGTCCCACCACAGCGCCTTGATGCGGTCGCGTCGCTGGTTGACGAACAGAAACAGGCTGCCGTCGGCCGGGTCGTCGCCGAAGACGCCACGGATGAGCCCGCAAAGTCCCGTGAAGCTCTTGCGCATGTCGGTGGCGTCGGTGTGCAGGAAGATTGTCGGGGCCGGGGCAATGCTCAGCACGTCGCCACCTCCGGCTGCGCGGCCATACGGTCGATCGTCAGCCGCACGAGATCGACGCGGTCGTCAGGGATCTCGAGCGTGGCGCCGCCAGGGAACCGCACGACGATCCAGCGGCGCGGGATCAGCTCCACGGGAGCGAACACCGCAGCCTGCGGCGAGCGCTTCATGGGAGCGGGTGACCGCAGCGCCGCGAGCTCCACCTGTCTCCGCCAGTACTTGAGGAGCGCGACGGACACCCGCTCTCGCTTGCAGAACTCCGCGGCCGTCAGGTTCGTCCGCTCGTATCGAGCCAGCCGCCGCTGCCACTCGGCCAGCTTCTTCCGATCCACACCACGTCCCATGAACTACCTCCGTTGCCGATGAAAAAGGTCCACCGGCTGAGGCTATCAGGGGGTTCAAGAGTGGTTGTGGTGTGCGCACACAACATCCAGAAGGCTGCGGCACACCTTGTGAAGTCGCTGGCCATGCACCTCCGGGAGGTGGTGCGGGCCGGTCCGATCATCGGAACCGATGACACGACGGTGACGCTCGTCGTGAACGACTCGACACTCCCAGCCGACCCTCAGAACACCGATCCTGACCCGAAGAACGACCGCGCCCGCGAGGTGATCGCAGCTGCGCAGGCGGAGCATCGTGGCAGCATCACGGCGCGAATGTGGGCATACCGAAGTGTCACGCAACCGATCAACGTCTTCGACTTCACGGTGAGCCGCCATCGAGACGGCCCGGCGTTATTCTTGGACGGTTTCGAAAGCAGCCTCATGGCCGACTGCTACACGGGCTATGAAGCGGTGCGCACAAGGAGCGACGGGAAGATCATCCGCGCGGCGTGTGTCACGCACGCCAGGCGGAAGGTCTTGGAGGCGATCGTCAACGATCCAGTGCGATCATCTGTCCTGCTCGCGATGTTCCAAGAGCTCTACGACATCGAAGATCGAGCGAAGCTCATGACCGCCGATGAGCGTCGGGCCATCCGGCAGGCCGAGGCCAAGCCGGCCTGGGAGCGAATGCGGGCGTACCTTGCCAGCGATGCGATCGTGAACGTCATGCCGAAGGAGGCAATTGGCAAGGCGATCACCTACATCCGTAATCAGTTCGAGCACCTGATGGTCTATCTCGACGACGGCCTCATGCCGATCGACAACAACGAGACCGAGCAGCTCATGAAGCAGGTTGCCCTCGGCAGGAAGAATTGGCTCTTCATTGGCAGTGTGGCTGCTGGCTATCGCGCCGCCGATCTCATGACGCTCGTCAGTAGTGCCGTTCGCAACGACCTCGATGTGTTCGCCTACCTCAAGGACGTGCTCGATCGGCTCTTGGCAAATGACACCGACTACGCCGCAATGCGGCCTGATGTCTGGAAGCAGTCGCATCCCGAAGCCATTCGCCAGTACCGTGTCGATGAACGACTCGCACGGGCCGAAGCCAACATGAACAAAAGGGCCAAGCGGCGGGCGGTCGCGAACCGCTGACCGGCTCCGCCGAGGCGAAAATCGCTTCGCGAAGGATATGGGGGTGGTGGGCGCTCACCGATCAGACCCCTACGACCTGATCATGACCCCTTGCCAAAAGGTCCGACCAAGAGGATTCTTCCGTCCAATACCCCCCACATGGCGGCGGGTTTTGAACCGCCGAATGACAATATCGATTCGCCACGTTGCGACATGACGACCCAGGCAATTCGGGCAATCCTGGCAGCCCCTGCCGGTCGCGCGGATTTTGGCGGAAGTTCCGTGGCTGCCGATGCCGATAACAATTCCGATCGCGGAGTCTCTGCCGCGCCACCCAGGCGCGTCGAACAGCGGTTCGGAGGTGATGCCATGAACGTCCACGCCGGTTCCCAGCCCTTGATCGCGGGCCTGTTTGCCACCGTCTTCGCGGTGTCGACCACGTTCGCCGCCGACCCGGTCGGCCAGACCGCGGGCCAGGCCCAACTCAAGTGGACGCCGCATCGCGCCTCGACAGCCACCGCCGCGGCCGAATCGACGCCTCCAGCTCCCGCCGCCGCGCCGGCGCCGCTCGCCGACACCGCCCCGGCCGTCGCCCCGGCCGTCGCCCCGGCCGTCGCCCCGGCCGCCGGGCCGCCGGCATCGGTGACGCTGCCCGATGGAGTGCCCGCGGTCAGCACGACCGTGCGGCGGCCGCAGCCCCCTGCGGCCTACGCTCCGCTGCGGGATCGCGGCCAGGCCCGGAGCGACTACGCGAGCCCCAATCGAATCTCCGGCGCGATGCGGCAGGCCTTCGACCCGAGCAACCCCGACGGCGTCCTCGGCCTCAACGTCATGCGTTCGCCCCAGGGCGAGGTCGGCCGCCCGATCCTCGCGCCGGAGGGCCGGCAGGTCGCCGCCATGGAGCGACAGGCGGGCCGCACGTCAGCCCGGCCTCAGGCCGCGCGGCTCGGCGGTGGCCTCGCTCCCCGGTACGCAGCCCCGGCGGGCGGCCGCCCCGAGCGGCTGGCGATGAATGCCGAGGGCATCCCCTCGGTGATGGCCCGAGCGCCGTCCGTGGGCGGTCTCGACGACACCGCCGTTCCGGGCCGCACCACGCCAGGCACCGCGGCGCCGGAGAGCCTGCCCACGCCGGCCCCGGCAGCAGACACCGCGGGCCCGACGGTGATCGAAACCATGCCCGACGACGCGCTGCCGGAGCTGTCGGGCGCCATGCCGGGCGAGTACGACCCCGGCATGATGACCATGCCCGGCGACGACGGCCTGCTGATGGGCGAGTATCCCTCGGAGCTCCACGTCGAGTCGTTCTACGACGACCCGTACGAGTTCGAGGACGACGAGTCCCTCATGTGCCTGCCGCACGGCCGGATCTGCGCCTGGCTGCGGCGGTTCGGCAAGCCGTATTACGGCTGGCGGTGGTATCGCGACTTCACGGCCAGCGCCGGCGTCACGTCCTTCACCAACTCCACCGACCTGGGCATCAACGGCAACTTCGGCACCAACGAGTACCTCAACTGGGCCATGCCGTTCTGGAACGCCTTCGGTGTCGGCTGGCAGGTCGGCTGGCGGGGCACGCAGACCAACTTCCAGCCGGCGTCGGTGGAGGCGGGGACGACGGCCTTCGAGAAGAACGCCCGCACGCAGAACTTCATCACCACCGGGTTCTTCACCCGGGCCTTCGAGGGCCGGGGTCTGCAGGGCGGTGCCGTGTACGACTACCTGAGCGACAACTGGTTCGACAACGTGGACGTGTCCCAGATCCGGGCGGAGATCAGCTACGTCTGGGGCTATCACGAGATCGGCTTCTGGGGCGCCGCCAACCTCGGCGACCAGAACGGCCTCTTCAGCCCGATCACGAGGTCCACCGGCATCGCCAGCACGCTCGACCTCTACACAGGCTTCTACCGGCTGCAGTTCGGCGACGCCAACGAGTGGAAGGTGTGGGGCGGTGCCACGAGCGAGAACGACGGCATCGTCGGCACGCTGGTGCGGGCCCCGATGGGCAGGTCGCTCGCCCTCGAGGGGACGTTCACCTACCTGATTCCCGGCAAGACGCAGACCATCGACATCCTCCCGGGCGGGGCGGTGTCGCAGTTCTCGCCGGCCGCCTGGAACCTGGGCGTGAACATCGTCTACTACCCGGCCGGCCGCTCGCGGCGGAGCCTCGCCAGCCCCTACCGGCCGCTATTCGAGGTCGCCGACAACGGCAGCCTGATCCGCACGCTCGGCGCCACGCCGTGAGCCCGGGCCGCGAGGGAAACGCCCTCACGTGACGAATCCGGGACGATTGTTGTATCCTTCCAGGACGTTTGGACCGGCTGCCCGACGGCGGCCATGAGTCCCCCCGCCCTGGAAGCCAAAACATGTCGGAACACGATCCCCACGACCCCTGGGCCTCGCTCGCCGAGTCGCTCGGCGCTTCGCCATCCTCGGAACCTTCGCCGCCGCGGCCCGCGCCCGCCTCCAGGCCGGCCCCGAGGCCGCGGTCGGAATCCAAGCCCCGCCCCGCCCCCGCCGCAGGCGGTGACTGGGACGCCCTCGCCTCCGATCTCGGCGTCGGCGGCAGCCCAGCGACGGAACCGTCCCGCCCCGCCCCGCGGCCGACACCGCCTCCGCCACGTCACGAGCGCGAGGCCGGCGAACGGGCGCCGCGAGCGGAACGTCCGCGTGACGATGCGGAGTCTCATGACGAGGCCGCTTTCAACGCCCCTCGAGCCGAAGACGGAGAACGGAGTGAGGCGGATGGCGGCGAACGACGCGGCCGACGGCGGCGCGGCAGGCGCGGCGGTCGGGGCCGCGGACGGAGAGATGGCGAGCGGTCTTCGGCCGGCGAGGACCGTGGCGAAGTCGTCCGGGAACCGCGTGACCGCGACCTCGACGACGGCACGCGCGACTTCAACGACCGCACGCGTGGCGGCGCGGAGGACGATCTGCGTGCGCCGCGCCCGTCCGCAGGCGATTTCGCATCCCGGCCGGCGCCGCGATCGGAGCGCGAGCCGATGGAGGCCGACTTGTTCGCGCCGGCCGGCGACGAGGCCCCGGGGGGCGAGTCGGCGGGCCGCGAACGGCCGACCGAAGACGACGGCGACCGTCCCCGGCGGCGGCGGCGCCGCGGACGTCGGGGTGGCCGCGGCCGCTCGCGCGACGAGCGGGATGCCGTCGGGCGCGAGACCGGCGAGCGTCGCGAATCTCCGGCAGGCAGAACCGCCGACCAGGTGGACGACGAGCCCTTGCCGACCGGCTATGGCGTGCGGCCCGCCCCGCGAACCGACGCGCCGCGGGGCGAAGGCGAAGCCGCCCGCAAAGGCGACGAGGATGGCGAAGGACGCGGCCGGCGACGCCGCCGCCGCGGACGCGGTGACAGCCGCTCCGGCCGCGAGGCCGGCGGAGCGACGGGCTCCAACCGCTCCGCTCAGGGACGCCGCGGCCGGCGTTCGGAAGGGGAGTTGCGGTCATCGTCGTCGTCCCTCTCGCGGGGCCGTCGCGCCGACTTCGCACCGGTCGCCGGTGGCTACGACGAGGACGACGAGGGCCTGGAGTTCCTCGGTATCGAGGAAGCCAGCCGCGAGGCTCCGCGCCGGGAATCCCGGCCAGGCGACGATGAAATCCTCGCCGAGAGCGGGCTCGACAACGTCCGCGACGTGCCCAGTTGGGTGGAGGCCATCGGCATCGTGATCGCCGGCAACCTGGACGCCCGCAGCCGTCCCCGCGGCGAAGGCGGCCGGCGTTAGCAGGCTTTGAGACCAGTCTGCTAAAGCGGGCTTCAAATGCCCCCTCTCCCTCTAGAAGAGGGCCGGGGTGAGGGTGCAGGGAATGATCACGTTCCCTCACGCCCCCTCACTTGGCCTGCGGACGGCCTCTCCCAACGGGACAGGCGAAACAGGGGAGGCACCGCCAGACATTCAGCAGGCCGTCCGGCAGCCGGTCACTTGAGCGCGATCGTGCGGGCCAGCGGCCGCAGGATCTGCTCGACCACGCAGTTATCGACGACGTCGCGAGCAAGCTGGGCCAGGCGATCCATCGCCTCGACGTAGGTCGTATCGGGCTCCAGGCTGCCGTACTGCCGCGCGGTGACGTACACGCTGAGCTGCTCCTCCGCGAACTCCCCTGTCCGTACCTGGAAAGCGTTGGTGCGGGTCTCGGTGCTGATCCGCACTTGGATTCGGCAGTCCTCGTCGAGCGCCACCGTGAGCGAGGGCTCGTAGTTGATCACCCGGGCCCCGGGAGCCTCACCAAGCCGTTCGAAGGCCGGCCCCACCCCAAGGGCCTCGGCGAGCAGGGCGTTGTGGTTGCCACGGAAAGCGAAGTCGAAGCCGAACAGGACGTCGAGGGCCTCGCAATCCAGCGGGCTGACCGACAGAAAGGCCGGCGCCAGGTCGAGCACGAGCCGGTGCTGCTCGAGCACGGCCTCCAACGACTGGGGATTCACCTGCCCCGAGCAGAGCCGCTTCGACTCCACGGCCGCCCAGCGATACCGCCCCTGGTCCTTGTCCTCCTCGAGCACGTAGTCGCGCTTGTCGCGGCAGTAGAACTTCCGCATCGCGGGGAACTTTTTCTGCACCCGCTCGAAATAGTGGAGAATCGTCTCCCTCTGGGAAGGGAGTTCCATCTCCGTCGCCAGATTCATGTTGACGTAGAAGTCGTCGGCAAGCGACGCATACTGCGTCATAGGGCGAACTCCAAAAGGCGGCAAAGACGATCCAAAGTATAGAAATGCCCAGCGCGTGGTGTCAAAACGCGGTCATCCAGTGGCTGGAATCCTTTACGTCGATGGAGCATAATTCGAATCGGGGGCTGGACTGGCGGTCGTGCCATGGCAACCAGACAGCCCCCAACGAGCGATGTGCATGCCAGACAATTCGGAACCCGCCAGAATCCCCGACGAGCGGCTTTCCATCGAGCAGCGCAAGGACGGCACGCTCGTGGTGCGGGTGCATTCGGCGAATGACCGCGGCGAGCGCCTGCCCGATGCCAAATTCTCTTTCCGCTGCGGCGATCCGCAATACGCCTACTGGCTGAGCCGTCTCCAGGCCATCGGCTCTCGCGACCAGTAAGCACCTATCGGCCGTCAGTCTTCTCGCGAACTGGCGATCAGCGAGATGAACTCGCGGTTGCTCTTGAACTTCGCCAGCTGCTTCGTGAGCTGCTCCATGGCATCGACGTGGTGCATGCTCGACAGCGTCCGCCGCAGCATGTTGCAGGCGTGCAGCGTGTTGGGGTCGAGCAGCTTCTCCTCGCGACGCGTTCCCGATTGCGAGATGTCGATCGACGGCCAGACGCGGCGGTCGGCCAGCTTGCGGTCGAGCACCAGCTCCATGTTGCCCGTGCCCTTGAACTCCTGAAAAATCAGCTCGTCCATCCGGCTGCCGGTATCGACGAGCGCCGTGGCAACGATCGTCAGCGAGCCCCCCTCCTCGAACACGCGGGCCGTGGCGAACAGCTTCTTGGGGATGTCGAGGGCCTTGATGTCCACGCCGCCGCTCATCGTGCGGCCAGTGTTGCCGACCCACTTGTTAAAGGCCCGGGCCATGCGGGTGATCGAGTCCATGAGCAGGAACACGTCCTTGCCCGTCTCGGCCATCCGCTTGCAGCGTTCGATCACGAGCTGCGAAAGCCGCACGTGGCTCTCGACGTCGCAGTCGAGGCTGCTGGCGAGCACTTCGCCCTTCACCGTCCGCCGCATGTCGGTGACTTCCTCGGGCCGCTCGTCGATGAGCAGCATCACCAGCGAGAGGTCGGGGTGGTTGGTGGAGATCGCCTGCGACACCTGCTGGAGGAGCACCGTCTTGCCGGTCCGCGGCGGAGCGACGATCAGGGCCCGCTGCCCCTTGCCAAGCGGCGTGAGCAGGTCCATGACGCGGGTCGTGAGCGGCTGCTGGCCGGTCTCCAGCCGCAGCCAGTTCTCGGGATTGATCGGCGTCAGCTGGTCGAACGTCTTCACGTTCGGATAGAGGTCGGGCGCCATGCCCTCGACCTCCTGGATCTCGCGGACCCGCGGCCCCTGCTGCCGCCGTCCGGGCTGCACGAGCGCCTTGATCGCGACTCCCTCGCGGAGCCGATACCGCTCGATCATCGTGGCGGGCACGAACGGGTCGGTCCGCTCCCGCGTGTAGTTTGATTCCGGGCTGCGCAAAAACCCGTAACCGTTGGGGTGCATCTCGAGCACGCCGCTGCCTGACTCCAGCGGAATCGGCTCACCGTTCTCCGCCACCTCCGGCTCCGGCTCCGGCGGCCGCATTCCTTCGCTGTCCATCCCGACCGCGCCGGCGCCGGCCGGCACCGGGCCGCCACCCCCACCGCCTCGACGGAAGCGACCACGCCGCCGCCCGCCGTATCCGCCCCCCTGATACCCGCCACCACCAGGCCCCTGGCCACCGGGCTGAAAACCACCCTGACCAGGCTGGCCGCCGAATCCCTGACGGCCCCGAGAACGCCTCCGCTTCGACATGGGTAGAGCACCACTCCAAAGTGAAAAATCAACCCGCTGACGCCCGCACGCTGCGGACGAAATCCGCCGGCTTGCGACGGACGACGGGCCCGTCCCGAAACGTATCTCCCAACGGGAGATCAGGTTCCAAAACGGCCGACAGAAGACGGAGTCACGGAGCGCGGAACCTGCGGGCAGCCTCTGCGGCGGATGATCAGCCGCGGCGAACCAATCCCGTGGTGCTTCCGCTTCCTGCCGCGGTCCGCCTCGAAAAACCCTAAGGGGAAACCGAGAGGCGAATACGAGCGACGAAAACTACTGAAGAAGCCTTCCGGAACCTCGTGAGCGGTTCGCGGAGCCGCGTTGGACACGACGTTCAGAAGTATCCGGCGGCCCCCAGAAATTGTCAAGTCGCCGAAAAACAGGGCGGGCATGGAAAAACAGGCGATTTTTAGGGTGAAGCCAGGACGACGGTGGCAGCCTTGGGAACTTGGAGGGGACGGAAGCCCGCATTTTCGTCGCGATTCCTCCGACCGTTTCGACCGATAGAGAACGACGGGGCGTCCTCAACGGAGCCCGTGGCATCCGGCCGCCCCCTCCCGCAACGAGGCATTTTCAATGCTCCTGCACCACCCGCCTGGGCTTCATCGCATTTCGCCGGCCATGACAGCCTGCCTGGTCTTCACCTGCTGGTGCTCGGCGATCGCCGGGGCCGCGCCCCCATGGCACGCCGACCTGGCCGCCGCCCGCACGGCAGCCGTCGCCAGCCAGCGGCCCGTGCTCGCGCTGTTCGTCGCTTCCTGGAGCGAGGACAGCCGCGCGGTCGCGACCGCCCTCCAGGCCGACGCGGATGTCAACGCCCTCCTCTCCACCTGCTTCGAGCCCGTGGTGCTCGACGTGGACGGCGACCAAGTCCTCGCTCGGCGGCTCGAGATCTCCCACGTGCCGACGGCCGTGGTGCTCGACGCCGGCGATCGAAAACTGGCCGCCTTCGAGTGCCCGAGCGCCATGCCGGCGTTCATCGCCGCCGCTGCCGGGGCGGCCCGCGATGTCGCCGCCCGGAACTCGGCCGCGGGAGCCGCGAACCGCGGGGAGGGTGCGACACCACTGGCGACCGCAACCGACGCTTCGTCAGCGCGTGGATCGATTTCCATGCTCACCGCCAAGGTCCGCCAGCTTTCGAACTTCGCCGCCGACGGTGGCCGCGCCGCCGCCGGAGAAATCGCCCCGCCCGCGGCGCTGCCAGCAGCGTTCGCCGGAGAACAGGTGTCGGCCGTCCAGGAGCCGACGCTGCCACGAGTGCCACCGACCTGGTCGGCTGAACGTCCGATCGCCCCGCTCGCCCTGGCGCCTGCCGCGTCCCAACCCCGGCCGACGATCGAACCCGTCGCCCAGGGTGTCGCCAGCACGACGCCCCCCGCCGCGAGCTCACCTCCCTGGCTCGCCGCGGCCGCCACGAGCGAGCCGGAATCGACCGCCAGCGTTTCCGACCTCCCAGCCGCCGGATCCGCTTCCGCGACGCAAAAGCCGGACGCGAAGACTCCGAACAGCTTTCTGGCAGCGATTCAAAAGCCATTCACCGGCCTGGTGCGCAAGCCCGAAGCCGCCGTCGTGAAGCCCGAACCGCCGCCCACCATGCCTCCGGCCCGCCCTCAGTGGCCAGGCGCTTCTTTAGCGGCGACCACCCCGGCGGCACCCGCTGCCCCGGCATCTCCGCCGACCGCGATGGCGCCGGCGACGCCCATGCCAGCCCCGGCAGCCGAAGCGACGATGCCGCTGGGGCTCGAGGGCTACTGCCCGGTCACGCTCGCGGAGAAGCAGGTCTGGACCGAAGGCCGCCCGCAATATGGCGCCCGTCATCGGGGCCGCACCTATCTCTTCGCCGGCCCCGAACAGCAGCGGGCCTTTCTCGCCGACCCCGATCGCTACGCGCCGGCCCTCTCCGGCGACGATCCGGTACTCGCCTTCGAGCAGGGCAAGAGCATGCCAGGCCAACGCCGCTACGGCGTCCTCTGCCAGTCGCGGATGTTCCTCTTCGCCACGCCCGAGACCCGCGATGCCTTTGCCGCCAACCCGGAGAGGTACGCCGGCCGCGTGGCCATGGCCGAGCAGGGGGCGACGGCGAGCACGCGGACGTACTGATCGCGGCTTGGATCGGCGGCCTCCAACCGCCGATTCCGGGTAACCGTGCGCACTGATATGCCAGCACCAACCGATCAGGCCGGATCGCGGCCCGCGCGGGCCCAGCCTTTGCAGCGCTCCACGGCGTCGCTCCAAAGCGTCCGCAGCCGCCCGCGGGCGACCGCGTCCATCCGCGGCTCGAAGGTCCGGGCCACACGGCGGGCATCCGCCACGGCCGCGGCGTCGGCATAGAACCCAGCGGCCATGCCCGCCAGCAGGGCGGCGCCCAGCGCCGTCGTCTCCAGCACCTCCGGCCGATCCACCGGCAGGCCGAGCACGTCGGCCTGGATCTGCAGCAGGAGGTCGTTCGCCGCGGCTCCGCCATCGACCCGCAGCCGACCGAGCGGCACGCCGGCGTCCCGCTGCATGCAGTCGACGACGTCGGCGACCGACAACGCGATCGCCTCGAGTGCCGCCCGGGCGACATGAGCCCGGTGCGTGGCCCGCGACAGGCCGATGATCATGCCGCGGGCATGCGGATCCCAGTGCGGCGCCCCGAGGCCGGTGAGCGCCGGAACCACCACCACGCCGGCACTCGAATCCACGCTCCGCGCCAGGGCCTCGATGTCGGCCGCCCGCTCGATGAGCCCCAGCCCGTCCCGCAGCCATCCCACGAGCGCCCCCGCGACGAACACCGAGCCCTCGAGGCAGTAGCCGCGCTGGCGTTCGCCGGCCGGGAGGCAGGCGGGCGTGGTCAGCAGGCCGTGCCGGCTCCGCACCAGGCTGCTCCCCGTCGCAAACATGAGAAACGCGCCGGTGCCGTAGGTGCACTTCGCGGCGCCGGCCCGCACGCAGCCCTGCCCGAAGGCGGCCGCCTCCTGGTCGCCGGCGCAGCCCATGATCGGCAGCTCGGCCCCCAACAGCTTCGCATCCACGACGCCGAATGCGCCGCCCGAAGGCCGCACCTCCGGCAGCATCGCCCGCGGCACACCGAACATCGCGGCCAGTTCGTCGCTCCACGCCATGGCGTCGATGTCGAAGAGCAGCGTGCGGCTCGCGTTGGTCATGTCGGTGGCATGCACCTTGCCGCCGGTCAGCCGCCAGATGAGGAACGAGTCGACCGTACCAAACAGCACCTCGCCGCGGCCGCAGCGTTCCCGCAGGCCGGGCACCGTCTCCAGCAGGTGCATGATCTTCGTGCCCGAGAAATACGGGTCGAGCAGGAGCCCCGTGCGACGTCGGACCTCGTCCTCGAGCCCCGCGGCCCGCAGCCGCGCGCAGATCGGCGCCGAGACGCGGCTCTGCCAGACGATCGCCGGTGCGACCGGCGCCCCCGTGACCCGATCCCAGAGGATCGTCGTCTCCCGCTGATTGGTGATGCCCACGGCGGCCACCTGCCGGGCCTCGATCCCCGCCTTCTGCAGAACCTCCCGGGCACATGCCAGCTGCGATCGCCAGATGTCATCGGGGTCGTGCTCGACGACGCCCAGCTCGGTGCCGTCGGAGCCGAGGACCGTTCGCGCATGCTGCGGAAACTCCTCCTGGGCCACCGCCACGATGGCGCCGTGCGGGTCGAAGAGAATGGCCCGGCTCGACGTCGTGCCCTGATCCAAAGCCAGCACGCACCGTTTGCGATCGTTCATCGTCCCTCCTGCGTTCCTGAAACGCGGCGTCCATACCGATGCCACAGCCGGGCGGCGGTTGCGTCGGCCGCACGATCGACGTCGGCGCGGGGCACGAGCTCGAGGTCGGCGAGGACGGCGGCCACGTCGACGAGCGTGTCACGACACAGACCCGCGTCGAACGCCAGCATCAGCCGCCGCTCGACGACGTCGTCGAGCGTCCGCGCCCATTCCGCGCGTACGCAAAACTCCACCGCCGCCCGCGGCAGCACGCTGCCGCGGACGAGGCCGGGTCGGGCGGCCATCCCGGCCACGACTGCAGCCGCCCGGCTCCCGAAGACCGCGACCAGGCGGCCCGCCACGGCCGCCGGATCGACGCCCCCGCATCCGGCCTCGCGCACGCCCGCCTCCGTCGCGCGGTGCGCCGCCGCCCGCGATTCGCCGGCGCACGCCCCCGGCAGCGGACGCTCCCGCGACGAGCGACGCACGGGCCGACCGAGCGCCGCGAGCACTTCCCTGGCCGCCGACTCCGCGAGGCTACGGCACGTCGTCAGCTTGCCGCCCACGATCGACCACGCCGGCAGCGGGGCCCGCGGGTGCCGCACGAGCATGTGCCGCCGCGTCACCGCCGCCGGCGTGCCGGACGTGGCCCCCGTCGCCGGCAGCGGCCGCACGCCGCAGTAGTGCTGCTGCACGTCGCCCGGCCCGAGGGTGATGTCGGGAAAGAGCCGGGCCGTGGACGCGAGCAGATACTCGATCTCCGCGTCGTCGGCGCGGGCCGTCGCCGGATCGCCCGTGAACGGGATGTCGGTCGTACCCACCAGCACGAGGTCGGGGCCGAAGGGCAGCACGAAGAACGGCCGGCCGTCGTCGGCCTCGGCGTAGACGCCGTGCTCGGCGAGCGCTGCCCGCAGTCGCTGCACCCGCAGCAGCAGGTGGCTGCCCTTCGTGCCGCCGATCAGCCGCCGGCCGTCGGCCACGGACGCGCCCTCGGGAAAGACCGCCGCCAGCGTGCGATCCACCCAGGCACCGGTGGCGTTGACGATCGCCGCGGGTCGGAGAACGAACGCGGGCAGACCGTCGGCCCTCGTGAGCTGCAGTTCACCGCCGGGCAGCAGCGCCGCCGCATGGTGGGTGAACACGTCGCAGGCCGTGCCCACCTCGGCCGCGGCGCGGCGTGCATCGACGAGCAGTTCGACCGTGAACCGCTCGGGATAGAGCAGTTGGGCGTCGGTGTAGATGCAGCCCCATGGGAACGTATCGCGGTCGATGCGTGGTAGCCCCGCAGCACCGGCCCGCACGGTGCGATGCCGCGGCCAACGCGAGTCGCTGGCGAGCAGATCGTAGAGCGCCAGACCCGTGCCGACGGTCCAGCTGCCACGACCCCGTGGAGACCGCCAGCGCCGGGCCAGCCCGTCGCAGCCGACGAGCCGTGCGGCCGCCGATCGCAGCCCTCCGAGCCGCCCGCGCACCGGCACGAAGAAGGGCAGCGGCGTGACCAGGTGTGGCGCCAGCCTCACGAGCCGGTCGCGTTCCGCGAGGCTCTCCCGCACCAGCCCGATCTCCCCATGCTCCAGATACCTGAGGCCGCCGTGGATCAGCCGCGTAGACCAGGCGGTCGCCCCGCCCGCGAGGTCATCGGCATCGACCACGGCGACCGGCGCCCCCGAGAGGGCGAGTTCCCGGGCCAAAGCGGCGCCGTTGATTCCGCCCCCGAGCACGACGATCGGTCGGTCATCCGCCACGGACACACCCTCCGCTCCGCGCAGGCGACGCCCGCCGTGCCGCCTGGCCGCCGCCGCGGTATTCTCGGAAGGCCCGTTCACCGGACTCGGCCCATGGCGACACCACAGCCAGCCTGCAACCTCCAGCCTACCGCCCCTCGCGGCGGCCCGTCAGCGGCGCTCGCCCTCTGGCTGGCCGGGGCCGCATGTGCCGCCGGGGCCGGGCTCGACGATCCGGTGCGGGCGTCCTGGAAGGCCTCGCCGCTGCGGGATTGGTCCGCGCGGGCCACGGAGCTCGCAGCCACGCCCGTGATCCTCGATCGCCGGCTCGACCCCGATACGCCCGTCACCTTCGCTGGAAATGGCCAACCCCTCCGCGACGCGATGGCGGCGGTCGCCGTGGCCGCCGATGCAGAGGTGGCGGAACTGCGGTCGTCGATCCGCATCGTGCCCCGCGGCCGGCGGGAGTTGTGCGAACGGGCGGAGGACGCGCGGGACCGCGAGCTCGCCCGCCTGCCGGCGGAGCCGCGAGCCGCGCTCCGCGCCCGGGGGCCGTGGGCCTGGCCCGTGGCCGCGCGGCCGCGGGACCTCGTCGCCGCCGTGGCGGCCGAGGCGGGCGTCGCGCCCTTGGACGGCCTCGCCGACCTGCCCCACGACCACTTCCCCGCGGCGGACCTTCCGGCCATGAGCCGGGCCGAGAAAATCGATCTCGTGCTCGCCCACTTCGATCGCCGCGTCGAGTGGCGAACCGTCGGCGGCGCCGCGCGAGGCACGATCGTGCCGCTCGACACCAACCTCCCGCCGCCGCGCCGCGCCCCCGCGCGGAAGCCCGCCGAACGCAAGCCGCGTCAGCCACAGGCTGACGTCTTTTCCCTGCGAGTGACGGCGCCGCTCGAGGAGATACTCACGGCCCTCGCCGGTCAGTTCAGGCTCGAGCTCGAGCTCGACCGAGACTCGCTCCGCGCCCGCGGCATCTCGCCCCGGGAGATCATCCGTGCCGACGTCCGCGACGCGTCCCGCGAGCAGCTGCTCAACCGGGTGCTCGGCCCCGTGGGCCTGGCCTGGCGGATCGAGGGGCAACGACTCCACGTCCACGCCGCGGCACCGGCGGGCGGCGAATGAACGCCCGCCTCCTCCGGCCGGCAGCAAGTCACCGGCCCATGCGGGACCGGGCGGCCTCGAGGTTGCGTCGCGCGGGCTCGTGGGCCGGATCGCGTTTCAGCGCCTCGCCATAGGAGCCGACCGCTTCGCGAAACTTGCCCTGCTGGGCCTGGGCCACGCCACGGTTGAACCAGGCCCGCACGTCCTTGGGGTCGTGACGGATCGCCTGGTCGAAATCGAACTCCGCTTTCCGCGGCTGCTCGGTGCGGAGATAGGCGAGGCCCCGATTGAGATAGGCAAGCATGAACGTGCGATCGCGGCGGATCGCCGAGGCGTAGGCGTTGATCGCCTCCAGCGGCCGCTCGAGCTCCATGAGCGTCAGTCCGCGCCACAGTTCCGGCCGCGGGTCGTCGTAGGCGATGCCGGCGGCGTCTTCGAAGTCTTCGAGGGCGATGCCATACAGGCCGAGATGAAACCAGGCGATCCCACGTCGCAGGTAGAGCTCCGGATCCTGCGAGTCGATCGCCAAGCCCTTCGAGCAGGCGTCGACGGATCCTTCGAGATCGCCGAGACGCCGCGACACGACGCCCAACGCGAGATAGGCGACGGTCAGTTTGGGATCGAGCTTGATCGCCTCGAGCAGTTTGGCCCGGGCCCCCTGCAGGTCGCCCTTGAGATCGAGTTGCTCCGCCTCGGCGACGACCTTCTCCGCCGGCGAAGGTTCCCATTCGTCCCGGGTCTGGAACGCGTCGCGGGTCGTCGCCCGCGGCTCCGCTCGGGCCCGATCGCGCGGCGGCCGGCGTTCGGCTGCCGCGCCTGGGACGGTCGTTTCCGGAAAGGGAACGGGCAGCTGTGGCGACGGCCTGACCGGGTCACGGGTCGGCGGGGTCGGACGCGGAGTCGCCGTGCCGGCGGCCGGACGCTTTCCGAACGGATTGAGTTCGTCGGCGAACGGGTCGTCCTCGGGCACGCCCGGAGTCTGCCGCCCGTGAACGGTCGGTGCCACGAGCGCCAGGACCATCAAGCCGATGATCGCCCCGCGGGCCCGCGTGGGGGCGCGGACGCCAGGATGCGAAGGGCCAGACGATGAGTCGGGGTGCTGGGGCATGGATGGAATCCTCTGAGTACATCGGCACGCGGTCGGGCAGAGCGGCGGAAAGCCCGGCCCCCGCGGTCGGGCCGGCCCAACCGGCGCAACCCCACTCGGTGCCGCGCGGTAGAAAACATGGTCACACTGCCGGCGCTCCCAACAATCCACCCAGCCGTTCCTGGATGCCGTCCTTGATGCGGCCGGCAAACAGACCGGCCATGCCGGGCACGTCCACCCGCACCACCAGTTCCTGGACGAGGATCTCGACTTCGCTGCCGATGTCCATGCCCATGATCGTGAGCATGAGTTTGAGGCGGTCTTCACCATCCCACGAGGCGTCGATGCCGCCGACCTTGTCCGCATATTCGTCCCGCGCCCGGACGACCGCCGCGTCGAGCCGGCGGCGTACTTCGTCGCGGCCGAGGGCATGCGGCACCCGCACTTCGAGCGATTTCATGGTTGTCCTTCAGGGGCTGCTGGGGGGCGGGGCTGCCTGACGGCAGCGGGAACCGCCAGGCCGCAAAGTTTACCAAGCCGCCGCACCAGTTTCCCGCAAACGGCTCCCGACCGCCCCCCGACGCAGGCGGCGGAGCGAACGGCAATCACGTCGGGGCCGCAGGCGACCGCCGCCGGCAGGGTTTCGGCCGTGAGGTTTCCGGCCAGCACGGACCGCATTCCGGCCTGCCGCGCCAGGGCGATCCAGTCCGTGACCCGGGCCGCCGCCTCGGCATCCCCGACCACCGGCCCTCCCGACTTGTCGAACGTGTCGAACAACAGCACGCCGCATCCCGCGGTAGCTGCCGCGTCGATCACCTCGACGGGCGCCGGGCTACTGGCTCGCTCCCAATCGGCATACGCCACGGCGACGGGGTCAACTCCGGTGGGAGTTCCCGCCACGAACGCCGCGAACAGCGACCGCCAGTCGCCCGCTCCCATGCCCGCCAGACCCGCCTTCACGGCCGTCGGAGGCACAGCGCCGGCGCCGAGCAGGGCGATCGTCCGCCGGACGTGCTCGTGGATCGCCTCGACGCCGTTCCGCAGCTCGCCGGCGGCCAGCGTCCATGGCGTTCGCCGTCCCACCACGGCGGCGATGCGGGCCGTCACGTCGCAGGCGGCCGCGCCCAGCGGTCCGCTTGCCGGCTCCTTGACGTCCACGATCGTCGCTCCGCCGGCGAGCGCCTCCCGGGCCTCGGCCGCATCGCGCACGCTCACCAGCAGGCCGCATCGGCCCGCCGCCGAGCGCCGCGGGACGAGCGCGGCACGCACCGTCGGCGGCCCGTTCATAAGCACGCCTGCACCACATCCGACCGCATCACCGCCACCTCGCGCTTCGCCTCCAGGATCCGCTGACCGAGCTGCTTCGTCACCTCGAGCGAGAGCGGCTCGCACCACCGTCCGTCGATGACGACATGACCGTCGTTCCAGGTGCCCCAGGGTGCGAACGTCGGTCGCTGCTTCCAGTCCACGGCCCGCTCGGCCAGCCGGATGACGACGGTGCCCACGCGCCGCGGGGCCGCCGCGCTCCCCTCCAGGGGGCTCGATCCCGGAAACACGCACTCCACGATCTCGAGCGGCACGTCGTGCGCGGCCAGCGGCGACAGCCGCACCCGCAGCACGTCGCCCTGTCGCACGAGCCGCGGCAGCGCCGCCGTCACCACCAGCGCCGTCGCCAGCGCACCCCCCGCCGCACCGGCCGCCGCCAGCGCCCACCAGCCCCACGTCGGCCCACCGCTCGCGCGGAGCGCCACGGCCGCCACCGCCAGCGCGACGGCGACCGCCACCGCTCCGGCCAGCGCCGGCCGCGGATTGCTGCGCAGCCACACCTCGCGGGCTTTCGATGCCGTGCAACTCATGGTGCTTTCGGTTTCCACCGGGGTTTCATACGATTTGGCCCACTTGAGATTCGGAGATCCACCGCCACATGCACGACACCGCACACCATTCCGCCGCGCACGATTCCGGGAGCCGTTTCGACCCGACCCTGTATCTCATCGGGGCGGCCCTCGCGGCCTACGCCCTGGCCGTGCTCTTCGGCTGGCCCCAGTATGGTCGTGACTTGCTCGTGCAGGCACAAGCGGCCCACCACGCCGCCGATCACGCCCCGGCACCGGATGCGGCCCACCCGCCGGCCGCCGACCACACGGCCGCGTCGCCACCGCTCCCCACGGTGCTCCCCTTCGTGCTCCTCCTGGCGGCGATCGCCGTGCTCCCCCTGACCCCGCAGTTCGCCCACTGGTGGGAGCACAACTCCAGCAAGCTGATGGTCGCCGGCATCCTCGGCCTGGTGACGCTCATTTATTACACGTTCTTCCACCGCCACCCCGTCGAACTGCACTTCCCCGCCCATGCGACCGTGGCCCCTGCCGCGTCCGGTCCCTCCTGGAGCACTGCCGCCACGGTCCTGGCCAACGCCATGCTCGCGGAATACGTGCCCTTCATCGTGGTCTTGTTCGCGCTCTACTGCATCACCGGCGGCGTGCGGATCGAGGGCGACCTGCAGGCCACGCCGACCGTCAACGCCGCCTTTCTCGGCATCGGCGCCCTGGCGGCGAGCTTCATCGGCACCACGGGGGCGGCGATGCTCCTGGTGCGGCCCCTGCTGGAGACGAACAAAGAGCGGCGGCTGGTGGCCCACACGCTGGTGTTCTTCATTTTCCTCGTCTGCAACTGTGGCGGCTGCCTGCTGCCGATCGGCGACCCGCCACTGTTCCTCGGCTACCTGCAGGGCGTGGACTTCCTGTGGACGATGTCGCTCTGGAAGCCGTGGCTGGTCACCAACGGGCTCCTGCTGGCGGTGTACTGGCTGTGGGACACCTTCTACGCCCAGCCGCGGGAGCGCACGGCCGACATCATTCGCGACGTCCGCACCGCCGGCCCGCTGAAGATCAGCGGCCTCTGGCCCAACGCCCTCCTTCTGGCCGGCGTGATCGCCGCCGTCGCCTTCCTCGATCCCTCGAAGCCGCTGCCCGGAACCGCGTGGCATCCCTGGATCTACCTCCGGGAAGCCGTGCTCCTGGCCCTCGTCGGGCTGTCGCTGCTCCTGGGCTCGGGCGAGGTGCGGCGCAAGAATGGCTTCGCCTACGGGGCGATCCTGGAGGTCGCGGCGTTGTTCATCGGCATCTTCGTCTGCATGCAGCCGGCCCTGGCCCTGCTCAACGAGCACGGGGCGAGCCTGGGGATCGATTCGGCGCGGGCCTTCTTCTGGGCGACGGGCGCGCTCTCGAGCGTGCTCGACAACGCCCCGACCTATCTCGTGTTCTTCAAGACGGCCCAGACACTCCCCGCCGCGGGCCCGACGATGGCCGGCGTGGAAGTCGGCCGACTGGCCGCGATCAGCCTCGGCGCCGTATTCTTGGGGGCCATGACCTACATCGGGAACGGCCCGAACTTCATGGTCAAGGCGATCGCGGAGCAGGCGGGGGTGCGGATGCCGAGTTTCTTCGGCTACATGCTCTACAGTTTCAGCGTTCTGCTGCCGATCTTCGCCCTCGTCTCGTTCCTGTTCCTCTGATTCCCGGCGGCCTCACCGCGTGTCCCCAGCCCGTCCCGACGCCGATTCCTTCGAGATCGTCACCACCGACGCGCAGCTGCGCGAACTCGTCCGCCGGCTCGTGGACCACGCCCACGTGGCCTTCGACACCGAGTTCGTCTCGGAACACACCTACCGCAGCCAGCTCTGCCTCCTGCAGATCGCCGCGCCCGACGTCCTCGCCGTCGTCGACACGCTCGCCGTCCGCGACCTGGAGCCCTTCTGGCGGCTCCTCGCGGAGCCCGGCCGGACGACGGTCGTGCATGCCGGCCGCGAGGAGATGGGCTTCATCCTCCACGCGATCAAGGCCCGTCCCGCGGAGCTGTTCGACGTTCAGGTGGCCGCCGGCCTCGTCGATCACGACTACCCCGCCGGCTACGCAGCGATCGTCCGCCGGTTCCTCAATCTGCCGACCAACAAGGGCGAGACGCGGACCGACTGGCGTCAGCGGCCGCTGACGCAGGCCCAGCTCGCCTACGCCGTGGACGACGTCCGCCACCTGGAGCGGCTGTGGCGGAACCTCGAAGGCCGGCTCGAGTCGCTCGGCCGCACGGGCTGGATGCGCGAGGAGATGGCCACCTGGCAGGACGACGTCGAGGAGTCGTTCGTCCGCAAGCGCTGGCGCCGCGTCTCCGGGCTCAACGGCCTCGCGCGCCGCGAGCTGGCGATCGCCCGCGAGCTGTGGCACTGGCGCGACGCCGTCGCCGAGCAGCGCGACATGCCGCCGCGCCGCGTGCTCCGCGACGACCTGCTAGTCGAGCTCTGCAAGCGAAAGAGCGCCGACGAGCGGCAGATCTCGGCCGTCCGCGGGATGCAGCGGTCCGACCTGCGGCACATCCTCAAGGGGCTGTCGGAGGCGATCGCCCGGGGCCTCGACCTGCCCGAAGACGAGTGCCCGGGGGGCGAGCGGCACCGGGCCCCGCCTTCCCAGCTGGCGATGCTCGGCCAGTTCCTGGCCACGGCCATCGCCGGCCTGTGCCGGCAGATGAACCTCGCGCCGGCGCTCGTGGGCACGTCGTCCGACATGCGCGACCTGCTGGCGAGCAAGCTCGGCTACGATGCCGGCGACCGCGAGCCGCTGCTGGCCTCCGGCTGGCGGGCCGAGGTGGTGGGCGACGTGGTGGACGACCTGCTCGCCGGCCGCGCCTCGCTGCGGATCGGTGACGTCCGCTCTCACGACCCGCTGGTCATCGACCGCCGCGGCTGATGACGGGCGGCGACGGGCCGCAACTGTCCGCCATCCAGCTCCCGCACCCTGGAGCGGCGGTCTCCGCCGGTTGCCTGGAAGCCCGAAGCGCGAGCTGAGGGAATACGCGTCGCCCCACCGGGATCGGATCCGCATTCCCTCGGCTCGCGCCTCGGGCTTCCCAGCAGCGGGCATCCGCCACCATGGGCGTCAGCGTGCCCCCGCCCTCTGAAGCGGCGGTCTCCGACCGCCGCGCCCCCCGCCCGCGTACGATTGCGGCGAGGAGGATCGCTTGCATGCCGCCACTCGACCTGCGACGCCATGTCCGTGCCGCTTTTCTCGGGCTGACCTGTCTGGCCGCTGAGCCGGCTGGTTCACGTTCGCTCCAAGGCGAGCAACCGCCGACTCCCGAGCCGGCCGCCGCCGGCAGCGACCGCACCGACCTCGAAGACCGGTTCCGCAAGGCCCGGCTTCTGGGCAGCGACCGCTGGCGCCGGGCGGTGTCGGCTTTCGAGGCCTGGCTCGCGAGCCAGCCGGTCTACACGCCCGTGCAGGCCCGCGCGATCCGCAGCGATCTCGACCGCCGCGTGGCTGCGATGACCTCCTACGAGGTCGAATATCTGCTCGACACGCTCGACGCCAAGATGCGGATCCTCGACAGCCGCGCAGCCCGCGACGCGCGGGAATGGCTGGGCCGCTACCTGGCCGTGATGGCCGACCACAAGCGTGCGGAAGTCCTCGCCGAGCTGCCCAACGTGCTCGACATGACGACCGCCGACCTCGTCGCGGGGCTCGAGCGGCTCCAGGCGAAGCGCACGGCCGTCGAGCAGCAGCGGCGCGTGACGACCAGCGCGCGGGCGGACTATGCCGCCTTCCTCGCCACGCAGCGGCGGATCGACGCCCTGGCTCGGGAGGCGCGGTCGCGGATACGACTGACCGACGTGGCATTTTCCCCCTACCGCGCCGGCCCCGTCGCCGACCCGCCCTTCGCCGACGTCGGCGACGGCATGCCTTTCGGGCCGATGCCGCCCTGGGGGCCGTTCATCGGGCTTCAGCTGGGCGGCTTCTGACCACCGGCCGACGTCACAGCCAGCCCTGCTCGCGAAACCACGCGGCTGTCTCGAACAGCCGGGCATCGAGCGGCAGCGACGGCGCGAACCCCAACTGGTCGCGGGCCTTGGCCGCGGAGCAGGCCCAGCTGCGGACGGTCGCCTCGCGGATCTTGTCGAGCGTGAGCAGGCTCGGAGCGCCGGTCAGCCGCGACACCGCCTCCGACACGCGCCCCACCGTCCGCCCCACCCAGCGCCACAGCGGCCACACGAACACACCCCGGCCGAGCGCGGCTGCGATCCGCCTGCCGAACTGCCAGTAGGTCGGGTGTTCGCTGTCGTCGCAGGCGAGGTAGTAGCCATGGCCCGCGGGCCCGCCCGGCCCGGCGAGCGTTTCCCCGTGGACGGCGGCCCGCATGACCAATCCGACGAGATCGTCGACGTGGATCAGCGAGAGCGGAGGCGTGCGGAACCCGACCACGAAATGCACGCCCGTCCGCTGGATCGCCCTGAAGACCGCGGCGATCTTGGGGTCGCGCCGGCCGTAGACGATGCCGGGCCGCACGATCGTCACCGGCAGCCGATCGGCCAGGCATTCGAGGGCCATCTCTCCCGCCCGCTTGCTGCGGCCGTAGTTCGAGACCGGCATCGCCGGGTCGCTCTCGTCGCGTCGGTCGCGACCGTGCGGTGGCGGGCCGGCGGCCGCGAGACTCGACACGAACACGAACCGCGGCGGCGTGGCGAGCCCCGCACAGGCGTCGGCGAGGAGCGCCGTCGCCCGACCGTTGGTCTCCACGAGAGCCGCCTCGGAGAGGGCGTGCACGCAGCCGGCGAGGTGAAAGACCGTGTCGCATCCCGCCAGGGCGTGCCGATAGCCGTCCGGCTCCTCCAGGCGGCCGATGACGGGCACGATCCCGGGCCGTGCCTCGGCAGCTCGTGTCGCCCCGGGCCGGACCAGGCAGCGGACTTCACAGCCGCGCTGCACCAGGGCCTCGGCGAGGTGCGAGCCGATGAATCCGGTGGCGCCGGTGAGAAAGACGGTGTGCAGCGACATCGAAGGAGTTCCGAGGGGACGTCCTGAATGAACGCGACGTCCTGCCGCTCTGATCAAGCCGATGATGCTTCGACCGCCGCGAAACGCAAATCGGCCTCCCGCCTTGGTTGGCACCTCGACCTGCGTCCAGCCGGGCTGGTCGAGCACGACCTTTCGCCAAAACCAGGCGCCGCCGTCCGCCTCGTAGAACCGCACCTCGACGGTGCTCGGAGCAGCGGCTGCCTTGGGGTCACGATGCACCCAGAACTGCAGGGCGTCGAACTCGGTCAGGTCGCGGGGCAGTTCTCCCGCCTTGATGAACAGGCCACTGTTGCCCTTCGTCTGGATCCGGGCGGCGCTGCCCGCCGGCGGGGCAGCGCCGGCCTTGTCCGGGGCCGGGGGGGCCCGCGGTCCGCTCGACGCGGCTCTTGCCCTGGGCCGACCAGCGTTGGAGGTCGGCCCCGCGGTGAAGGATCAGGCGAACACGGCCTCGACGGGCTTTCCGTTGCCGTCCTCGGTGGCGTAGAAGGGCCGCCCCTCGATCTCGTACACGGTCTTCGGGCTCACGCCCATCGCCGTGAAAAGCGTGGCGTGGAGGTCGGTGATGGTGACGGGATTCTCGATCGCCACGCAGGGCCGTTCGTCGGCGGTCTTGCCGTAGACGAAGCCGCGCTTCATTCCGCCGCCGAACATCACGACGGTCGAGCCGCCGGTGAAGTGCCGGTGCTGGCCGTAGTGGTTGGGCTGCAGCAGGAAATCCTTGGGCGAACTCGCCTGGTCGCCCGCAGGGGCTCCGCCCGGCTTCCCCTCGATGATCATGTCGCGGCTGAACTCGCTGGCGATCACCACGAGCGTCCGGTCAAGCAGGCCCCGCTCCTCCAGATCACGGATCAGCGTGGCGATCGGCCGATCGATCTTCCTGTGGAGTTTCGCCACCGTGTCGTGGCCGCGGTCGTGGGTGTCCCAGTGGACGAAGGGGATGTATTCGGTCGTCACCTCGACGTAGCGGGCCCCGTTCTCGACGAGCCGCCGGGCCAGCAGGCAGCCGCGACCGAACCGGCCGTCCTCCCCCCCCATGTCGTACCGCTCCCGCACCTCCTTGGACTCGAGCGAGATATCGAAGGCCTCCTTCTCCTTGGCCCCCAGCAGCCGGTGGGCGTTGTCGATGCTCCGGAGCATCGCCTCCTGGTGGTAGTCGCTCGCGTACTCCGCATGCGGGCCCGCCTTCAGGAGCCGGCGAAAGTGCTCGTAGCGGCTGCTGAACCGGCCCTGATCCATCCCCTTGGGCGGCCGAACCGCGAGGGCGGCCTGCTCGGGGTACGGAAGGTTCATCGGTCCGAACTCGCTGCCGAAGAACCCGGCCGTCGTGAACGCCTTGATCTCCTCGTTCTCGCCGACGCCCTCGAGCCGCTGGCCGATGTTGACGAATGCCGGCATCACCGGATTCCGCGGCCCGAGCACGCGGCTCATCCAGGCGCCGATGTGCGGACAGGCCACCGTCTGCGGCGGCACATAGCCCGTGTGCCAGTGGTATTGGTGCCGCGAGTGGAGGATGGCGCCGAGGTCGGCCTGCACGTGCGACCGGATGAGCGTGGCCCGGTCGAGCACCTTGGCAATCTCGGGGAGGCCGTCGACGATCCGGCAGCCGTCGAGCGCCGTGGGGATCGAGTCGAACGTGCTGATCACGTCGGCCACGGCGAGGCCCGGCTCGAAGGGCTTGTACTTCTTCGGGTCGAACGTGTCGGGGGCGGCCATGCCGCCGGCCATCCAGAGCACGATCATCGCGTCGGCCTTTGCCGCGGGATGGACGAGGTTCGCGTCGCCGCTCGCCCGGGCCCGCGGCTCGGGCAAGGCGAGCGTCGCGGTCGCGGCGGCGGCGAGGCCTTTGAGATAATCACGGCGGGTGAGCATGGCGGCCTCCTAGCGAATGAGTTGGAAATCCGGGAGCATCACGATCGCCCAGAGACCGTCGGCGACGGTTTCCGGCGTCGGTTTTCCGCCGAGAATCTCACGCATGGCGGTGGCCTCGTCGGCCGTGGGGGGCCTGGAGAGGGCCGCGGCGAACATCCACCTTGCAATCGTATCCGCTGCCGGCCCTTTGTCCGCGAGGATCCGGCCGCCCCCCTTGGCGAACTCGCCGGAGAGCCCCTGCTCGTTGGCCAACTGGATCGCCTCCAGCGTCGTCAGGTCGCTCGGGCGACTGGTCACGATCTGGTCGCGATTCGGCCGGCCAAGCGCCGACATGAGCGGCGTGCTCTTCACGAGCACGGCCCGCAGCATCGGCAGCGGGCCGGTCGGCATGCCCGCGCCAAGCCGCTGGGCGAAGGGGCCGTCGCTGGCGGCCCATGGCTTCGGGTTCGCCACGACGGCCGCGGGCTGCCAGTCGGTCGGCTGCTTGTCCTTGGCGTAGCGACCGTTGCCGTCGGGCAGCGCGGCGGTCCACGCCCACGTGCCGTCGGTCCCAACCGTCTCGTCACCGCCGGTCTCCAGCCGGGCGTGGAGTTCGCACCGCAGGCCCGCGCTGCCCCCCGCATCGGTGACGACGACGATCAGTTCGTTGTCGCCGGCTCGCAGGCCGTCGGTCACGTATGCCAGCACGGGCGCCATCCCGTCGGAACTGGCAGCCACCTTCTTGCCGTTGAGATAGGCGACGGCCTCGTCGTCGGCAACGATCGCCAGCGCGGCGACCGCGGCGGCGGGCAGCTTGAACGACTTGCGGAACGCGAGTTTTTTTCCATCGTCGGTGGTTGCCCGCGGGTTCGACCAGATCCACTTGGCCGTCGGCGGCCGTGCCCCCACCACCCCGGAATGCGGCGGAAACCTCCGCAATTTTACCTCCGATCGCGTCGGCGCTGCGCCGGTGAGCGTCCAGACGGCGTCCGTAAACTGCTCGGCCGTCATCCGCCGGGGCAAAGGGCCCTTGAAGACGTAGTCGCCGCCTTGGGGCTGGCCCACGACGGCCGGCGTGGCGGCACCGTAGGCCTCCGACGTGCAGATCGTCTCCAGCACGTGCTTCACGTTCCATCCGTGCCCGACGAGATCGCCCGCGAGCACTTCGAGCAGATCCTCGCTCCACGGCCGTGTCCGCAGGCTGTCTACCGGATGCACGATGCCCCGCCCCATGAGCCGGTGCCAGAGGCGATTCACGAGCGTCCGGGACAACCAGCCGTTCTCCGGCTTCGTCATCAGCGCCGCCAGTTGCTCCAGCCGCTTGGCCGGGGGTGCGGCCGGATCGACCTGCCCGAGATCGGCGAACATCCAGCCGGGAGTGGCCTTGGTGCCCGTCGCCTTGTCGCAGCGGTGCAGCTCCAACGGCTTGGCGGAGTAGATTGCCGCGAAATCGTAGGTCTCCTTCAGCTTCCAACGATCCACGAACGAGTCGTGGCAGCTCGCGCACTTGAGATTGATACCCAAAAACGTCTGCCCGACGTTCTGAGCAAACTGGATCGGCACCGTCTGGCTGGCGTTCACCGTCCCACGCCACACGATCCCGTCGATGAACCCGCGAGACTCTTCGGTCGGCGCGATGAGTTCGCGAACGAAGGCGTCGAAGGGCTTGTTCTCCACGAGCGACCGATGGAGCCACGACGTGATCTGCTTGCGGCCGCCGGTGATGAAGCCGGTGCCGGTGTAGTCGTTCCGCAGGAGGTCGCTCCAGAAAGTCATCCAGTGCTCGGCGTATGGCACCGCGTCGGCAAGCAGTTCGCGGACCAGCCGGGCCCGCTTCGCCGGATCGGCGTCGGCGCCGAAGGCCTCGACCCGGGCCGGATCGGGGAGCAGACCTACGAGATCCAGGCTCACGCGGCGAATGAACGTGCGGTCGTCGCACCGCGGCGGTCGGCTCACGCCGTGCTCACGCCAGAAGGCGTCCACGACGCGGTCCACCGGGTTCGTTCGCCCGTCCTGCGCCGGCGGCAGGGTGACCGCACGCAACGACAGCGGCGGCTCCCATGTGGTGCGTTGGAACGCGAACCCCTCCTCCCACGGTGCCTTCTCGGCGAGCCACCGCTTCAGGATCGCGATCGCCTCGGGAGGCAGCGGGGCGCCGTCGCTCGGCATCCGATAATCGGGGTCGTCGCTCGTGATCCTGGCGATGATCTCGCTCTTTGCGGCTTCGCCCGCGACGAACCCGGGCGTGCCCGAGTCGCCCCCCTTGAGCAACTCCTCGCGGGTGTTCATCGAAAACCCGCCCTGCCGGGCGTCGCCGAGGTGGCATTCGCCGCAGTGCTTCTTGAGCAGGGGCACGACCTCGTGGGCGAAGTCGACCGCTTCGAGCGGAAGCCCATGGCCGGCGGAGCCGCACAGGGCGACCAACCGCAGGGCGATCGAGAGGAACCGCCTGCTCATGGCCGCGCAAGCTCCCGCACCTCGGCGTCGGTGAGCGGCCTATTCCAGACCTTCACGTCATCGATCACACCGTCCATGAACTCGTCGCTGGACGAGCAGCCAATCCGCAGCGACTGCCCAGGCTTCATGAGCCGCGGGGTGCCGACGTAGGGGATCGTCTTCTTGAGGTCGCCATCGAGGTAGAGGCGAAACTGCTTGCTGGCGTCGTCCACGACGTACGTCACGAGGTACCAGCGGCCCACCTCGAGGTCGCCTCCTTGGCCGTCGGTGCCCTTGTCCCCCGCGTAGAAGTTCACGTTCGTCTCGATCCACTTCTCGCCGGTGCCAACGTCACCGTGGACCTTGTCGGTGTTCACCTTCATGTCGAAAGTGCAGTCGCCGCCGTGCCGGGTGCCGACGATGCCCGAGAACGTGGGAGGGGCCGTGAGCCTCACCCACGCCGACACGGTGAACGACGGGATATCGAAGTCGGCGTGGTAGGGCACCACGACGTGGTCACGTTTGGCTCGCACGAAGAGTCGGGCACGGCCGATCCGCCCCTCGGCGTGCGGTGCGGTGCCTTGGAACTTGCCGTGGTGCCGGCCGACTGAGTCGCGTGCCTCGTCGGCCCCGACGTCGTCGAGTGCCCAGTGGGCGATGGCGGGAGCCGCCGGGGCGACCGGCCCGGCGGGTGGCAGCCCTGCGGCCGTCACCGACGGGGCTGCGAGCACCGCACCGAGGAACATGCCGTATCCATAGTGCATCGCGTCGCCTCCGCCTCGCTCCGCAGGTCGCTGTTCCCACCTGGTAAGCATAGTTTTAGCTCGCATTCTCCGTCCATCGCGGTCACGTCCTGACCACCACCTCCCGGACCATCGGTCAACGAAACTGATGCGGCCATCATTACTGCATCTACTTCAGCGACTGCAGGTAGCCGATCAGGTCGGCGAACTCGGTCCGGCTCAACGCACGGTGCTGCCCGTCCGGCATCAGCGACTTCTTCTGCACGCTGCGTTCGTCAACCTCGGACTTCTTCACCAGGATTTCGGTGTCGGGCGTCAGGATCCGGAGCGTGTCGCCTTGTTCCTTCACCAGGCCGCTGTAGACCTTGCCATCGGCGGTGACGATCGTTTCCGTCTCGAAACCGGTCTTGATGACCTTCGACGGCTCCAGGATCGATTCGACCAGGTAATCGACGTTCTGGGCCTTGCCGATGCCGGCCAGCGAAGGTGCACGTTCCGTCGCCTGCGCGACGGCGGCATGACACTTCACGCAGCCCGCCCGCTCGAAGACCCGCCTGCCCAGGAGGACGCGTTCAATTGCTTTATCCTTCGACTCGGATGGTACGGTGACTGCCGCATCGCGGTAGGCGGCGTCGTCGGCAGGCAGGGGCGGCAACGAAACCTTCGACCTGATCGCGTCTTCGCTCTTGACCGCCCCGGCCACAGCCGCGAGGTCGTCGCCCAGTTCGGGCTGCCGCTTGAGAACCGACGCGGCGCTCTCCGCGAGCACCTTGGTCATCGCGGCATTCCCGGCGAACTGCCGCCACGAGCGGACCGCATCGGCGACCAGCAGCGGACTCGCCTCGGCCAGCAGCTGCGACCAGTTCTCCGTGTTTGGTTCGGCCTCGACCGCCAGCAGAGTCGTCAGGTCGGCGAGCTGGACGGCTGGCTGGCGATTGTCTTTCGGATTAGACAGGAGTCGCGGCCAGATCCCTTCGGCCACTTTCGCCGCCTTCGACCCGTACGACCGGGCGACGCGATGCGCCGTCTCGCGGACGCCGCCGTTCGTGTCACCGAGAGAACGCACGATGGTCGCGGAAGCGAACTCCGACGGGCCATCTGCTTCGAGCAGTTCCAGCAGCGTCAGGGCATCGGTCCTGTTGCCGATCGAAACCTCACCCGCTTCGACCGCCTTGAGGAACCGCTTGATCGCCTGACCGTCGAGCTGGTCGTTCTTGCCGCCGGCTTTGGCCCGCAGGAGCAGCAGGGCGTTGCCGGTGACCGCGGCCGGGAGATCGGTGCGACGCACCAGCTCGCGCAGGGTCTCCGTCAGCCGGGGCGAATCGTGCATTGCCACCAGATCCATCACCAGCTTGGGGTCGGCTTTGCCCGGCTGCGCCAGAAGCGAAGCCAGCATGGCGAGAGCCATGTCGGCGGTGGGATGCTTTTCGTACGCGGCCAGATCGAGGGCGATCAGTCCGGCCAGTTGCAGGCCCGGATCGGCGTCGCCGACGAGGCTCGTGAGCGTGCTTTCGTCGACGACCGGCGCCAGAATCGCCGCCGCTTCGTATCGCAGATGTGGATCGGCCGCGGCCCCCGCCTTCAGCGCCGCCACGATCGCAGCCCGGCGGTCTGCGGGCGACTGCAATGCCGCGGCCGCGGCCACCCGCACCGCCGGGTCGGCGTCGCCGGCGAGCTGCTTCGCAACCGCGTCGGCATTCCCCACGGCGTAGCGGCGGAGCAGGTCGATGCCCAGGCGACGCACCCGCCAGTCGCCGTGCTTCGTGCCGCCGGCGACGGCGGCCAGCGATTCCGGCGTGCCGATCCGCACCAGCGTCCACAGGGCGTTGGCCGCCCCCAGAGGTTCGGCCGCGGACGCGGCGTGCGCCGCCAGTGCCGCCACGGCCTCGTTGCCGAGCCCCACCAGCACCGCAGTCGCCTTCTCCCGCACCAGGTGATCGGGCGAACCGAGGCCCGCGAGGGCGAACGCCCGGCTCTTGGCGGGGTCTTTCCATTCCGGGGCGTCGAGCCGGTGCGTGACGACCGGCCGGTCGTCTCCCGTGTAGCTCACCCGCCAGATGCGGCCGGTCAGGTCGCTTTCATCATCTTTCGCGTACCAGTCGGCCAGCAGCAGCCCGCCGTCACGATCGTAGAGGACATGGCTGCAACGGAAGTGCGGGTCGGTGCAGGAGATGAACTCTTCCTTTGTCTTGATCTCATTGCGTTCGTCGGGAACGTAACGAAAAATCGTGCGATTGCCGCCGTTGAATCCGTGGGCCCCCCAGTTGTCGAGCAGCAAGCTCCCCTGATATTCCCGCGGAAAGTTCGCGGCGTAATACCGCAGGAGCTGCGTGCACGCGCCGCGCGGCAGCTCGAAACAGGGCGGTGCCAGCGGGTGCCGGCCCGAGAGCCATTCGGCATTCCCCGGCGTGCGGCTGTAGCAGTGGTAGTCGACGCCTTCGATCACCCGGACGAAGCGATTCGGATTGCCTTCCCCGTTCGACAGCACCCACAACTGCCCGAATGGATCGACGTCGAACCCGTACGGCACCCGCAGTCCGTGGACGAGCCGCTCCATCCGCGAGCCGTCGGGCTTCATCCGTATCACGATTCCCGAACCGCCACGGCCCGAGATCCGCTCTTTTTCATCGGCGACGCGGTAGATGTCGATGCTGTGATTGCCGACGCTCATGTAAAGATCGCCTTCGGGGCCCCACTCGAGCACGAACATGCCGAACGGGTTCCAGGCCTTGTTCTTGTCGATGGCGATCGTCTGGCGATTGACGCCGATCGGTGCGTTGGCGGCGTTCTCGGGGGCGGCAGCGGCGCCGAGCTTGCTGTCGTCGATGTCGAAGCGGTACAGAAAATTGTTCGCGGCGGCCCACAGCTGGTTGCCGCGGATGGCCATGCCCATTACCGGGTCTTCGAAGCCCTCGGCCACCAGCACCCGCCGATAGCCCTTGCCGTCGGGGAGCGGGTCGAGCCGCACGATGGGATTCGGGGCGGCATCTTTGAGCGGCGTGCCCTTGGGGCCGTAGCGATAGGTGTGGCTTTCGGACACGTACAGCCGGCCCTGTTCGTCATGCGCGATGCACACCGGATTGATGATCGTCGGCTCGCTGGCGACGAGCTCGATCTTGAAGCCCTTCGGCAAGACGAACTTGGCCAGCTCCTCGCTCGCCGGAGGCAGGGCCGGAGTCGACCCCGGGGCCTGGTCCGCGGCCGCGTGCCGCGGGGCGACGCATGCAACCATCAGGACCAGTGCCATCACGGCCATAGACCGGCGAACGCGAGGGGCCATGGGCGGAGTGCCTCCTGGGGGTTCTCGGGAGCTCGGCGGAGTATATTATTGCGATCATCTTTTTGCATGACGGAACGATCTCGAATAGCCTTCACACAGTCTCCGTCCACGCCCAATCCACGAGGATCATCGCGATGACCATGACGACTCGTGCTCTGCTCTGCGGCCTGCTGCTTGCCCTGCCCGCGGCCCGTGCCGCCGAGCAGCCGCAGCCCAAGGCGGATATTCCGGCCGCCGGACCGGACGGCTGGATCAGCCTCTTCAACGGCAAGGATCTGACGGGCTGGGAGTTCCTTCCCGGCTATTGGTCGGTCACCGACGGCGTCATCCAGGGCGCCCAGATGAAGGAAAACTCCAAGCAGACCAACCTGATCCTGGCATCCTCCAAGGACCACCCGGAGAAGTTCGCCAACTTCGAGCTCCGCTACAGCTACCGCTGGATCACGCCCACCGGCAATTCGGGCATGCAGATCCGCGGCAAGATCGACAGGCCGCAGGCCTTCCACGTCGGCGGGTACCAGGCCGACATCGACCCCAACAACCAACATACCGGCACCTTCTACGACGAGGGGGGCGTTGCCGGAGGCCGCGGGGTCATGAGCAAGCGCGGCTTCCGCACCACCTGGGACGACAAGAACCAGCGCAGCGATCTGCCGCTCGACAAGAAGGATGCCGAGATCAAGGCCGCCATCAA
>JBIJCJ010000303.1:0-2798 GCA_044344765.1 Pirellulales bacterium | reverse complement strand
CACTGGGCCGTGCCCGGCTGCCCACGGCCGCTCGCCAGCGGAATGGCCAACGAGCCGGCGTTGAATTGCCAGCCGTTGTCGTTCTGGAACACGTAGGTGACCTTGTCGGTGACCTTGTTCGTGTACACCGTGCTGATGATGGACCGGTTGCCGATCAGGTTCACGAAGTCGCCGGCCTCGTTGCCACTCGACGTGGTGACCGTGAGCGACTGGGACTGGTCCGAGTTCTTGAACGACACGCCGCCGAGGAAGGCGGCGTTGCTGTTCGCCCCGGGATAGCCGGGATTGGCGGCCGGCCCGAGGATGTTGATCGGATCGCTGAAGTTGTCCCAGCCGTTGGTGATACCGGCATACACGGTCAGCTGGTCGTTGACCGTCCAGGTGTCGAGGATGCCGGTGTGGGTGAACGGCTCGCCGTACTGCATCGTGTAGGCATGCGTGTAGAAGAAGTTGCCGATCGCAGGCACCACTTCGTACCCGATGATCGTGTAGAAGTGGCCGAACTTCACCGCATGGTTGCCGTAGCCGACCTCACCGTAGAGCTGCGGCATCGCCAGGCCGTAGTCCTTGCTCGAGGCCCACGAGGGGGCCCCGGTGACGCCGTACTGGTTCGGCTGATTGAGCAGGTTGCCGTCGAGGCCGCGGGCCGTGGTGTAGATGTAGTCCGTGCCGTAGAGCAGGTCGACGCGGCCACCGAAGTACCGGCCGTTGTCGACGTCGAGCAGCCGCTCGTTGACGAGGTACAGCTGGTTCATCTGTCCCTGCCAGTTGCGGTCGTTGAACGTGATCGGGCCGTTGAACGGACTGCCCCAGTTGTTGGCGCCGATGCCGGCGTTGATCCAGCCGTAGGTGTTGATCCCCCGGCTCTTGAGGAACTCGAGCTCGAGGTACCGTTCCGGCCCGGTCTCCGGTGCGGCTTCAGCGGCCGCTTCTTCCGGCGGAAGGGCCCGCATCTGATAGGCGTCTTCCTGTGGCACGTTGGGCACCACGGGGGCCGTCTGTCCAAAACTCTCGGCGGCGCCGAGGGTGGCGGACAGCAGGCCCGCAGCCACCCACATCGGCAGTTTGAAATCGATCTTGCGCATGGTATCCGAAGCTCCCCATCGGAGGTGTGAATGGGCGATCGGCGCAGGGGCCGATCGTCCGGCGTGGAAACATGGAACTCGCGCACGCTCCGCCGAAACGTGTGCTCCTTCCCCCGCCTCCGGTATCGGCCCGGACCGCCGTCCGGCGGTGAACGAGATGGCGGCCGGCCGCAAACCTTGCTCGATCGGCCCGCTGCCCTGGCAAACCCTGCGGGCTGCGGTGGCCGGACGGGCGTCAGCCGGCTTCGGCCAGCGAGCCTTCGAGCAGGGCGGCGAGAAACGCCTCCGGGTCGAAGGGCT
This sequence comes from Pirellulales bacterium, assembly GCA_044344765.1. Lineage (GTDB taxonomy): Bacteria > Planctomycetota > Planctomycetia > Pirellulales > UBA1268 > QWPN01. The sequence continues at coordinate 1,413 of JBIJCJ010000303.1, read as the reverse complement.
CCAGATCGTCCGCCGACTCCCCCACGCCGACGAACTTCACCGGCAGGCCGAACTGCTCGGCCACGGGCACGATCACGCCGCCGCGGGCCGAGCCGTCGAGCTTCGCCAGCACGATCCCCGTGCAGCCGGCAGCCTCCTTGAACCCCTTGGCCTGGGAGAGGGCGTTCTGGCCGGCGGTGGCGTCGATCACCAGGAGCGTCTCGTGCGGCGCGTCGGGCACCTGCTTGGCGATCACGCGGCGGATCTTGCCGAGCTCCTGCATGAGGTTCGACTGGGTCTGCAGCCGGCCCGCCGTGTCGATGATGCATACGTCGAAGTCGCCCTCGAGCGCCCGGGCCACCGCCCGATGGGCGACGCTCGCCGGATCGCAGCCGGGCTCGCCGCGGACGATCTCCGCCCCGAGCCGCCCGGCCCACATCGCCAGCTGCTCGACAGCGGCCGCCCGGAACGTGTCGCCGGCACCGAGGACGACCCGTTTCCCGTCGCGGGTGAACCGCCGCGCCAGCTTCGCGATCGACGTCGTCTTCCCCGAGCCGTTGACGCCGGTGACGAGGATCACCGTCGGGCCCGTGGCCGCGGTCGCAATCCCCGCCTCGGCCGGCGCGAGCCGCGCCCGAAGCTGCGTGCGGATCGAGTCGAGCACCACCTCGGGATCGACGACCCGGGCCCGAAGCCGCCCGCGGACATCGACGACGATCGCCTCGGCGGCCGCGGGCCCCATGTCGGTGCGGACGAGCGCGGCTCGCAGTTCTTCCAGAAAGGGCTCGTCCACGAGCCGCCCTTCCCGCTTGAAGAGGTCGCGGACGTCGGTCTTGAGCACCTGCGCCGTCTTCGCCAGACCGGCCCGCAGTCGATCCAGGATCCCGCGCGGCCGATCCGCCGGCGGCGCCTCGGCGGCCGCCGACGCGGGCGGCGGGGCGACGGGTGCGTCGGGCTTGTCCTTGCGTCCGAAGCCGAAGATGGCCATGGGGAGCGACCCTTGTTCAGGAGACGGGCGTGGCGGGATCGGCGGCGGCCGGCCCCGCGGCCAGGAGGCTGCCGAGAATGCCGGCCACGAACCGCGGCGACGCCTCGTTGCCGTACCGCCGCGCCAGTTCGATGGCCTCGTCGACGACGACCGGACCGGGCGTGTCGGTGTGCCGCAGTTCGAAGACGGCGATCCGCAGCACCGCCCGGTCGGTGGCGGCCATCCGCGCCACCCGCCAGTTCCGCGACCGGTCCTCGAGCACCGCGTCGATCGCCTCCCGATGCCGGCCGACGCCGTCCACGAGCGACTCCGCGAAGGCTACGAGCGCACCGGACCGCAGGCGGCCCTTGAGAAATCGGACGCGGTCCCGGGGGGCGGTACCCGGGTTGACCTCGGCCTGGTAGAGCACCTGGAGCGCGACCTCCCGGGCCCGGCTGCGGCGGATC
>JBIJCJ010000127.1:0-10733 GCA_044344765.1 Pirellulales bacterium | reverse complement strand
GAACGGGATCTGCGCGACCCATTCCCGCACCAGGCCCATCCGATCGGCGACGAACTCGTCCGCGGGAGTGCCGGACAGGCCTCCGCAGCCGCCGCAGTCGGCGCCGGCGGCGCCGGCGAGCGCGGTTGCCACCAGGGCGGCGGACCAGCCGTGTCGCAGGCGCGTCGAGAGGCGCATGGGAGACCTTTGGCGGCAGGGGGCAGGCAGGGGACGAAAAACCCGTGTCCGCAAGGATAGCCCACGAAAAACGCCCCGCAAAAATGCTACGCTCTCGCGGATTGGACGTGGTGCGCCGGTCGCACCGCCTGCCCCGTGCCCGAGACGAAGCTGGTTCCTCGATGCCGATGGACGTGAAGCCCGCCCGCTCCCAGGATCCCGCGGCGCTCGTCCTCGGCTACCTCAATTTCTCGTCGGGGGCCTTCGACCCGTCCGCCTGGCGGGCCTGCAGCGACCTGTACGCCGGGCTGGAGCCGGCGGATGCCGCTGGGCTGGTCGTCGAGTCGTCCGATTCGGCCACGCGTCTGGCGGCGATCCTCACGAAGCGGCTCGGGGACCTCGAGCCCGCCGAGCCCGCCTTTCGCGACGCGACCCAGGCCCGCTGGGTGCTCGAGACCGTCTTCGACCACGTGCTGCCGGGCTACCACCGGTTCCACGCCGACCTCCTCGAACATCAGCCTGCGGGGAGCCTGGAGCGGCCTTACTTCGTGATGGCCGCCGCCCAGGCCGTGCTGGCGACCTCGAGCAGCGGCGACGACTGTGCGGAGGCCGCGGGCCGCGCGATCGAGCGGCTCAACGACTACGTCGGGTGGCGGCCCGTGGCCGTGCTGGAAAACGGGCGGCTCTCGGAGCCCTATCGTCACGAGCGGGTGCGGCCGGTGCCGCTGTACGTCGCCGGCGCCGGCCCGGCTCACGGCCGCTATGGAACCCTCGTCGCCGGCGCGATCGACATCCTCCGGGACGCGCCGCCGGAGCTCGTGCAGCAGGCCGACTTCGATCTCGAAATGCTCGAGGAACTGGCGATCGACCCCCGCGCCTTCGACTTCCTCCATCCGGCGGCCAGCCGCCCCAACTATCTGTTCGGCCTCTGGGATCCGGCGCGGATCGACGCCCAGGGCAACTACCGGCGGATGGTCGTGCAGCAGGCCACCCTCGACGGCATCCTCTCCTGGCCCGAGGCCGACGCTGTCGGCGAACGTGGGCAGGTGCCGGCGGCGGACCTGCGCTGGGAGTCGTCGGCGGTGCTGGCCGGGGTGATGCTCATGGCGTCGGGACTGTCGGGGCACGGTCCCGGCGCCCGGCAGGCCGGCCTGCCGCTGGCCGAACTGCTGCCCCGCATCGCCGGCTACCGCGACGCCTTCTATCGCTGGCTGCTCACGCGGCTCCCGGCCGCGCATCGCGGCCGCCTCGAGGACGAGGCGCGGCGAATGCGGCAGCCCTTCGGCGGCGTCCGCCGGCACATCAACACCGTGCTCGCCGGGCGGCGGGCGCGGCAGGTGGAGAGCGTGGCCCTGGCGTCGGTCTTCTCCCGCATCGGCCGCGCCGCCGGCGCGGAGCGGATGGCGGCGGCGGTGCCCGCGGCTTCGGCGCGGATGTTCGCCCGCATCACCAGCCGGGTCGTCGCCGCGCAGCAGGCGTTGCGCCGGCCCGACACTGCCGCGGAGGCGCTCGACGATCTCGACGCCGCCGCCGATCTGCTGGTGCGGGCCGTTGGCTGCGGTGCGGCCGTCGATCCCTGGAACATCCTCGGGCTGTCGGGGCAGTTCCCCCTCCACGAGCCCGGCGGCGAGAGCCTGCCTGATCCGCGTGTCGACGACCTCGTGAACGTGACCGGCTCGATCCTCGACGGCTACGCCGCCGCCTGGCGGCAGGCCGGCCTGACGGGCCCGCCGCGGGTGGCGGACCGCGCGGCGGCGGCGCTGGAGCGGCTGGCGGGCTGGTGGGACCGGTTCGCGACGACGACGGTGTCGGGCGTGCCGCACCTCTCCGGCCGCGAGGCGTTCGACGCCGCCCGTGAAGTGATCGCCGCCCTCAACCGGCGGCGTGAGTCGGCACCGGCGGCGGCGCCGCCCGGGTTCTGGCGGCGTGAAGTCGCCGCCTTCAGTTCCCCGCGGACGCACGCCGAGGCCGCCGACGCCCTTTTGCGGGAAGGCGACCTCGACGGCGCGCTGGGGCTGCTCGTGCACTGGGCGTCGCTGCTCGAGGGCGACGCGGTCGAGCGGTCCGGACCGGTCTGGCTGGCGGCCGCGAGCCGCTGGATGGCCCAGGCCTGCGCCGACACCACGCCGGAGGGCCGCGGGCGGGTGCGGCGGTTCCTGGAGCTCGTCGAGGCCAACACCAGCGGAGTCGTCGATCTCATCGAGACGGTCGCCGTGGGCCGGGAGCCGGGGGAGCGCCGGGCCGGGCCCGGCGACGACGTCGCGGAGGATGACGACCAGCCCGACGGCGAGGAGAGCGTGGCGGCGGCTTACGAGTCGATGGTGTGGCGCGACTCGGCCGACGACGGCGTGGACGGGGGCATGATCGACGTCGATGCGCCGGGCGGGGGAACGGCCGGTGGGCTCGCGGCCGTCGAGGACGCGGCGGAGTTTCTCAGCGGCGTCGGCACGCTGCTGCGGCAGGCCGTCACGACCTGGTGCAGTCTCGACATGGCGGCTGCCACGAGCCCCAGCCAGGCCGAAATCGACTCCGTCATCGGCTGGCGGCACTCGCTGCGGCGGCTGCGACGGGCGTTCGTCCGCGCCGCGATGACCGTCGCCTCGCGCGACCGGCAGCCGCCTCCGGGCATGCCGCCGACGGAATACGACCGCCTTCGCTGGGCGCGGGATGGGGCCGCTGAACGGCTCGTCGAGGCGGCGGTGCACGCGGCCGAGACCTACTGGATGCTTTCCGCGCGGCTGCACCTGCGGTCAGCGACGCCGCGGCTCGGTCAGGGCTCGGCCACGGCCGCGGTGGGGCGGCTGTTCGCGGCGCTGCTCAGCGGCGACGCGGAGGCAGCCGCGGTGAATCTCGAGGTCGTGCGGGCCCGGCTCCGCGGCCGGCCGGTGCTCTACGTGCCGCTGTCGCGCGGTGGGCGTCCGGACCGGATCGTCCGCGCCCGCACCCGGGAGCGGCTGCTCGAGCGGCTGGCCGCCTGTCTGCCGCGGGTCGGCCTCGTCGCCGAGACGGCCGCCGTGGCGCAGCTCGCCAAGCAGCTGGAAAGCCGGCGGCCGCCGGGGGCGGCGAGCGTCAGCGAGTTCGATCGCGTGTTCGAGGCGGCGACGACGGCGCTCGTGGAGCGAATCGTCGTCAGTGCCACGGCTGGCGACGACGGCGGCGCGACGGATGACGCGGTCGCAGCCGAGCGGATCCTCGAAGGCCTGTCCCTGCTCGTGCCGCGGCTCCTCGAGACGTGGATGACCCACGCCCGGCAGCTGCGGCTCTCGGTGCTCGAGAAGGTGCGAGACGAAAAGGCCTTCGCCGTGATCCGGGAGTTCGTCGAGCACTACGGCGCGGGGCTATTCACGCAGCACGTGCTCGCCCCGGCGTCGCTCCGCGGCATCCTCCGCGGCGGCGTGGGGCACTATCTGGAGCAGCTCGTCGAGCGGGCGGATACCGAGCCCGAAGGCGACACGCCCCGCAGCCGGCGGCCGGTGCGGCTGCTCGAGGATCTGACCTCCGGCGCCCTGCCCCTGAAGCAGGCCGCGACCCGGCTGCGGCTGGTGTTCGAGAGCATCGCCGAGAACCATGCCGAGTATCGCGACTGGAACTCGACCACGACCCAGTCGGACCGCGGGGAGTGCCTGCACATCCTCCTCGACTTCCTGCGGGTGAAGGCCGAGCACGACCGGATCGCCTGGACGTTGCGGCCGGTGAACATGGCGCATCGGGTGCTCGCGCGGCGTGGCGCGGTGGCGGCGGCCGCGGCCTGGCGGACGCGGATGCGGGACGAGACCCACGACACCGCCGCGGCCCTCGTGCAGCGGCTCACCGACCTGGAGACGCACTGGAGCGTGCGGCTGGCGAGCGTGAGCGACCGGGTGCGACGGCCGTTCACGGCCGCGCTGGAACAGGATGAGCTGGAAGCCCTCGTCGAGCCGGCAGTCGCGGAGCTGTTCACGGGACGGCCGGCGGGCGCGGGGGCGGAGCTGGAGGCGAAGGCGGAGACCTTTCTCGGCGTGGCCAGCGGTTCCGGCGTCGAGGTGCCCGACTGGCTGGAGCGGCTGGGGAGCGCGGTCGATCGGACGCTCGAGGCCGCCGAGAGCCGCGGCGGCGCGCCGGCCGCCGCGGGCTTCGACCGGGGCCGATTGCCGGAGGCCGTGCCCTGGCGGCCACAGGCGTGGGACCGGTTGCAGGCGGCGCTGGCCTTCGCCCGTGAAGGCCGCGAATGACAAGGCTCACGCCCGATCCTCTCGCATCGGCGGCGCTGGTTTCAGGCAAAACATCGCGTCGTGCGATTTTTGCCTTGCGGGCCTCCGCCCGCTGGAATTGACCCGGCCATCCGGGCCTGACGGCCGAGTCGTGCCGGCTTGTAGCGGCGGTCTCTGACCGTCGTGTCCGGTTGCCTGGAAGCCCGAAGCGCAAGCTGAGGGAATACGCGTCGCTGCACCAAAAACCCACCCGCATTCCCTCGGCTCACGCCTCGGGCTTCCTGGGCAGGTGTCGACGGCCACCGCCATCCGCCCGTGGCGTGGTAAAGTTGCATCATGAGCCTGCCTCCGCTCCGCGCCTCCGAGCATCTGCACGACGTCCGCTACGAGATCCGCGGGGCGCTGGCCCGCCGCGCCGACCAGCTCGAGCGCGAGGGTCACGAGATCATCAAACTCAACATCGGCAATCCTGGCCTGTTCGGGTTTCGCATGCCGGGCTCGATGCGGGTGGCGATCGTGGAAAACCTCCACCAGGCCGATCCCTACTCGCACCAGAAGGGCATCTTCCCCGCCCGCGAGGCGGTGGTCATGCAGCAGCAGAACCGGGGCGTGATGGACGTCACCGCCGACGACGTGTTCATCGGCAATGGCGTCTCCGAGCTGATCATGATCGCCATGCGGGCGCTGCTCAATCCCGGCGACGAGGTGCTGGTGCCCAGCCCCGACTACCCGCTGTGGACGGCCTCGGTGGTGATCCATGGCGCGAAGGCGGTGCACTACCCGTGCCGGCCCGAGAACGGCTTCGTGCCCGACCCCGCGGAGGTCGAGGCGCTCGTCACCGACCGGACCCGGGCCCTGGTGGTCATCAATCCCAACAACCCCACCGGCGCCGTCTATTCGCGCGAGGTGCTCACGCGGCTGGCCGGCATCGCGGAGCGGCGGCACCTCGTGCTCTGCGCCGACGAGATCTACGACGAGATGCTGTACGACGGCGCGGAGTTCGTACCCGCCGCGACGCTCGCCCGCCACGGGCTATGCCTCACCTTCGGAGGTTTGAGCAAGATCTACCGGGCCTGCGGCCTGCGGGTCGGCTGGCTCGTGTTCTCCGGCGAGCGCGAGCACGCCCGCGACTACATCCAGGCGGTCGAACTGCTCGCCTCGCTGCGGCTGTGCTCGAACGTGCCGGGACAGTACGCCGTACAGACCGCCCTCGGCGGCTACCAGTCGATCTTCGACCTCACGCGACCGGGCGGCCGGCTGCACGCCACCCGCGCCGCCCTGCTCGACGCCGTGCGGCGGAGCCGCTGGCTCTCGGTGGTGACGCCGCGAGGGGCGATGTACGCCTTCGTGAAGATGCATGCCGAGCGGCTGCCCGGTGGCGTGCAGAGTTTCGACGACCAGGCCTTCGCCCTCGACCTGTTGGAGCGGAAGCACGTCCTCGTGGCGCCGGGCTCGAGCTTCAACGTGCCCTACCGCGACCACTTCCGGCTCACGCTCCTGCCCGACGCGGAGCAGATGGCGGAGGTCTTCGCCCGGATCGAGTCGCTGCTCGACGACTACGCCGTGCCGCCGGCGTGAGGGCCGTTCGTCGCGTCCGGGGACCGTGTTACGATGCGGGCATGGCCGCATCATCGTCGTCGTTCCCGTCGTTGCACGCCCGCAGGCCGCTCGCGGTTTGGCTCGCGGGACGGATCGGCTGGGAGGCCCATGCCGCGATGGCGGAGCGGCTGGCCTGGGAGGTTTCGGAGCCGGGCAGCCGGCCGCCGACGCTCGTGCTCAGCGAGCTGGAGCCCGCGATCACGATCGGCCGGCTCGGGTCGCGGGCCGACGTCGATCTGTCGGCGGAGGAGCTGCGGAGCCACGGGTTCGAGATCCGGTTCGTGGGCCGCGGTGGCGGCGCGGTGCTGCACGGGCCGGGGCAGGTGTTCGTGAGCCTGTTCGCGGCGCTGGAGGATCTCGGTCTCGGTCGGCACGACGTGGGGGGCTACGTGGCGCGGTTCGAAGCCGGACTGGAGGCGACCCTGCGGCGACTGGGCTGCGCCCCGTGGCGGCGGCCCGGCATGCACGGCCTGTTCGGCCGCACGGGGATGCTCGCGGCCGTGGGGATCGCCGTCCGCCGCGGCGTGGCCTGCCACGGCGGCTTCGTCAACGTCTGCCCGGCGCTCGAGATGTTTCAGCGGGTTCGCGCGGCGGCTGTTCCTCCGGGGGGCCGGCCGTCTACGATGGCGATGATGGGATCGGTCGAGGCCGAGCTGCGTCGCAAGGTCCGCATCCAGGACGCCCGCACGGTGCTCGTCGAGAGCATCGCCGCGGGTTGTGGATTCTCGCGCACCCAGATTCAATCGGGCTTTCCTTTCGTGACGCCGCATCCCGCCCCGCCGGAGTTCGCCAGCCGTGTCGGATGATCCCGCCCTCGCCGTGGCGTCGCTCGCCCTGCCGATCGTCGATGCCCCCGCCGCGACCGCCTGCGGCACGGTTCCGCCGCCGTCCGCATCGCGCCGTCTGCCGCCGTGGCTGCGGCAGAACCTCGCTCCCGGCGGCGGCCATGCCGAAACGGCCCACCTGATCGCCGAGCTGAAGCTGGAGACGGTCTGCTCGTCGGCCAAGTGTCCCAACCGGCTCGAGTGCTGGTCGCAGAAGACGGCCACGTTCATGATCCTCGGCAACGTGTGCACCCGGCCGTGCGGCTTCTGCTCCGTGCCCAAGGGCAAGACGGAGGAGCTGGAAGGTGACGAGCCCGAGCGGGTGGCCGAGGCGGCCCGGCGGCTGGGGCTCGCGCACGTGGTGATCACGAGCGTGACCCGTGACGACCTGCCCGACGGCGGGGCCGAGCATTTCCGGCGCACGGTCGAGGCCGTGCGGGCCGCGACGGGCGCCGCGATCGAGGTCCTCGTGCCCGACTTCATCGGCAAGGATGGGGCCCTGGAGCGGCTGATGGAGTCCCGGCCCGACGTCTTCAACCACAACACCGAAACGGTGCCCCGGCTGTATCGCACGGTCCGCGGGCGGAAGAGCGTCTACGCGTGGACGCTGCAGCTGTTGGCTGACGCCAAGCGGCTCATGCCGTCCGTGAAGACCAAGACCGGGCTGATGCTCGGCCTGGGCGAGACCCGCGACGAGCTGCTCGACGTGTTCGCCGACCTGCTCGACCACGGCGTCGATTTCCTCACGCTCGGGCAATACCTCCAGCCGAGCCTCGACAGCCTGCCCGTGGAGCGGTACGTGCCGCCCGAGGAGTTCGACGAGCTCGGCGGCATCGCCCGGCGGATGGGATTCCGCAAGGTGGCCTCCGGCCCCCTCGTGCGGTCCAGCTATCATGCCCGCGACATGGCGGATGACGTATCCGCGCGGCCGTGAACACGGTACGCTGTCGGTTTCCCCTACCGGAACTCCCATCAGGAACAAGAACATCATGGCGAAGTCCAGCGTCCCCGGCCTCGATCGCGTCCGCGAACTGTTCACGTCGGCCGAGCGGGCCCTGCTCGAGGCGACGGCCGGCAGCACGCTGCTCGCCGCCTCGCGGAAGCAGCTCGACAAGACGCTCGCCCAGGCCCGCGGCCTCCGCGACAAGTGGCGCGATCTGCACGCCGGGCAGGCGCGGACCACGAAGCGGTCGGCCGCGGCCGGCACTGCGGCGGCCAACGCCCGCAGCCGGGAGAAGGCCGACATGTTCACCGCGGCGATCGAGCGGCTCGAAGGCCGGCTGGCAGAGCTCGGCCTCGTCGCCGCCCCGGCCAAGCCCGCCGCCGGGAAGTCGGTGACGAAGGCCGCCCGCCAGGCCGGCCACCGTACGGCCCGGGCGAGCGTGAAGGGAAAGCTCGCCGCGACGGCCGCCGAGATGAACAGCGCCCGTGCTCCCCGGCCCGCGGCCAAGCCCGCCGCACAGGCGGCGAAGCCCGTCGCCACGACCGTGCCACAGCCGCCGGCGGCCCCGGCGCCGGTCGTGAAGTCGAAGGCCGGCAAGAAGCGGCGTCCGGCCGCGAAGGCGGCGGCGGTGCTCGCCAAGGGGGGTGGTCAGCCGCTGCGGTTCGACGTCACGAAGCAGCGGTCCGCAAAGGCCTCGGCCACGGCCGCACGGATGAAGCTCGACGGCAAGGTAACCCGTCGCACTGGTCACGCGCTCGCCGCCGGCAAGCGCCGCCAGGCCGCCCGCGACCACCGGTCCCGGTAGCGGCGGTCTCTGGCTTCAGGCAAAACATCGCGTCGTGCGATTTTTGCCTTGCGGGCCTCCGCCCGCCGGAATTGACCCGGCCCTCCGGGCCTGGCGCCGAGGGCGTGTTCGCCAGCGCGGACTTTTCTTGGCTGGGAGCCTTGACGTCGCACCTGTCGGCAAGCGGGGAAGGCACGGTGACGATCCCCGCAGGCAAGTCGAGCGTGTCGATCCGGCTGGCGGTCGAGCCCGACGCGATCCTCGAGTGGGACGAGACCGCACGGGTCGAGCTCCTCCCCGCCCCGACCGGCTCGCAGCCGTACGGGATCGTGCCGAACCGGGCCTCCGCCGACGTCACGATCCTCGACGATGAGCTCCTCGGCGGCATGCTCTCCCGCAACGTCGATGGCGAGAGCACGGGCCTGTCCTCAGCTACCGTCGATCTGGGCGCGGCCACGATCGACCTCGCGCAGGGCGAGGCGACCGTCTCGCTGCCGCTGGTGCTCGGTGACTTCGGTCCGCGGTACACCAGCCACGACAACCTGCGTCCGATCGTGGCCCTGGAGACGCAACTGCCGCTCGCCGGCACCGGCTCCGTGACCGCCACGCTCACCTTCGGCGGGATCGCCTCCGAGACCGTCACGTTCACGAACGTGCCCGCGAACGAGACCGTGCGGTTCGTGCTCTTGGGCAGCGACGAGATCCGCCGCCGGCTCTCCACCGGCCGGTACGACTACGACATCGCCCTCCGCGACGCGGAAGGCCGCGTCCGCACGATCCGCGGGGCCACGGAAGTGGTCAACCGGGTGGAGGAGACGTTCGGCGAGGTCGAGTTTGGCCGGCGCTGGTGGCTGCCGCTGCTCGACCGGCTGGTGCCGGGCGACGGCATCTCGCCGGTGATGCGGTCGGCCTCGCCAATCGCGACGCGGATCACGCCCACGTCGCGGCTCGCCCCCTTGGGCGCCGCCACCGGCAACGGCATGACGCTCGTCCGCGGCGACGGCACCACCGCCTGGTATGCGGCCAAGGTGGACGCCGACGCCGCCATCCTCGCCACCGAAGGCAGCGCCGACTCCGTCTGGAAGTCGGGCACCGCCTCCGGCGGCCACGAGCTGACGCATCTCGTGAGCACCGCCGGCCTCAGCCGCCTGTCCGCCACCCGTCGGCTCACGCTCTCGAACCTCTCCGCCGGCCAGACCTACCAGCTCTTCGCCACCTGGACGGCCGATGCCGACCGGGCGAGCAACGCCGCCTACACCGTCTCCGGCGCCCGGCCGGTCGCCGGCGTCGGCACGACCACCACGATCGTCGTGAACCAGCGGTACGTGCCCGGTGAGCTCGACGCCCACGGCGTCCAGTGGCGGAGCCTCGGGTTCTTTTACGTGGCCAGCGGATCGTCGATCACGATCGACGTGGCCACCTCCTACACCGGCAGCACCGGCCAGACCGTCTTCGCCGATGGCCTCGTCGTCGCCGACACCGTGATGGCGGTGAAGAACTGGACCTTCACCACGCCCGCGGGGAGTTTCAATCAGCTCGATGCCGGGGCGATCGACCCCGCGAACGGTTTTTATGCGGGCCCGGCCGCGCCCGCGCCCATCACGCCTCCCGACGCCTTCACGCTCCTGGCGAAGACCGGCACCCGCTACCGCTTCGACGCCCAGGGCCTGCTCCAGGGCACGATCGACCGCAACGAGAACCGCGTCGCCGTTGCCGATGCGGGCACCCCAGCGCCGCTGCCGGGAAGCCCGAAGCGCGAGCTGAGGGAATACGCGTCGCTTCACCGGAAACCGCACCCCATTCCCTCGGCTCGCGCCTCGGGCTTCAAGGAACGGGACCGCCAAACCAGACAAACCGGAAACCAATTGCTGGTCCCATAAGGCAGTCTGGCGTAACTGGGGTGCGAGATCACCGAGCCCGATCCCGCCTCCAATCAGCCGGGAGGCATCGTCACGAGTTTTACCTATGCCGGCCCGGCGCAGCGGCTCGACAGCGTCACCGATCCCGAGGGCCGGGTCACGACGCTCACCTTCGGCACCGCCAACCGCGTCAGCGGCGGCTCGTACACCGGCGGTGTGGAGTTTGCGCTGGCGCCGTACCTCACCGACGGCCTCGACGGCACGCTCCGCGCCCCCGCCACGGGGAAGATCGGCGCAGCCGCACCGCTGCCCGGCGCCCGCCCCGAGCCCAAGGCGGTCTATACCGATCCCCGGCAGCACCAGTGGATCTATCAGGCC
>JBIJCJ010000295.1:0-2806 GCA_044344765.1 Pirellulales bacterium | reverse complement strand
TCGCGAGCGCGGGCAACTCCGCAATCCGGCCGAGCAGGAAGGCCCGGGCGCCCGTCGTCGCCACGGCACCGGCCACGGGATCACCGGCGCCGCCGGCCGCGCCCAAAAGATCCTCGAACAGGCCGCGCGGCTCCGGCAGGAGCAGCCGCTCGAGCTTTTCGTCGGCCGCGATCCCGGCCAGCTGCCGCGCTTCATCGACGGCGTCATCGAGCGTACCCAGCCGATCCACGAGCCCCGCCTCCTTCGCCATCCGGCCGGTGAACACGCGGCCCTCGGCGAGCGCCGCCACCTTCTCGCTGTCGAGCCTGCGGCCCGCGGCGACCTTCGTGGTGAAGAGCCGGTAGACGTCCTTCATCGTTCCCAGGAAGGCCTCCCGCTCCGAGTCGGTGAACGGATCGCTCATCGACAGCCAGCCGGCGTTGCGGCCCTTGCTGACCGCTTCGGTGCGGATGCCCACCTTCTCCAGCCCCGGGCCGATGGCCACCTTCCCGCCCACGACGCCGATCGACCCGGTGAGCGTGCCGGGCGCGGCCACGATCCGGTCGGCGGCGACGGCGACGTAATACCCGCCGCTAGCCGCGATGTCGGAGAGGCTCGCCACCACCGGCTTGCCGGCCCGCTTCACCTCCCGCCAGATGAGGTCGCTGGCCAGGGCCGAGCCGCCAGGGGAGTCGATCCGCAGCACGATCGCCGCCACCGCCTCGTCACGGGCCGCCTCCCGCACCGCCTTGATCACCGTCTCGGAACCGGCCGCCGCTCCACCGAGCAGGTCGTCCTTACCCTTGCCCGCGCGGATCTCGCCGGTGAGATGCACGATCGCAATCCGCTTCCCCTTGCCGGCCGACCGATCCTGCTTCTGCCCGGAGAGCATCTCCACGAGCTTCACGAGCCCGCCGATCCCGGAAAAGTCATCGTCCATCTTCCGCTCGGCGTAGTCGCGGGCCACCTTCGGCTCCTCGAGCCGGGCCCGCGTCGCGACCGCGTCGATCGCCTCGTCCTCATAGGCCACCGCATCGATCAGGCCCGCGGCATGGGCCTGGTCGGGCGTGAACACGCCCACATCGATCAGCTCCCGCGCCTTCTCGACGGGGAGCTTCCGGCCCTCCGCCACCCGCGTCACCAGCTGCTCGAAGAGGTCGCCGACAAAGGCCTCGTACTGAGCCCGCAGCTGCGGGCTCATCGAGTCGCGGGTCAGCGGCTCTCCCGCCCCCTTGAACTCGCCGACCTGGAGAATCTCGGCCTTGACGCCGAACCGGTCGAGCATCGACTTGAAGAACGTCATTTCCGCCCGCACCCCGGTGATCTCGAGCGTGGCCGCGGGCGGCATGGCGATCGAGTCGCAGGCCAGGGCGACACAGTAGGCCACCGGCGAACCACCGACGAGGTGCGCGGTCACCGGCTTTCCGGCGGCGCGGAAGCGGGCGATCGCCGCCCGAATCTCGTCGCCCCGGGCGCGGCCGATGGCTGGCGACTCGATCTGCAGCACGAGGGCCTTCACCCGCTGATCCTGGGCGGCCTTGTCGATCCGCTCGATGAGCCGATGGAGGTGGGGGGCCACGTCGGCGAGCAGCCCCCCCTGCCCCACGCCATCCGGCAGCGACCCGGCGAGCCGGATGTGGGCGACCGTGGCGCTGGACTTCCGCTTCGCCGTCCGCTCGCCCCCCTCCGCCGAGGCGCCCCGCTCGGCCACTGCCGGCTGGGCGTGGACTTCGCGGCCTACGGAAAGCCAGAGGGTCATGGCGACGGCGAACCGCAGTACGAACAGGAGAGGAGAATGACCGGGGCACGGCATGATTGAGGCTCCGCCAAATGGTGTGAAGACTCCATCACTCTAGCCCTTTTGCCCCCGGCCAAGAAATTCCTCCAGCCCCCCTTGAAAATGAACGGTCGTATAGTAGGATACTCGCGTCCACACTGAATTCACCCTTTCACATCCGTCACAGGAAGCGGCCCCGCCGCCCGGCAAGTATGTCCAAGCGCAAGACCACCGCCCGCCATTCCTCCCGCGCCGCCTCCGGTCGTCCCTCAGCCCGCCGCACCGCCGCGGCCGTCGCCGCCGTGAGCCGCAACCCCTTCGGCCTCAACACCACCGAAGAGGGCGATCCGTCCGAGGCGCCGACGGAGCGCCAAATGGAGATTTATGCGTTCATTCGCGACAAGATCCACTCCCGCGGCTACGGCCCAACGGTCCGAGAGATCGGCACGGCCTTCAAGATTCGTTCGCCCAACGGCGTCGTCTGCCATCTCAAGGCGCTCGAGCGGAAGGGGCTGATCACCCGTGGCAAGAATATCTCGCGGGCGATCGAGCTCGTCGCCGAACCCGCGCATCTCCGCGGCCTGCCGCTGGCGGGATGGGTGGCCGCCGGCACCCTGCGCACGGCCGACGAGCAATCGGAGCGGATCGACTTCGAAAGCCTCTTCAATCGCGACAATCACTTCGTGCTCAAGGTGATGGGCGATTCGATGATCGATGCCCAGATCGCCGATGGCGACTGGGTGGTGATCCAGAAGAAGCAGACGGCTCATGCCGGCGACATCGTCGTGGCTCAGACCGAGGACGGCGACGCCACGCTCAAGCATTGGTTTCCCGAGCGGGATCGGATCCGCCTCCAGCCGGCGAACTCCTCCATGAAGCCGATCTACGTGAAGAACGCCAAGGTGCTCGGCGTGCTCGTCGGCGTCGTACGAAAAACCTGACCGGCCTCTTATCGTACGCGTCACCCCCCGGCTCCCGCCGGGGGCTTCCGGAGGCCCGCGCAGCCGCAACCCGAAAGCCCCTCGCGGAAGCGAGGGGGTGACGCGTGGC
>JBIJCJ010000126.1:0-10755 GCA_044344765.1 Pirellulales bacterium | reverse complement strand
GTCATGGGAATCCTTTCCCGTCGGGAGGCTGCGCCGCTAGCGGGCGCATTCGGACTGGAGCGCGGGCTTCGGACCGCAGATCTCGTCCATCAGCCAGCGGTTGACGTCGGCGAGGATGGCGCGAGACAGCTCGCGGCGGCCTGGATAGATCCGCATCGCCAGCATGCCGCCGGCGGCATGGAAGAGCCGCAGCGTGCGATCGGTCCGCTCCGGGGTCTCGCGGGCGGCGGCGGCGAGGCAGCAGAGCAGCATCGGCAGCCGGCGGACGTCGTGCAGTCGGGCGAACGCCGACTCGTCGAGCGGGAAGCCGCCGCCGATCGACACCACGCCCCCGAAGGCCGCGGGATGCCGACAGGCGATGCGGAAGGCCTCGGTGCCGGCTTCGCGGCGGCCGACGAGGAAGATCCGATCGGGATGGATGCTCGCGCGGTCACGGATCGCGTCGATCGCCCGCCACACCGCGTCCTCGCGATCCGCACCGGCAGCGGGGCGGCCCGGCTGCACGGCGACGAAGTTCCGCAGGCTCACCCGCGTCATCGCGCGGCCGAGGTCGAAGCCGTCGTCGTCGGCCAGCCAGACGAGCAACGGATAGTCGTATCCCGCCTCGTAGCCCTGCGGCATGAAGAGACGGGCGTCGCCGATCCCGGTCGCCGGCAGGGCGGCACGCGGCGTCGGAGTGGGCCGCCGGGTCTGGTCAGGGAGACGCTTCGACTTGCGGCCAGGCATGCGACACCTCGGGGCGAAGGAGGCCAAAACCGGGCAAAATCCCGATCTCGGCCGCGGGTTTGTACCCGCCCCCCGCACCCCGGACAACGCCAACAAGTCGGACGTTCGGCGATCCCCGCCCCGCCGCGGCAGGCCGGGCAAGCCTGGTAAGCCGGGGCTCCCGCTGGGCGGTTCACGACGGTCAGAGACCGCCGCTCCAGCAATCAGAGACACGCTCTCCTCGACCTTACGGGCAGGCGAGGGGATCGGCGTGAGGATCGCGACTTGTCTTGGCCGAGGAACGCAAGGCCAAGACACGGACTTTCGCCAGCGAGCGAACTCATGCCGTCCCCGAGCCGGTGAAACACTGAAGAGTTTCGGCTCTCGCCAGGATGTGCACGGCGGTCAGAAGGCGCAGCGAACGTCCGGCGACGGGGCACGGGCGGCCCCGACGACGCGTCAGGCGGTGCCCGTGAGCCGGTTCATGGCGGCCACCAGGTCCTTGACCGCCGCGATGCTCTTGTCGAGCGCGGCCCGCTCGTCGGGCAGCAGGGAGAGCTCCACGATCCGCTCCACGCCACCGCTGCCGAGCACGACGGGCACGCCCACGAAATAGCCCCCCACGCCGTACTCCTTGTCGCAGTAGGCGGCGCACGGCACGAGCCGCTTCTTGTCGCGGACGATCGCCTCCACCATCTGCGCCGTGGCGGCGGCGGGCGCGTAATAGGCGCTGCCGGTCTTCAGCAGGCCGACGATCTCGGCGCCGCCGTTGCGGGCCCGATCGACGATCGCGGCCAGCCGTTCGGGCTTCACCAGCTGCGTCACGGGGATGCCGCCCACGCTCGTGCACGAGGGGATCGGCACCATCGTGTCGCCGTGGCCGCCGAGCAGCATCGCGGAGATGTCCTCGACGCTGACGTTCAGCTCCATGGCGAGGAAGGAGCGGTAGCGGGCCGTGTCGAGGATGCCCGCCTGACCGATGACGCGGGCGGCGGGGAAGCCGGTGACCTGGAAGGTCCGCTGCACCATGGCGTCGAGCGGGTTCGAGACGACGATCACCACGGCGGCCGGGCTCGTGTCGCGGATCTTCGCCGCTACGTCGCCGACGATCTTGGCGTTCGTGGAGAGCAGGTCGTCGCGGCTCATGCCGGGCTTGCGGGCGATGCCGGCGGTCACGACCACGACGTCGCTGCCCGCGGTGTCGGCCCAGTCGGTGGTGCCGGTGAGCCGGGAGTCGAAGCCCATGATGGGGGACGACTCGAAGAGGTCGAGCGCCTTGCCCGCCGGCATGCCCTCGGTGGCCGGGATGTCGAGGAGGACGATGTCGCCGAGCTCGGCGGCGGCGCACCAGTGGGCGGTGGTGGCGCCGACGTTGCCGGCGCCGATGATGGAGATTTTGGCTCGTCGCATGGGTGGGGGCTCCTCGGGAAGTTGAATGGCGGGAAGGTGAACGGCGGGTCTGCGAGGCCCACCATCAGAAAGCACGCCGCGGGCGGCGCGAAGGGGCGGCCGTCAGTCGCGGCCGCCGGGCAGTTCGACGCGGTCGGGCAGGTCGGGACGGGGGCCGCTGCGGCGGTTCATCGACCACAGGCCGTACACCATGATCAGCCCGATCGCGGCCGCGAGCGCCGAGAACATCCACGACATCGCACCGCTCGGCCCGGCCACGGCGGACTCCGGCCGCCAGGTCGCCGTCCGGCCGACCAGCAGGGCCGTCTCCATCCGCTGACCGCGAATCTCCTTGTCGCCCTGCGCGGACTTGATGTCGAGATCGGGCAGCGGGTAGCCGTAGCGTTTGAGGGCGAACCCGGAGAGGGTCACCTTCTCGCCAATGGCGTCGCCGGTGGGGAAGCCGTCGGGCAGGGTCCGCACGCAACACACGACCGGATAGTCGGTCTGCTGCCGATTGTTGACCTGCAGCAGGGGCGTGTCGACGAACACGTAGAGCTCCCAATAGTGGTCGGCCCCGACCTGTTCCCGGCGCCAGGGCTCGTCGATGCTGATCTTCGTGGCCCGCCGGGCGATGCCCGTGACGGTCACGGCATCACCGCGATGGGCCGCGAACCACTTCTGGGACGGATCGATGATCGGCACGATGTCGGCCGGCTTTCCCGCGGCTGCCTCGATCACTCCCGGCGCCGCCCGGCCGACGGCCGCGAGCAGCGCGTAGAAGGCCGCCGTGTCGCCGCGCTCGAGTTTCTTGCCGTCCACGACCGAGGCGAACAGACCGTAGTCCATGCCGAGGCCGCCGAGGGGCGTGGCGGGCTCCCAGCCGACGCTCGTCGCCGCCAGGAGCAGCGCGGGCGCGGCCGCGGGCCACGACGCGGCGTCGGCGGGCCCCGCCGGCCGCGGCGCGGCGCCTGTGGAGAGCGGAAGCCCGATCACGAAAGCGGGCTCGTCGATGGCACGCCAGCGCGGCCAGGGGGCCGGCGCCTCCGGCACGCAGACGTCGATGCTTGCGCCATCCGTTGCCACGATCCGCACGAGATCGATCCGGGGCCGCTCCGCGAGCAGCGCCTGCTCCTCGGTGAGCTGCATCGGGGCCACGAAGACGGCCCGGCCGGCGATCCTCACCAGCCGATCCTCGACCACGGGCGGCGAGGCCGCGGCCGTGGCCCGCAGCCGCCACGGCACCTCCAGGGCGGCCGGCGCCTCGAGCCGGGCGAGCATGCGGATCACGGCCTTCTGCCGGGCGTCGTCCCAGGGCCCCGCCTCCTCCAGCACCGCCCGCCGCGGGCGGTCGATCTCCCGCTCCACCAGGAACCTGGCGAACGCTTCCGGGTCGGCCGCGAACACCGCGGCGGAGGCTGTCATGACCGCCAGCGACAGGAGGCCGCGGATCGCGTGAGCGGAGCGGTTCATGATTCGGATTCCGGGGTGCGAGGCGGATCGGAAGCGTGTTCTGCGGCGAGCCGCCGCAACGACTCACCGGTGGAGACGACGTCGACGCCGGCCAGGGCGTCGTCCAGATTCCCTCCCGGTTCGGGCCGCACGACACCGCGGCCACGATTCCCATGATTCCCAAGATACATGGCCAGCGCCGTCGCCGCGACGACCGTGGCCATGGTAACGACGGCGATCGTTCCCAGCCACGTGCCCCCCGGCGCGACCGGCGGGCGCGGCGTCCAGAGAGGCTCGATCGCCATCACCAGCGGGGCGCGGCGAATCGTGTCGGTGGCCTTGTACGCGTAGCGTTTGAAGAAATAGCCGGCGATGTCGACCGGCTCGTCGATCTTCAGGCCCACGGGCATGCCCGGCGGTAGCCGTAGGAACTGCACGACGATCGGCGACGGGGGCCCGACCGCCGGCTCGAGCCAGCCCTGCCAATAGTGCTCCAGGTCGTAATCGTTGGCCGGCGCCCGCAGCTGCTCCAGCCGCCGCAGCGTGCCCTTGAAGCGGACCGGCCGGCCGCGAAACGACAGCGGCTGGCCGAACAGTTCGGTGAAGCTCACCGGCGTGGCGGCCGCCCGCACCGCCTGCGGATCGGCGGAGCGGAGCGTGAGCCAGGTCTGGATCCAGGCCGGCTCCTCGTCGCGGCGAAAGAACGCGTCGTCCCGCACCTTGGCGAGCGCGTCGGCCGACGCGGAGAGGCCCTCGGCGACGGGCGTGAACGGCTCCGGCTCGGCCTCGATGAGGACCGCGTCGCCGGCGGGCGGCGCACCGCGCACCGCCTCCAGTCGGGTGTCGACCTGCTTCTCCACTGGCGGCCCGCGGCGTGGGAACCAGGTCTGCTCGATCCAGCCGAGTGCCAGAAACGCCACCAGCGCCGGTGGCATCAGCATCCAGAAGATTCGCCGCCGCTCGCCGGGAGCGAGATAGTTGCGGGGCCGCGGTCGGCTCGCCATGGCGTCGCGGCCGGTCACCGCCCTCCGGATTGTTCGCGCTGCTGCCGCCGCATCTCCCGCCACACGTAGCAGCCGAAGGAGCCGACGAGCGTGAACGGCATCGCCAGCATGAGCAGGATGCTGTAAAAGTAGCCCCGCGCGAGATTGAGGCCGTCGGGATCGGAGGTGTCGACGGCGTCCTTGCAGTTCGGACAGCCGAACGCGTCGCCGATCATCATGACGGCGAACAGCAGGGCCACGGCGATGGCGACACGCGTCTTCATGCTGGAAGTATAGACAGGCCGGCACCGGAAAGGCCGCACCCTTCTTTCTCCCTCTCCCTCTGGGAGAGGGCCGGGGTGAGGGTGTATCGGAACCACGGCCCTCGGGCACCCTCACCCGGCCTGCGGCCACCCTCTCCCAAAGGGAGAGGGGAGTTTCTTTGAGCGCCGCGGCCTTTTTTCTCCTTTTCCCCGAGGGAGAGGGATCGGGAGTGATCCCACCGCCGTCACGGCCCCGGGAAAAACACGTAGAGCATCAGGTAGATCACGACACCGGTGATTGACACGTAGAGCCAGATCGGCAGCGTGATCCTGCCCAGCCGCCGGTGGGCGTCGAAGCGTCCCTTCCAGGCGAGGAAGAACATCCGCAGGGCGAGCACCGGCACGGCCACGGCCAGAAGGATGTGCGAGATCAGGATCGTGAAATAGACCGTTCTCACCGTCCCGACGCCGCGAAACGGGACGTGTCCCACCAGCCAGTGGTAGGTCAGGTAGCAGGCGAGGAACACGGCCGAGGTGAGGAACGCCCCCACCATCGCGGCCCGGTGGGCATTCACCCGTCCACGGCGGATGCACACCCAGCCGGCGACGAGGAGGATCGTGGCCAGCGTGTTGAGAACCGCATTGGTGGTCGCCAACGGATGGACGGCCAACGGCAGCACGACGGCGGGGATGACGACGAACATGACAGCGTTCACGGCTTGGCCCCGTCCTCGGTGCCCGCCGGCTCCGCGAGCACCTCGCGGATCAGTTTCTTGAGCTGTGCGACCCTGTCGGCCTGGAGCAGGTGATAGCCGCCGCGGAGCCGCCCCTGGCGGTCGAAGACGACGCCGCGTTCGGAGTGCACGCCCACCTCGACCGGCAGCCGGAACGTCTTCAGGCCCACGGCGGTGATCGTTTGCATGTCGCCAGTGAGGAACTTCCAGCGGGCCGCGTCGGCCTCGAACCGCTCGGCGTAGCGGGCGAGCACGTCGGGCGTGTCGTTGACCGGGTCGCAGGTCAGGCTCACGGCCATGAAGTCGGGATCGGCGATCTCCTTGAGGATCTCGGCCACCGCCTGGTTCTCACGGAAGCAGGGCCCTGGGCAGTTGGCGAAGAAGATGCTCCCCAACCACACCTTGCCGGCGAGGTTCGCGGATGAGAACTCCTTCCCGGTCTGGTCGGTGAGCGCGAACGGCGTGCCGGCGATGTTCGGCGCGTCGGCATCGACCGTCACGCGACCGGCGACGACCGCGGGAGCCGGCGTTCCGCCCCCCTGCTCTCCCTCCCGCCCGCAGCCGGCGACGAGCGTGAGAAGGCAGAGCAGCGGCTGCAGCCAGATGATGTTCGCCCCTGCACTCGAGGCTCCACTCCTGCCTGGAAGCCCGAACCGCGAGCTGAGGGAATGGACGAGGCCAGCCAGAATCCTCACGCCCCGGCTTCCCACCTTGCCGGGAAGCCCGAAGCGCGAGCTGAGGGAATAGACGAGGCCAGCCGGAAGGCGACGCGGATTCCCTCGGCTCGCGCCTCGGGCTTCAAGGGCATCCGGAGAGCAGACCTCCGAACAAACGCCGCGAGGTTGCACTGCATCCGGAGAGCCAAACTCCGAACAAACGCCACGGCGTTGCACGGCAGCCCGAACACCGAACTCCGAACAAACGCCGCGGGCTGCGCGGGCTTTCGGACCCCGAGCCGGATGGGGCTGCTCACTCATGACTCGCGCTCAGTGAGCGGCCCCGTGATCCGCCGGGCCGCGGGCGGCGCCCGCCTCCTCCATGAGCCGCACGTCCGACGGCCGGGCCATGTACAGCGCCCGCTCCTGCGACACCATGCGGTTCCGCATGCCGACGTCGGGAATGAGCATGATCACGAGGAAGATCGCCATCATCGCAGCCGGGATGGTGAGCACGTACTTCCAATTGGCCTCCCAGATGACGTGCATGAAGAACAGCACGACGAGCAGGGCCTTGGTGCAGGAGACGGCCATCATGAACGCCCAGCCCACCTGCGGCTGGTCGCGCCACGGCCAGTAGGAGGTGAACGTGAGGAACGACATGGTGGTGAGGAAGCAGAGGGCGAGGAACACGGCGAGATAAACGCCGAGCCCCCCGTGGCCGTGGTCGTGGCCGCCGTGCTCCGCGTGGTGCAGCGCGTCGTCGGCGGTCTCGCCGGCGCGGGTGACGGGGCCGTGATCGTGATGGTCGCTCATGTCAAAGGCTCAAAAGAGGTAGAGGAGCGGAAAGAGGAAGATCCACACGAGATCGACGAAGTGCCAGTAGAGGCCGATGTTCTCGATCATGGGGGCGTTCTTGGGCCCCAGCGTGTAGCCGAGCAGGATCGCGAACACGAGCAGCCCCACGGCCACGTGCACCGCGTGGAACCCGGTGAGCAAGAAGTAGGTGCTGGCCCACATGTTGCCGCCGGGGATGACGATCGGCAGCCGCAGCCAGGGGAAGATGTCGTTCAGGCCGTGGGCGTGGCCGCCATGACCACCCTCGGGAGCCGCTGCGGGGAGCGGCATGATCTGGTCGGCGACGACCGCCAGATCGAAGGGCTGCTGGTCGGGGCTGGCCACCAGCTTCCGCACCTGCTGCAGCCCGGCGCGGGCCGTGCGTTGCTCCGCCGTGAGTTTGTCGTCGGGCGTCTCGTCGAGCTCCTTGAGCTTGTCGATGATCGCCGGCTCGCCGAGACGGGCGCGGACGGCCGAGCCGTAGTACAGGTCGGGCCGCTCGTAGATCAGCCCGCGCGGAGCGGCCGGATAGATGCCATGGGAAAACTTGGCCTGATATTCGTAGCCCTTGATCCCGAGAAACAGCGTGCCGAGCACGAGCGTGAGCAGCATCCAGAACTTCGCCAGGCCGGTCTTGGAAGCCCGGGCCGCCTCGAGCGCCAGCACGATCGTGACGCTGGAGCAGATGAGCACGAAGGTGTTGAAGGCGCCGATCGGCTCCGAGAGGTGCACGTGGTGCGGCTTCGGCCAGACCGGGGCGCCGAAGCGGAGCACGACGTAGCTGCCGAGCAGGGCCGCGAAGAACATGATCTCCGTGGAGAGGAACAGCCACATGATCAACTTGCCGCGGGAGAGCGGCAGGCCCGGCTGGTACTGGAGGTGGACGTGGCCGTGATGGCCGTCGTCGTGGCCCCCGTGGTGGCCGTGGTCATGCGGGATCGAGATCGCGGAGGCGTTCATGGCGGATACCGGAGGAACGGGGTCGAGGAACGGTCAGATCGGCCGACCCAGCACGACCGCCGCCGTAAGCAGGCCGAGCAGGGAGCCAAGGGACGTGAGCAACAGGGCGCGGGCGGAGGCGTCGTCGCGACGGATCGCGAACCGGACCGCGGCCAGAGCATAAACGATCGCGGCCAGGGCCGCCGCCAGGAACAGGCGGATGCCGGCCGAGGGCACCGCGAGGGCCAAGGCGGCGGGAATCATCGCCAGGGCCGCGGCCAACGACTGGCCGCCCGCCCGCAGGCCGCTGGGATCGACGACGGTGAGCATCTGCAGGCCGGCGGCCGCGTACTGCCGGCGGTAGAGCCAGGCGATCGCCATGAAGTGCGGGAACTGCCAGAGGTAGAGGACGGCGCCGAGCGCCGCCGCCCCCACCGCGCCGCGGGGATCACCGGCTGCGAGCCGCGCGGGGCCGTCGGCGGCCAGCCAGCCGATGGCGACGGGCAGGGCGCCGGCGACGGCGCCGACGGCAGTATTGAGCGGCGAGAACCGCTTGAGCGGCGTGTAGGCGGCGACGTAGAGCAGCCACGTGGCCAACGCCGCGGCCGTCGCGGGCCAGCCGCCGGCCACGACCGAGATCGCGGTTCCGACGACGAGCAGCACAGCGGCCAGAGCCCAGCCGCCGGCCGCCGTCAGTCGGCCGGCGGCCAGAGGACGATCGGCCGTGCGGGGCATGAGCCGGTCGGTGCCGCGCTCGAGAACCTGATTGGCCACGCTCGAGCTCGCGGCGACGAGCGCCGTGCCGACGAGCAGCCAGAGCAATGGCCGGACATCGGCGGGCCGGCCGGCCGTGAGCCAGAACCCCGTGGCCACGGTCGCCAGCACCATGACCGCGATCTTCGGCCGCACGAGTTGGGCGACGTCGGTGGCCAGCGTGGCCCCGGCGCCGCGTTCCGCGACCGACTCGGCGGCGATTGCAGGCGCCGCGATGGCGATTGGCTGCGGGGGCGTCATGCGAACACCCCTGCCCTGCGGGCCGCACGGAGCTCTTCGGTCCGTGCCTGCGACGCGCCGCGGAGGCCGCCGCTCACGAGCCACAGCACCACCGCGCCACCGAGGATCAGCATCCCCAGGACCACATGGCCGGTGACGACCGCGGCCCCGGCCGCACTCCGTGCCGGGATCGCCTCGGAGAGCCGCCACGAATCCGGCAGCAGGCCCGACGGCAGCCCCCAGGCCACGACCCAGGCGCCGCAGCCAAGCACGATCTGGCAGGCCACCACCGCAGCCAGCAGCCACGACCAACGCCGGGCCGGCGACGCCACGCCGCCGTTGACCCAGGCGAGGAGGCCGACCAGCGCCGTGACGACGACGGCACCCGCGATGTGGAAGCCGATCAGCCAGCGGAACGTGGCCGGACCGACGGCGGCGTCGAGGTGCCGCAGCTGGGCGCCCGCCACGAGCTGCACATAGGCGGCGATCACCAGGGCGGCCGCGCCGACGGCCGCGGCCACCGCCCGCGGCTGCGGCGGCGCAGGCAGTTCGTCGCGGACGGCCGCATCGGCGACCGCGGCCCCGCGGCGAGTGAGCGTGGCGATGGCGGTGGCGACGGCGAAGAACAGCGGTCCGGTGCAGGCATGCACCTTCGCGATCGTCTTGTCGTCGAGCACGACCCGCATGCCGCCGAGCAGGCCCTGCACGATCACGAGCAGCACCGCGGCGAAGGCGAGCGAACGGACGGCCGACCGCTGCCCGCTCCGCCACACCACCGCCGCCAGCACGAGCGACAAGAGCCCCACGACCGCCCCGAGCAGCCGATGGCCGTGCTCGAGGAACAGGTCCCACGGGCCCCAGAACCAGTCGGCCCAGGGATAGAGAAACATGTTGTGCCCGTAGGTCGCCGGCCAATCGGGCACGGCCATCGCCGCTTCGTAGGTCGTGACCAGCGCGCCGAAGCAGAGCAACACCGCCGTCACCGCCACGAGCAGGCAGGCGACGATGTGGGGCCAGTTGAGGCGGCGGGCGGACACGTGACGAACCTTTGCCGAAGCTTCCATCGCACCACGGACGAGGCACGGGGATCGGTGCGAGGATCCCGAGCGTTTGGCCGCCGCGGCCACAGCGAGGGAACTCGTACCGTCCCCGGGCCGGCGCAGCGGGATGGCGAGTGTGGCTCTCCGGGAATCAGTGGGCGGCCGCCGCGGCGGCCGCAGCGGCCTCGTTCGGCGGATCGGTCTGCATGAGATGGTCCTTGTCGACGCCCGGCACGGAGTACTCGTAGGGACCGCGGTGGACCACCGGCTGGAAGTCGAAGTTGCCGTGGCCCGGGGGGCTCGGGGCCGCCCACTCGAGCGTGTTGGCGTTCCACGGGTTCCGCCCCGCCTTCGGGCCCCAGAACATGCTGTAGATGAAATTGGCCGCGAAGATCACCTGGCTGGCGACCATGCCGATGGCGCACCAGGTCATGAAGGCGTTCAGCGGCTGGAGGTGGTGGAACGTCTCGTAGTGGTAGGCGTCGGCCAGCCGCCGGGGGAAGCCGACCGCTCCGAGAATGTGCATCGTGAAGAACGTGCCGTTCATGAAGATGAACGTCAGGAAGAAATGCACCTTGCCCCAGAACTCGTTCATCGTGCGGCCGAACATCTTGGGGAACCAGAAGTAGATGCCCGCCCACACGCCCATCGCCGTGCCGGCGAAGAGCACGTAGTGGAAGTGGGCGACGATGAAGTAGGTGTCGTGGATGAAGATGTCCACCGGCGTGGCGGCCATGAAGATGCCCGACAGGCCGCCGATGATG
>JBIJCJ010000125.1:0-10776 GCA_044344765.1 Pirellulales bacterium | reverse complement strand
CGGGCCGCGACGCCGTCGGTGACGACCACGCCCGTGGAGCCGCCACCCGGCGTGGCGGCCGCGGCCGGTTCGCGATCCACGTCCTGTGCTCGCAGCCAGCTGAAGCTGCCGGTGACCGGCCGCACCGCGCAGTAGCCCGACGCATCGACGGCCCACACCTCGAGCGCGGTGCCTGCGGCGACCCGCTCCGTGGGATAGAAGTCATCGCCCGGCCCGGCCCGCAGGAGCGTGTGCGCTGCGGAGACGGGCACCGTCACCGGCAGCGGCGCGGCGGCGAACGTCGCCGACGCCGACACGAACGCCGCAACCGCGACGATCAACGCCCGATCCATCCGTGGAGCCCGTCGCATCGATGTTCTCCGCCGATCCGTGGCGAAGCCTGCGGGAGGCAAAAAGAAGCGCGTAGACGAGGCTTGGGCGTCCTCGTCTACGCGCTCGCGTTCGGACGGCCGCAGCCGCCCTGCCGATGACCTTGTAGACCACCGGCCGGCGGCGCTCAAGCGGCGAATTTTTCCACCCCCTCGGCCCTGGAAAAACCCCCTTTCCAGGCCCGACCCGGCGGTTCAGGCAGACTGCGGCGGCTTTCCCGTCGGCCACTCGAGCCGTGACTGCTGTGCCAGCGCCAGCACGAGCGCCTGGGTGCCGAGCCGCCCCCCGCCCTCGGCCAGCATCCGTGCGTAGAGCGACTCGGCCAACGCCAGCCCCGGGAGGTCGAGCTGCATGCGTCGGCACTCGTCGAGCGCGATCCGCATGTCCTTCACGAAGTGCTCGACGAAGAAGCCGGGCGCGAAGTCGCCGCGCAGGATTCGCGGCGCGAGGTTGGTCAGCGACCAGCTGCCGGCGGCGCCGGGCGCGATCGCGCGGAGCGTGGTTTCGAGATCGAGCCCAGCGCGGTACGCGTAGAGCAGCGCCTCGCACATCCCGATCATGCCCGACGCGATCGTGATCTGGTTGGCGATCTTCGTGCGCTGTCCGGCGCCCGGGCCGCCACAGGCCACGACCGTGCCCGCGACCGCCCGCCAGCAGGCGGCGAGCGCCTCGCGCACCGCCGCATCGCCTCCGACCATCACCGTCAGCGTGCCCTCGCGGGCTCCCTTGTCGCCACCCGACACCGGTGCGTCGAGGGCCCACGCGCCACGGCCGGCAGCCGCGGCCGCGATCTCCTCGGCCAAATCCGGCGCGCTGGTCGTGTGCTCGACGAGGATCCCGCCGGGGGCGAGCCCGGCCAGCACACCGTCCGGCCCGAGCACGACGGCGCGGACGTCGGCCGGATGGCCGACCATCGTGAACACCACGTCGCTGGCGGCGGCGACCGCCCGCGGGGAGTCGGCCCAGGCGGCGCCGCGGTCGAGGAGACTCGCCGCCGACTCCTGCCGCCGACTGAAGACCGTGAGTGAAAATCCCGCGTCGCGCAGCCGGGCGGCCATCGACCGGCCCATCACGCCGACGCCGATCCAGCCCAGCCGCGTGGTGGCCGGGTCGGCCGGCGTCGGCCGGCGGGCATCGGACGCTTCCATGCCGCCTTCCATCACCAGCGCTCCGTCGGCCGATCGAGCACCTCGCGGAGCAGGATCAACTGCCGCAGCGTGGTCGGGTTGCGCAGCATGGTCACGAGTTCTGCGGCCGGGGCCGCCGGGCGGCGCGGCGGCTCATTGACGGGTGCCCCGGCCGCGATCGACGTGGAAAGGTGCTCGAGTTCGTGGTCGAAGGCGTCGTGCACGTGCCGCGCCACGTCGGAGGCAGCCGCGGCCACCGTCGCGCGTTCGGCAACCTTGGGTTTCGCGGGAGGGGCGGACGGCGGCGGGCGGCCTTCCTTGGGCCGCCGCGGGGGCCGCTGCTGGACAGGCGGCGTCGGCCGAGCGGCCGGCGGGCCGCGGCGTCCCTCCTGCTGCCGGAGAAACTCGCCGATCTGTCGTTCAAGCTGCCCACGAATCTCGTCGGCCTGCGGGGCGGGTGGGGCGGGCCGCGGCGGCCGCGCGGCCGGCGGCTGTTGCCGGCCCCGGCCCACGGCCTTGAAGGCGTTGAAGACCTGCGACACGATCCAGAACAGCACGAACAGGAACGGGAGCAGGCCCTCCAGCCAGTCGAGTCCGGCGGCGAAGAGCACGGGGGTGTTCATGACGACCTCTCCCATGCCGCCGCTACGTGCCCGCCGCGGCGGTCGGCTGCGTGCCGGTGGCGATCGTCCGCCGCATGTCGGTGTCGGCCTGCAGATTCCGCAGCTTGTAGTAGTCGAAGATCCCCAGCTGTCCGGAGGTGAGCGAGTCGGCCACCGCCTTGGGCACCTCGGCCTCGGCCTCGACGAGGCCGGCCCGGCTCTCCTCGATGCTGGCGATCATCTCCTGCTCGCGGGCCACGGCCATCGCCCGGCGGCCCTCCGCATTGGCCCGGGCCACGCGGGTGTCGGCCTCGGCCTGATCGGCCTGGAGGCGGGCGCCGATGTTCGCGCCCACGTCGATGTCGGCGATGTCGATCGACACGATCTCGAAGGCGGTGTTGGAGTCGAGCCGGCGGGCGAGCACCGTCTTCGAGATCACGTCGGGGTTTTCGAGCACGTCGGAGTGCCGCTCCGCCGAGCCGATCGCCGACACGATCCCCTCGCCCACGCGGGCGATGATCGTCTCTTCGGTGGCGCCGCCGATGAGCTGGTTGAGGTTCGTGCGCACGGTCACGCGGGCCTTCACCTTGAGCTGGATGCCGTTCTTGGCGACGGCGTCGAGCGATTCGCGGCCGCTGTTGCGGCCCGGGCAGTCGATGACCTTCGGATAGACGCTCGTCTGCACGGCCTCGCGGACGTCGCGGCCCGCCAGGTCGATCGCCGCGGCGAGCTTGAAGTCGAGCTCGTTGATCTTCGCCTTTTTGGCCGCGATCAGGGCCTGCACGACCAGCGGCACGCGGCCGCCGGCGAGGTAGTGGGCCTCGAGGGCCTGCCGGGTGACGCCGCTGGAGTCACCGAGGCCGGCCTGCACGGCCATGATCTTGCTGCGCACGATGACCGTGGGATTGACCTTCTTGAAGCTCATCGCCACCAGGTCGAAGAGGCCGATGCCTGCGCTCGACGCGTAGGACTGCACCCACAGCCGCAGGTAGCGGGCCACGAGGGCGAACACGGCCACGACGAGGAAGATCGCCAGGCAGAGAAGGATGAGGGGCAGAAGCTTGATCACGGGAGTCTCCGGCTGCGATGGCGATTTTCAGCAAGCGTTGTTCCGGGACCGGCGCCAGTCAAGGTTCGGGCCGGTTGAGCTGCTCGAATTCGAACTCCTCGAGCGTCCTCGAGAGCCGCTCCGTCCCTGCCGAGTCCGGTTTTTCCGCGGCTGCCGGTCGCAGGGGCTCCGGCTCCACGGCCCGCGCCGCCGACCGCACCACCAGCGCACCGCCCTGCACGCCCACCACTTCGACCTCCGTGCCGGGCTCGACCGGCCCGGTTTCGCTGACGGCCTCGAACCGCTCCTCGCCGATCGCCACGGCACCCCAGGGCACCAGTTCGCTGACCGCGCGGCCGCCGCGACCCACGAGCTCGCGCAGCCGGCGGCGCCGGTCGGCGGCGGGGATCACGTCTTCCGGAGCCGGTGGCGGCGGCAGCACCCGGCGGCCCAGTGGCGTCTCGGGAAACCAGCGAAACGCCACCGCCAGCGCGGCCGGCACCGCGGCACAGGCGACGGCGAGCACCGCCATGCCGAAGGCGGCGCCCTGCTCCATGAAAGCCATCACGATCGCGGCGCCGATCGCCACGAGGCTCAGGAAGCCGAGCACGCCCCCCGAGGGCACGAAGACCTCGAGCACCATCACGGCCAGGCCGGCGAGGAGCAGCGATGCGACCCAGATCAGCGTCTGCATGGCGCTACAGCGGCCTCACGTGGAGGCGGCCGCCGCGGACGTCGGCCACGCGCACGCGGACGCCGGGCTCGATCAGTTCGCCGTCGCTGGTCACGTCGCGGACGGCTCCCGCGATCCGCGCCTTGCCGGCCGGTGCGAGCCGGGAGGTGGTCGTGCCCTCGGCGCCGAGCAGGCCGTCGAGCTCGTCGTCACCCGCCGATTCGCCGGCGGTCGGCGGCACGAGCAGCACGTCGCGGAGCACCGGCGTGGCCGGGAGCCAGTTCCGCAGGAGGAAGCCCACCAGGGCCACGCCGCCGGCCGCGCCGAGGACGCCGAGCAGCGACCACTGCATCTGCCGGATCTGGTAGTCGTTTTCCGGCAGCACGAAGGACTGGCTCGCCAACACGAGCGACGCGATCACGAGCAGCCCGCCGCCGAGGCCGAGGACGCCGAACCCGGGAAGCACGAAGATCTCCGCGGCCACGCAGAACAGGCCGGCGAGAAAGAGCATCACCTCCAGCCAGCCGGAGGTGCCGTGGAGGTGCTGGCTCCAGAAGTAGACGATGAATGCCACCATCGACACGAAGCCGCCGAGGCCGACGCCGGGCGTCTTGAGCTCGATGTACAGGCCCGCACCCCCGATCAGGAGCAGCAGCCAGGCGAGCTCGGGGCTGGCCAGGGCCTGCAGCAGCCGCTCGGCCCAGCCCGGCTCCGCGAGGGCCGGGTCGGCGGCGAGTCCGTACGCCTGGCGCAGTCCGGCCAAGTCTTCCACGACGTGCGTCGCCAGGCCGAGCGGCTCGGCCTCGCCGCCGGAGAGTTGGATCGGCCCCACGCCGATCGGCCCGCCGACCTCCCAGGCATCACGGTTCGGCAGCTGCTCCAGTTCGGCGGGGCAAAACGCCCCCTTGCGGCCCGTCACCTTCTCCACGGCGCGGCTCACGGCCACCCCGGGCACCGCGAGCGCAACCGGCAACGACCACGACCGCCCGCGTTTTCCGGCCACGCTGCTCCGCCAGGATTCGGCGACCGCCTCTCCCTGCCGCGGGCCAATCGCGGCGGCGCCCTCGCCGCCGAGCACCGCGGCGGAATGCATCACCAGTTCGTCACAGGCCACCGCCACCAGCGCCGCGTCGCCGCGGGCCTCGCGGGGCACGTAGGCGACCGTGCGCACGTGCGCGGGATCGAGATCGGCCAGCGCCTGAGCCAGTGCCAGGCTCTGCTCCGGCGCGCCGCCGGCGGAGTCGATCCGCAGACAGACGAGGTTCGCTCCTTGGGCGACGGCCCGTGCGATGGCGGTCCGTGCACGGTCCGCGGTGGCGGCCGTGATCGGTCCGGCGAGCGGCACGATCGCCGCCTGCCAGCCGCCGGCGAGCGACGGGTCGGCCGCGAGCGCCCCTTCCGGGATGCCGAGCCCGCGGGCGAGGTCCGCCGGCCCCGAGGCCAGCAGCCGCACGAATCCCAATTCCCGGGCCCGTCGGCCGGAGAGCGCCAGGGGCGTGGGCTGCAGGTCGTCCACTTCGAGCACGGCCGCCTCGCGCCGCACGGCGTCGAGATCCGCGCGGTTCACGAACCGCTCGCCGGCATCGGTGGCAACCCGCACGACCCGCGCCGCGGGATCCACGAACGCCACGGCCACCGCCGCCGGCACGGCCCGCCGCCGCCCGGCGATCTGCGCGTAGGCAGTTCGCATCGCATCATCCACCGCCGGCTCCGCGGTGTTCGCCGGACCGAAGGTCGCGTCGGCCGGCATCGCGATCTCCTCGCAGGCCAGCGCCGCGAGCACCGCGTGGCCGGTCACACCGTCCGGCAGCCAGGCCACCGTCTTCACGCCGGCGAGCCGGTCGGAGGCGAGGAACCGGGCCAACGAGACCGCGCGGCCGAAGTCGCTGTTCGCCGCCGGCTCGTCGGCGCCGACATCGAACCGCAGCACGAGCACGCCGCGCCGGCCCGCGTCGCCGCGGAGGCGTTCGAGGGCCTTGACGACCACCGCCTCGACCTGCGTGTCGCGGGTGCCGACGATCGGCAGCCGCACCGGCACGACGACGGCGTCAACGGCCTCGGCCGCGGCCACCGCGCAGCCGACGAGGGCGAGCAGCAGGCCGCCGACGAAGGCACCGGCACGGATACCGGAGGGTGCCGGCAGGCATCGCATGATCGACTCCGGCCAGGGGGGACGAAAACGCCCGAATTTTAGGTGCCGCCGCGGGGGAGTCAAAAACATACCATCGTCACGCGGCGAGCGCGTGCGGAAGCGGCTGGCTTTAGGCAAAACATCGCATCGTGCGATTTTTGCCCGGCGGGCCTCCGCCCGCTGGAGTTGACCCGGCCCTCCAGGCCTGGCGCAGGGGTCGTGCTCAGCGTTTGAGCGGCGGTCTTCGACCGTCGTGCCTGGTTGCCGGGAAGCCCGAAGCGCAAGCTGAGGGAATACGCGTCGCTCCACCGGAACCGGACCCGCATTCCCTCGGCTCGCGCCTCGGGCTTCCCAGCAGCGGGCATCGGCCACCATCGGCGTTGGCGTTGTCCCCGCGGCTTGAGCCGAGTGCTCGACGGTCTTGCCCCTCGCTGGAGCGGCGGTCTTCGACCGTCGTGCCTGGTTGCCGGAAAGCCCGAAGCGCAAGCTGAGGGAATACGCGTCGCTTTACCGGAAACCACGCCACCTGCGCTCAGGCTGCCTGCGATCGAAGTCCATAGCCTCTGACCGCCGCCAGACGCGAGGTCAAGCGCCAGCCGGGGCCTGCTCTTCACGAGAGCGCTGCGCCACATTACGGACCTTCTACCCAAAAATTTCTGCTGAAGAACCTCGAAACAGTCCTACGACTGCGGCTCGTCGGGTGGCACCGGCTCTTTGGGCCCCACGTCCAGGAATGTCTTCGGGAGCAGTGCCTTGAGCCGTTCCGCACCGGCAGGGGTGATACGCGAGCCGTGGAGAAGCAGTCGCTCGACAGTTCTCAACTTCCCGATCGCCTCGATGTCTTCGTCTCCAAGCCTGACATCGCCCTCCAGAAGCAGTGTGTGTAACTTCGGCCCCGCAGCCAGTGCATCGATGCTGCGCCGGGTGAAGGTTCCGCCCGCATGCAGAACTGTCAGGTTTCTCGCGGCGGCGATGGCCTCGATGCCGGCATCCGTGAGTTCCGTCTCACGGGCCAAGACTTCGGCTAATTGCGGGCAGTTGGCTAGATGCTGCATGCCTTTGTCGGTGATGCGGGTGCCACTCGCCCACACTGCCGCGAGGGTTTTGTGCTCACGGAGCGATTCGAGCCCCGCATCCGTGATCGCGTCATTTGAGATGTCTAGCCGGAGAAGCGACGGCAACTTCGCGACCGTCGACAGTCCCGTGTCGGTGATCGCCGTGTCACTCACATCCAGCGTCGTAATCGCAGGTCGTTCGAGCAGACCCGGTAGACCGCGGTCCGTGATTCCAGTGCCCGCGATATTGACGTAGGTCAGCTCCGGCAACGCCACGATGAACGGCATCACGTCATCGGTGATGCGTGGGCAATGAAACACCTTAACGACCTCAAGGTTCGGCAGCTTCTGCAGCGTCGAAGTGACGGTCGCCGTATCGATGTCGGCGTAGAGGACGCCAAAACTCGTTATTTCCGGAAAGGCCTCGA
The DNA here is from genome assembly GCA_044344765.1 of Pirellulales bacterium. Taxonomy (GTDB): domain Bacteria; phylum Planctomycetota; class Planctomycetia; order Pirellulales; family UBA1268; genus QWPN01. The sequence goes on along the minus strand of JBIJCJ010000125.1, from coordinate 3,343 downwards.
TGGCGGCAAACCGGCGAGGCGTCGCATATTTCTCCCGCAGCCAAGCATGGGTCGCCCTGCCGTCGTCTCCAAACAGGATCAAATCGCGAAGCAATTCGGCCGCCTCGTCGCGGTCCATGGGTGCGTCAGTCACGGCATGCTCCTCCTTTTCGGAACACCGGCCTGTGGAGCTCGCGGCAAGGCAGGTTGCCATGAGTGTGGCCCGGGCAAACCTCAATCTGAATGACGCGATCATTGCAGTTCCCGGAGAAAGGTCTGAAACGCAGCCTCTTCCGCGAGGCCCAGCACCGCACTGTTGCCGAAGCGTTTGCGAAGGAACGGATTGACTTCGAATTTGATGAACAGCGCTCGCTGGTAGCTTGGCGGACCATCGTCCAGCCACTGGCCTGCTTTGACCTTCCTCGCCTTGTCCAACAGCGCCTGCAGCTCTGCGTCGTCGTCCTTGAAGGTCCACATCGCATGGGCCGTTTCGGCAGTCTGGGCGACGCCGGCGGCCAAGCCGATCATCCGCACGAGACCGATCGCGTTCTTGTAGCGGACGTTGTCAACCCAGCCGGCACTTGCCACCCAGCGGCGTTCGACCATGCCGACCTTGATCGAGCGTTGGCCTCCCGACTGCCACCCGTTGAGCACGGACTTGAGTCGTTCGGCCTGTTTGGGATCCGGGATGCCCGACGCCGTCGTCTTCACGTCGTACAGGTCGTCGATCTGCGCGTAGTCGAGAAACTTCTTGCCTTCAAGTGTGTAACCGGGCTTGAGTTTCAGGGCGTCGATCTGCGTGGTGTCAGTCCGGTCGGCCGGTGGCTTTCCAATTGACACGATATTATTGGTGCCATTCTCGACATAGACATCGACCGCCCACCCGGCCCGGCCCTTCAGTCGCTCACCGACGCGCTGATGCACGACGTTTCCAAACTCCCCACGGTTGGCCGGGTTCGACGGTCGCCACGTTCCGTCCATCTGCTTGATCACGTCGACGATGATACCAGCCAGTTCGGTGTCCCATTCCGTGAGCTGGAAAGACGTGACCAGGCGGCGCCGTCCGTCAGGGTTGAACGCCCAGGAAACGAATGATCCCGAGGCCTCGATCGAGCGCAGCGTCGGGTGCGCGGTTGCTCCGGGGGCGATCAGGACGAACGTCGGCGACTCGAGCGTGGTTCCCGAGCGACTCAGCGGCAGCGATGCACCGGCAATCTGCACGCTGGTGGTCGTCGTGCGGGGGTCGTTGATCTGCACGCGATACTCGCGGTAGGCACCGGCCATGAGTCCGTCCTGGCCGATCGCCGCGGGCGACGGGAGCGTTGAGGCGATGAAAAAACCGGTTTCCTGAAACGGCTCGTCGAGCGCCTTGCCGAGGACGGTGAACTGCGTGGAGGTGAAACGAACGCGATCCGACAACGGTGTGGAGGGCACGCTCACCGTGACGGAAAGATCGCCTGTGGCGACGCTGGGGCGGATTGCTTCGACGTACAGCGTGAGCGTCTGGCCGCTCGTGATGCCGAGTTCTTGCAGCGAATACGTGCCCGGTGGCACGTAATGCCCGCGTTCGCGAAGTTGACGCGCCGACCTCGGGAATATGGCGTCAACCGTCCACACGCGGAGATGGCCGGGTGCGGGCACCCTACGGCCGGTGGGATCCTCGATCAGGATCGACGGGTCGGAACCAGAGTAGTCGAGCGTGACCGGCGTATTTGACGGCAAGCCGGTGAGTGTGAGCGACAGCGGGGCAAAGGATGCACTGCCGAGGAGGTCGTCTTCGTCGAGCGATGCAAACGCGTTGAACCCGTCGAAATAGTCCTGGATGCCGTCATTGTCGGTGTCTTGATCGTTGACAAGGAGGACTTTTCCCGGCTTGGCGTCGATGCCAGCAATATCCTCGATGGCATCTTCCACGGCGGAGCCCTGCACAAAGCCGTCGTTGTCGCTGTCCACGTCGAGATCCACCGGTGGCACATAGACGGCCATGACATGGAACTGGAGCGACGAGCCGCGCGGACTGGTTTGGGCGAACTACATCCCCAGGTCGCCGGTGAGCGTCACCGACTGGCCGGATCCGGATGAAAAGTCGACCCCGGCGATGAGCCGTTGCTGAAAATCGGGGCCGGACGACCGCGAGACGGCGATCGACGCCTCGGGAAACTCCATCGGCACGGACAGCCCGGGAGCCGTGAGCTTGAGATTGGCGAGCGTCAGGCCGCTGTTTGCGGTGGACGCCTTGGCCCAGATCTTGATGGCGTTGGGCTGGTTGCCGGTCAAGCGGCCGGCGTAGTCGAAGCTGATGTTGGATCCGCCGACCCCGAACGACGCGGCGGTCGTGTTCAAGACATCGAACGTGAACTGCTCGCGCACGGTGGTCACGCCTGTCGCGCTGTCCAGGCTGGCGTTCCAGACGTGACCGGTCTGTTGTTGGGGAGGCTTGTTGGTGTTGGTCGTGATCCCGAGCTCCCAGTCGCCGTTGAGGGCGTTGTTGCCGTAGCGGCCTTGTGCCGTGAACACGGTGGCGGTTTGCAGGGCAGAATCGGCGAGGAACGGCACCGTGGAGAGCATGGCGCGGGGCTCGAGCGATTCGGCGCCGAGCCACTGGCGGCGCGGTCGGCGGGCGTTGTGGCGGGAAAACCGCCGAGCGGAGATCGCTCGTCCAAATGGGACGAGGCCGCGGAGGAGGGTGCGGGGTGACATGGTGGGGATTCCGTGAGGCAGGTGGGAGGCGGCGGGCGGAGACCGCCGCTTGAGGGGGAGCGGAGGGTAGCGTACAGGGGGGGGGTGGGGGGGCTGTCAAGCGGCGGCCGGATGAGAAATGGGTGAGCGGCGGTGAAAGAGCCGCTCGGGGAGGGGCCGTCGCCGCTGGAAGTCCAGCCGCGGTGTGCGACCCAAGCTGGAGCGGCGGTCTCTGACCGTCGATGTGCGTCGTGATGCGGCCGGAGGCACGACCGTCAGAGATCGCCGCTCCAGGAGCCGGCAACCCGCGGCCTTCCATCTATTGGATCCGGCGATGCCATGTCGCATCGGCTCATTGGGAAGCCCAGCCGTCAGGTGAGGGGATACGGGCCGGTCCACAAAGGCCCGGGATGGCCTTGTCCACGGGCAGCTGGCGCACGGCTACGAGTTCTGCCGCGACAGCGCCGCGAGTACGTCGCGGCCGCCGACCAGTCGGACGTCTGGCGGCAGTCGAGGCCGCGGGCCGATGAACACCGGAGCGCAGATCCACAGCTGCACCCGGCGCGGCCGCGCCCGCATGGACGGCGGCTCTTTCGCCTTGGCTGCGGCGATGATCCGCTGCAACGACCGGGCATCTATGCCCCGCGCGGCCGCCTTGCACTCGACGACGACCAGGAGCTCGCCA
>JBIJCJ010000124.1:0-10802 GCA_044344765.1 Pirellulales bacterium | reverse complement strand
TGTTCAGCACGTTCCTGGCCGGCCCCGTGGCCCTGCTGGCGACGCTGTCGATGGTGATGATCGGCCAGTTTCGGGAGTTCATCGCCCAGCTGTTCGAGAGCCAGGTGACCGGCGACGCCACGCTCGTGCCCGGCGGCGGGCCGATCGAGTCGCTCTATCGAATCGTCACCCAGACGAGCATCACGCTGCCGCTCGACCCGACGCCGGCCGTGCAGGCGATGAAGACGGTCGACACGCTGCTCCTGGCGCCGATGCGGCTGGCGGCGGGGCTGTTTCCGTCGCTGTCGTCGCTGGGCACGAGCAACTTCGTGGCCGACGGCTTCGACATTCCCTTCGACCTGCTGGCGGCCAACGGCATGGAAACGCTCGGCTACGTGCTGGCGTTCCTGGTGGCCGGCAGCTTCTGCCTGCGGGCCCGGGAGGTGGCCTCGTGATGAACGACGCGCGGAGACCGGCGGAGCCGCCGGTGCAGGGCGGGGCGGGGGCATCGTGGCTGGGGCTGCGGCCGGGCACGCTGCTGTCCCTGGTGGCGATCGCGGGGCTGTTGATTCCGCTGTCGGCCCTGAGCCAGCCGGCGGATTCGTCGAGCCCGGGGGGCAAGCTCGCGCGGCTGCGGACGGCCTACGGATTGGCGCAGGCCAACCTCGGCGCGGTCGATCCCACCAGCGAGACGATGCGGCTGGCCACGCTGGGGCTGAAGAACGTCGCGGTGACGCTGCTCTGGGACCGCGTCAACCACTACAAGAAGGTGGAGGACTGGACGAACCTCTCGGCCGCGCTCGAGCAGATGACCAAGCTCCAGCCCAACTTCTACTCCGTCTGGGACTTCCAGGCCCACAATCTCTCGTACAACATCTCGGTCGAGTTCGACGACTACCACGACCGTTATGCCTGGGTGATGAAGGGCATCGAGTTCCTGCGGCAGGGCATCACCCTCAACCAGCGCGACCCGCGGCTCCTGGGACGGATGGGCTGGTTCATCGGCCACAAGATCGGCAAGTCGGACGAGAAGAAGCAGTTCCGCCGGCTGTTCAAGGCCGACGACGACTTCCACGACCGCGACGACCCGGATCGCACGCTGCCGGAGCGCGACAACTGGCTGGTGTCGCGGCAGAAGTATCTCGCCGCCCAGCGGCTCGCCGACTCGGGCGCGCCCCTCAAGACCACCGCGCTCATCTTCCACAGCGAGCCGATGATGGCCGCCATCAACCACGCGCGGGCCTTGGAGGAGGACGGCACCTTCGGGGCCGCGGCCCGCGACGCCTGGCAGCTCGCCGGCGACGAGATGGTGAAGTTCGCGATCCGTGAGATTCCCACGAGCTGGGAGGTGCCGATCCGGCTCGGGCTGCGGGAGGACGAACTCGCCCGGGCCGAGCGGATCGCGGCCGAGCTCGAGACCCTGCTGCCGGGGCGGTTCGCGGCCCTCGAGCAGCGGCTCCGCGACGGTCTCTCGGCCGCCCAGCAGGAGGCGTTGGCCGTGCCGCCGCTCGACCGCAGCGAGACGCAGCAGCAGCTCGCCGCCGAGGCGGCCGCGGCGGTCAGGGTCACCTGGCCGATGGTCGCCCGCGAGGCCCCGGCCGCCGTGCAGGCCAGGGCGAAGGAGCTGGCCCGGCAGTATGTCGAGGCCCAGGAGACCGCCGAGATCATCGACCGCTACCGTGACATCGTGAACTTCGACTTCTGGCGGGCGGCCTGCGAGGCGGAGGTGACCGAGCCCGCGCTCCTGGCCCGCGAGAAGATCTGGGAGGCCGACCGGGAGTTCGAGAACGCCCGCCTGCAGCCGGCGAAGAAGGCCTTCGAGGAGGCGTTCGCCGCCTGGCGGAAGGTGCTCGACGCGTCGCCGGTCTTGCGGCAGGACGACCTGTCGGCCCAGGACATGCGCGACGTGGTCGATCGCTACCGGAAGCTGCTCGAGCAGCTCGACGAGCCGTTCCCGAAGCCGTTCGTGCTCCAAGACATCCTCGACCGCGCCGGCCCGAACCCCGACTGACCCGCAGCCCGCTCCTCTCTTTCCCCCTCAGCCGCCCGCGCCCGGAGGCGACAAGCTGCGGTGGAAAAATGCAAAACGGCTTGCGCATCGCATAGACCGTGACTAACCCTCTCATTCCAAACAGGGAGGCGAGCGGGTCGGCGTGAGGATGTGGACTGTCTTGGCCGAGGAACGCAAGGCCAAGACACGGACTTTCGCCAGCGACACAACTCATGCCGCCCGCTCGCCGGCTTGGGCTTCAGAACGGCACTCCTGCCGCGTTACCGTCTATTCCCGCCGAACGAGCAGCTTGTCGATGCGGCGGCCGTCCATGTCCACCACCTCCACGACCAGCCCGCGCCAGCGGACCACGTCGCCGGCCACCGGGATCCGCTCCAGCTCCGCCATCACCAGGCCTGAGATCGTGGAATACTCCCGCGGCATCGCGTCGAGCTTGAGGTCGAACCGCTTCGCCAGTTCCTCCACGCCCGCGCCGCCGTCCACGAGCCAGGAGCCGTCCTCGCGCTGCACGAAGACCCGCGTCTCCTCGCGGCGGTGCTCATCGTGGATCTCGCCGACGAGCTCCTCGAGCACGTCCTCGAGCGTCACCATGCCCTCCGTGCCGCCGTATTCGTCGAGCACGATCGCCAGCTGGTTCTTCTCCTTTTGGAAGAGCTCCAGGAGCCGGTCGAGCGGCATCGTCTCCGGCACGAACACCGCCCGGTGCATCATCTTCCGGAGCTCGATGGGCCAGCCCAGGAAGGTGTTGCGGAGCACGTCCTTGATCGAGACGTAGCCGAGGATGTGGTCGAGTGAGCCCTCGTAGACCGGGAGCCGCGAGTAGCCCGCCATGGCGATGGCGCCGAGGATCTCGCCCGGCGGCGTCTCGATGTCGAGGGCGTCGAGGTCGATCCGCGGCCGCATGATGTCGCGGACCGTCCGCTCGCCGAGCCGCAGGGCCTCCGCGGCCACCGACTGCTCGACCGCCTCGAGCACGCCCTCGGCCCGGCCCGCCTCGAGCAGGTGCTCGATGTCGTCCACCGACACGGTCGGGCCGTCCTGCTTGTGGGCTCCGAGGAGGAACAGGACCGCCGACGTGGCCGTGCTCATGCCCCATACCAGCGGCCGCATGAGGCGGGCGAAGACCTGCATGATCGGGGCCGCGATTCGGGCGAACGACTCCGCGCGGCGCAGGGCCAGCCGCTTGGGCACGAGCTCGCCGAGAAGGAGCGTGACGAATGACAGACCCATCACGAACACCGTGAGCGCGATCGTGCGGCTGGCGGCGGCGAGGGCCGGTGGCGCGTGCCGCTCGATCCAGCCGGCGAAGTCGCCCACCAGGTGGTCGCCGCCGTAGGCGGCGGCGAGCGTGCCGACGAGCGTGATCCCGATCTGCACGGTGGGCAGGAAGCGGTCGGGGCTCGAGGCCAGCTCGAGGGCCGCGCGGGCGGCGGTGTCTCCCGCGTCGGCCAGCTGCCGGAGGCGGCCGCGACGGCTGGCCACGATCGCCATCTCCGCACCGGAGAAGAAGCCGTTGGCGAGAATGAGGACGAGGACGATCAGCAGTTCCGTCAGCACGCCGCGTCCTCGCGGGAGACGATGGCGAGGTTGTCGCGGTGGATCACCGCCTCGTAGGGCACCGAGCCGAGCACGACGGCGATGCGGTCGGTCTTCAGGCCCACGATCCGCCGCAGCTCGTCGGCCGGATAGTTGACGAGGCCGCGGGCGAAGGGGCGGCCGTTGCCGGTGGTCAGCGCGACGACGTCGCCGGACGCGAAGCTGCCCTCGACGGCCACGATGCCGGCGGCCAGCAGGCTGCGGCCGCCATCCACGACCGCCTCGCGGGCCCCCGCGTCCACGACGACGCTGCCGCGCGGATCGGCCGACCAGCCGAGCCAGCGCTTCCAGGCGGGCACGGCGGCCGCGCGGCTCGTGAACAGCGTGCCCACGGGGTCGCCGCGGCGAACCTCGTCGAGCACCTGGTCGTTGCGGCCCGACGCGATGATGCAGCTGCCCCCCGCCTCGGTGACGATCCGTGCGGCGGCGATCTTGCTGGCCATGCCCCCCTTGGAGAGGCCGCCGAGGCGGTCGCGGGCCAGGCCCTCCACGCCCGCGTCGATCCGCGGCACCTGTCGGAGGATCGCCGCCCCCGGCTCGCCGGGATGGCGGTCGTAGAGCCCGTCCACGTCCGACAACAGCAGCAGGAGCGGGGCGCCGAGCAGTGTGGCCACGAGCGCCGCCAGACGGTCGTTGTCGCCGAACGAGGTCCGCAGCTCCTCGACGCTCACCGTGTCGTTCTCGTTGATCACCGGGATGGCGCCGTAGTCGAGCAGGGCCCGCAGGGTGTTGCGGATGTTGAGGTAGCGGGAGCGGTCCTGGAGGTCGTCGGCCACGAGCAGCACCTGGGCGGCGTGCCGGCCGCGGCCGCGAAAGGCGCGTTCGTAGGCCTCGATCAGGCAGCTCTGGCCGATCGCGGCGACGGCCTGCAGGCTGGCGAGCTCCTGGGGCCGGGCGGTGAGGCCCATCCGGCCCATGCCCGCGCCCACGGCGCCCGAGCTGACGAGCACGATCCGGCGGCCCTCGGCGAGCGCCGCGTCGAACTGCCGGCCGAGCGCCTCGATGCGGGCGGTGTCGAGCAGGCCGTCGGGGCCGGTGAGCACGCGGGTCCCGACCTTGACGACGATCAGCCGCGCCGCGGATGCGAGATCGAGTCGGGCCGTGTCGGTCATGGTGGCGGCAGGGGGCTGGCCGCGGCGCGTCGTGCGGCCGGCGGAACGGAATGGTGGCACATCCTACCCGCGCCGAGCGGCTCCGGACCACCGCCGCGGTTCCGAAACCGGCGGCGCCCGTGCAGTCGGTTGAGTGGGGCCGCCGGCGAGCCGTATATTCGCAGGCCGGCCGCGAGGATCGCGGCCCACACGCCGCCGGAGCCGCCCGCATGAGCGATCTGCATCACGAGTGTGGCCTGGTGGCCATCTACCATCTGCCGGCGGCCGAGACGAGCCCGCTGGCGCCTGCCCAGGGGCAGGAGGAGGTGTCGCGGCTCGTGCCGCGGATGCTCCTCGACATCCAGAACCGCGGCCAACTCTCCGCGGGGATGACGGTCTGGAACCCGCACCGCAGCAGCCTCCTCGCCACCTACAAGGAGGTGGGCAGCGTGAGCGAGGTGTTCCGCATGAGCCACCGGGGCAAGTACGAGAGCCTGATGGAGCAGCACGTGGGCCGGGCCGCGATCGGCCACGTGCGGTACGCCACCTGCGGCGCCGAAGATCGCGGCTACGCCCAGCCCCTGGAGCGGCCGCACATCCAGAAGCGGAAGTGGTTCGCCTTCGGCTTCAACGGCCAGCTCGCGAACTATCCCGAACTGCGGGCCGAGATCCTCGCCGCGGACGACAACCATCTGGCCCGCGAAAACGACACCGAGGTGCTGATGCACGCCATCGGCCGCGAGCTCTCGGGCGACGCCAATCCGACGCCGACCGAACTGCTGGCGGCGATCTCGCGGCGGTTCGACGGCGCCTGGAACATCGCGGTCCTCGACGCCTGCGGCCGGCTGATCGTGGCCCGCGACCCGCTCGGCATCCGCCCCATGGAATACGCCCGGCTCGGGCCGCTCGTCGCCGCCGCCAGCGAGAGCGTGGCCCTCCTCAACCTCGGCTTCCCGGCCGAGTCGATCCGGTCCCTCGAGCCGGGCACGGCGCTCGTCGTGGACGGCGAAACGGTGCGGGTGGAGCGGTTCGCCGACAGCCCGCGGCGGGCCCACTGCTTTTTCGAGTGGATCTACTTCGCCAACGTCGCCAGCACGATGGACGAGCGGAGCGTGTACCTGACCCGCAAGCGGCTCGGCGAGGAGCTGGCGCGGCTGGAGACGGTGCCGATCGACGAGGACACGGTCGTCGTGCCGGTGCCCGACACGAGCAAGGCCGCGGCCGACTCGATGGCCTACCGGCTCCGCATCCCGTCCGTCGAGGGCCTGATTCGCAACCGCTACACCGGCCGCACCTTCATCGACGGGGCCGCGAGTCGCCGGGCCAAGGCGGAGACGAAATACACGCCGCTGCGCGAGGTGCTCGAAGGCAAGCGGGTGATTCTCGTGGAGGACTCGATCGTCCGCAGCACCACGATGAAGGTGCTCCTGGGGCGGATGCGGTCGCTGGGCCTGGCCCGGGAAATCCACGTCCGCGTCGCCTGCCCGCCGATCGTGGCCCCGTGCTTCTACGGCATCGACATGTCCACCATCGACGAGCTCTTCGCGCCGGAGTTTCTCCGCGGCGGGCCGCTCACCGAGGCGGCCCAGGCGGCAATGGCGGCCCGGCTGGGCGCCGACTCGCTCCGCTACCTGCCGGTGGAGGCGGTGGCCCGGTCGATCGGCTTCGATTCGGCCGACCTCTGCGAGGCCTGCCTGACGGGCCGCTATCCGACGCCGGCCGGCGAGCGGCTCTACGAGATCGCCGTCAGTCAAACGTCCCGCGGCATCGCCGGCCGCACCTACGAGGCGGTGTCGTAGGGGGATGGTCGCCGGACTCGCGGCCGGGGTGGTCGGGGATGCCCATGCCCCGTCGCCGGACGTTCGCTGCGGCCATCCTGGCCTTCGCTCACTCGGAGCTGCCTGCGCTCCGGCATCCATGCCTCCACTGGTCAGCTACGCCGGCTCCCGGGGCACGGGCATCCCCTTCGCAATCGTCCATCAACAGGACAGGCTCGGTCGCGGCTGCCAGTAGATCATGGAGGAAACCGATTCACCCGCGGACGACGAGGGCCGCCCGCCACACGGGCGCCCCGGCGAGCCGGGTGCGGCGCTCGAAGTGGGTGCGGTAGTCGAGGTCGTGCTCCGGGTCCTTCGCCGCCTCCTCGACGGGCGGGTCGAAGAGGCCCGTGGCCGCGGCCAGTTCGAGCGTCTCGTTGAAATACTCCTCGACGTCGGTCCACACGTGCAGCCGGCCTCCCGGCACGACGACGCGGGCCACCTGCCGCAGGAATGGATCCGAGAGCACCCGCCGCTTGCGGTGCCGGGCCTTCCACCATGGGTCCGGGAAGTAGACGTGCACCGCCTGCAGGCAGGCGGCGGGAAAGACGTCGCGGACGAGCGCCGTGCCGTCGCCGTGGATCATCCGGGCGTTGGCGGCGTTCGCGGCGGCGAGCTTGCCGGCCGCGAGCCGCGCGTAGCCGGCGGCGATCTCGATGCCGAGGAAGTTGCGGTCGGGCCGGGACGCCGAGGCGGTGGCGAGGAACAGGCCCTTGCCGCTGCCCACCTCGAGCTCCACCGGCAGCGGCGTCGGAAACAGGCTCCGCGGGTCGCAGGGGGCGGGCAGGGCCGCTCCCGCAAACAGGTGTCGGGACAGGTCGACGGTGGGATCGGGCTTCTTGGGCGGGCGGCGCGGCATGGATCGAACGCGTTGACGACGTCAGCCGCCCGCGGCTCCACCGGCGGCCTGCGCCAACGCGTCCACCGGCAGCGGCACTCCCTTGATGATGCCGTCCACGACGATGTTCTCCCGCACCAGCCCCTGGAAGCGGCAGACGATCATCGCCCGCGGCCGGACCCGCACCCGCTCCACCGCGATCACGAGCCGGTCTCCGGGCACCACCGGCTCCCGGAACCGCACATCCTCCATGCCGCCGAAGCCGACGACCTTGGCGTCGAGGAGGTTGTATTTCTGGGTGTAGTAGCTGGAGAGCTGGGCCGCCGCCTCGCACATCATGACGCCCGGCATCAGCGGCATGACAGGAAAGTGGCCGCGGACCCAGAACTCGTCGCGGGTCACGTCCTTGTAGCCCACGCACAGGCCGCGGGCCTGGTCCTCGTGGACGATCGCCGTGAGCTGCTCCATCTCGAACCGCTGCATGTTCCAGCGGCGGATCTCGTGGATGTCGGCGACGACCTTGTCGAGGTCGTACTCGCTCGGATGGATGATGTAGTCGCGCGGGGCCATGGAGGCTCGTTCCCCCCTCGATCGAATCGCGACGGCCGAGTGCGGCGGTCGCCGACGAGTGTCAGGTGCGGATGTGCTTGCGCTTGGCTTTACGGGCCTTGCTGTTGGCAGGGCGGGCGCCGTGGTTGGCCTTCTTCAGGCCGCGGTGCGGTTTGGCCATGGATGTGTCCGGGGGCTGCGGGGAGTCGTTCGGGAAAGCCGAGGTTGTACCACGGCCGCCCCCGGCGTTCCACCGCCTTCACCGTCCCCGCTCGGCGGCGATCGCCTCCCGCAGGCTCGTGCGAACGATTTCGACGAAACTTGCGCCGAGGAAGCCGACGATCGCGCCGATCACGGCCGAGGAGAGGCCGCCGAGCACCGCGCCGGCCGGGGAACTTGCGGCGAGCAGATGGAGCGCCGCCGCGCCGGCCAGCCCCCCGCACGCGGCGCCGATCCCCGCCGAGACACGCACGAGGCGGCCCATATCGGAGCGGCGCTCGAGGAGCGACGGAGTTTGCGCGGGGAGGACGGGGCGTCGGGCGTCGCCGCGGAGCCGCAGCCGTCGCAGGTCGCTATCGGTCGCCTCGCGCAGCCGCGTGCCGATGGCGTTGCCGGCGACGTGCATTCCCACGCTCGCCGCTGCGACCGCGACGGCCAGCCAGCCGGCGATCCCCAGCCAGCCGATCGCCGCGCAGGCCACGGCCACGACGACCACCAGCCAGGAATAGGTCACCGGTCGCATCCGCCGAGCCTCCTCGGACGGAATTGTAGTCGGGCGCGGCCGCGGTGGTCGGCCAAGTGGACAAAGGCCATGGAGGGCTTTGTCCACGTGAACCCTCTCACAGGCTTCCGCGAGACCATCCGCCGCAGGAAGCGGCGGTCGCCGACCGGCGAAAACCTTGGCTTTTCGCCCGGTCGGCCAAGTGGACAAAGGCCATGGAGGGCTTTGTCCACGTGAAGTCAGTAACCGGTGACGGCGTCGTGGCCGTAGATGGGGAGCAGGCGGTAGTAGACCTCGAGCGTGAGCACCGCCAGCGCCGTGTGGGCCAGCCGGCCGCCGGGGGCCGTTTCGGGGTCGGCGAAGAACCAGCTGCCGGCCTCGTGGCCGATCGCGGCCTGACTCGCGACGAGCTGGTCGCGGTTGCGGGCGTTCCACCGCGGCCAGGCCGGGTGGTCGCGCTGCAGGAGGGCCTGCGCGAGATAGAAGTTTTGATATACGCCATGGGCCGCCGGGCCGGGCTTGGCGAGCGCGGCGAGCCCGCGGTCGAGCACCTCCTCGCGATCCCAGCCGGTGTACATCCGGCACAGCAGTCCGATCGCCGACGTGCAGGCGCGGGGCCGCGGGCTCTGGTAGCCGTAGGCCGTGCCCCCCTGCGCCTCGACGCGGTCGAGGAACCGGCAGACGCCGTCGAACGTGGGCGACGGCACTTCGAGTCCGGCCAGGGCGGCGCTCTTCAGGGCCGTGAGCTGCCAGGCGGTGACGGTCGTGTCGCCGGGCTGCCCCGGCAGATAGCGCCAACCGCCGCCGTAGGAATCTTGCGCCGTGACGATAAACCGCACCGCGTCGCGAAGCGGACGAACGAGCATCTCGTCCTTGGTCATGCCGAGCGCCTCGGCGAGCGCGAGCGTGGCCACGCCCTGGCCGTACATCGTGCCCTCGGCGAGGTCGCCGCCGCGGGGCGTGGGCTGGAGGCGGCTCATCAGGTAGTAGAGGCCGCGGGTCACGGTCTCGCGATACCCGCCCGCCGCCTGCGTGTGGCCGGCGCCCAGGAACGGCAGCAGGGCGATGCCCGTGGCCGCGGTCGTGCTCGACACGGTCCCGGCATCGCGGCAGCCGCCGTCGCACCGGCAGCCGGAGAGGTCGAACCGCCACGAGCCGTCGGCCGCCTGGTGCCGCGCGAGCCATGCCAGGCCGCGCTCCACGGCCGCCTCGCTGGCCGCCGAGCCACCGCGATCGCGAACCGCCGCGCCGCGATCCGCTCCGCTGCGACGGGCGAACGCGGTGGCGAGCGGGTCGCGGGTGGAGCCGGCCGGCGGCGCGGCCCGGGTGAGCGACGCCGGTCGGGCGACGACGCCGTCGCTCTTCGCCGCGACGGGCATCACGGCCTCCACGGGCACGAGCGGCACCGGCACATCCGCGGCCGGCTCCGGGGCGAACACGGGCTCGGGGTCGGCGGTGGCCAGCGGCACGACGGGCTGCGCATCGGAGGCGGTCGGGCCCGGCATGACCGCCTCCGCGGCCGCCGCACCGCTCTCGTCGTCTGCGGTCGGCGCGTCGGAGATCGCGATCACGATCGGTCGCGGGCGTGGCGGTTCGCGACCGTCGATCCAGAACAGGGCCAGGCCGATGAGGGCCAGCATGTGCACGACGGCGCTCATGTAGCCGGATCGCACCGTGGGGCTGGCGACCAGCCGCTGAATGCCCGTCGGCGTTTCGATGTCCTTGGTCATGCCGTGGTCATCGGCATCCGACCGCTGGTCGCTGGATGACGGCGGTGACTCTGCCGGTCAGGCAGTCTGGCCCGTCGCGCCTCAACTCGCCCAACGCGGCTCGGGGATGGGCGGTTTGTCGCGCCGGCGCATCCCTTCGGGCCTGCTTCGGCTTCTATGGCTCACACGCGATCCTCGCCCACCGTCGGCTTTGGCCTTGTTATTCGGAAGGGAGATCGGCCGCAGGAGAGGATCCAGAAGCCCCCGGCGGGAGCCGGGGGGTGACGGGCTGCCCGCACGGAGTGGATCGCGTCACCCCCGGGCTTCCGCCCGGGGCTTTTGGGGCGGAAGCCGCGAGGATCAAGTGTGAGCCGGCTTACGCGAGGATCGCCAGGATGGCGAGCCCTCGCAGGCGAGGGAAACCTTGGCTTTCCCTCCGCCTGCGGAAGCCTGCCGGGGCCATGGATGGGCAGTTTGTCGCGCCGGCGCAT
>JBIJCJ010000123.1:0-10852 GCA_044344765.1 Pirellulales bacterium | reverse complement strand
TGCGCTTCGGGCTTCCCGGCAGCGGCGTTAGGGTGGCCGCATCGGCAACGGCGTCGCGATCCCTGCGGGCCTCGCTCCGCCACTGGACCGCCAACTCCAATACGCCCGGCAGGACTCGAACCTGCAACCCTCGGTTCCGAAGACCGATGCTCTATCCAATTGAGCTACGGACGCGCGTGCTCGCAATTCTACCGCCCCGGCCGGGCGTGCGGAATCGACGGCTCTGCCGGCCGGCAGTGCGGGGTCCTTTGACCGCGGTGGCTGCGGGAGCGTAGCCTCGCAAAGAGAAAGAGACGCGTCCGGGCGGCCGGCAGCGGGGCACAGGGCCGCAAGGCCCGGCCGGTTCCGCGGACGCCATCGTCGCTATGGCATTCATCACGCTGCGCGTGCTCCACGGTGCCGACCGTGGCCGGGTGTTCGACCGCATCTCCACCCCGGTCACGATCGGCCGCGAGGAGGGCAACTCGATCCAGCTCAACGACGACCGGATCAGCCGCTACCACCTCAAGCTGCAGGACGACAACGAAAAGATCGTCGCCACCGACCTGGAAAGCACCAACGGCACGAAGATCAACGGCGAGGATATCCAGGTGCGGATCCTGCGCGACGGCGACATGATCGCCCTGGGCCGGTCGCTCCTGCTCGTCGGCTCCCACAGCGACATCGATCGCCGCATCGCGGCCATCGCCGGACGGCATCCGGCCGTCGAGGCCGGGCAGGCCCGCGACATCCGCGAGCGGCTGGAGCGGATCGCGACGCACGACTCCGCCGTCTTCGACGTCGGCCAGGTGCGGTCGCCGCTGCTGCCCGCCGAGCCACCGCCGCTGCCCGGCAGGCTCAGCCCAGCCCAGTCGGCAGAGCTCACGGAACTGCTCGAGTACGTCCAGGGCGTCCTCCGCGACGCGACCGAGGGCGCCGTGCTGCGGCCCGGCAACGAGCGGGTGGAACTCGCCTTCGCCGCATGGCAGGCGATCCTCGACCTGCAAGCCCGGCTGGCGGAACTCCTCCGCGGCATCGGCGACCGTCCATAGATCCGGTCCGCTACAATCCCGTGCTCCCCCGCGAGGCCCACGGATGACCGCGCCTTCCTTCGTCCACCTGCATTGCCACAGCCACTACAGCCTGCTCGACGGGGCCAGCCCGATCGACCGGCTCGTGTCGCGCACGGTCGAACTGGGCATGAACGCCCTGGCGATCACCGACCACGGCAACCTCCACGGGGCGCTGGAGTTCTACCAATCCGCCAAGGCGGCCGGCATCAACCCGATCATCGGCTACGAGGCCTACATCGCCCCCGGAAGCCGGTTCCAGAAGGACGCCGGCAGCCAGAAGGAAGCGAGCTTCCACCTCACGCTCCTGGCCCGCGACCGCACGGGCTTCGCCAACCTGCTGCAGCTCGCCACGAAGGCCTATCTGGAGGGGTTCTACTTCAAGCCCCGGATCGACCGCGGGCTGCTGGAGGAGTTCGGGGAGGGGCTCGTCTGCCTCTCCGGCTGCCTGTCGGGCGAGTTCAGCCGCGCCCTCGTCGGCTCGTCCCGCGAACAGCGTGAGTCGCTCGCCCAGGCCCGCGAGATCGCCGGCTGGTTCCAAAAGACCTTCGGCGACCGCTACTTCATCGAGATCCAGGACAACGGCCTCGACGTGCAGCGTCAGGTCACCGATGCGGCGCTGGAGATCTCCCGCGAGCTGGGCATCCCGCCGGTCGCCACCTGCGACTGCCACTACGTCAACCGCGAGGACGCCGAGGCCCAGGACATCCTTCTGTGCGTGAACACCGGCCGCTTCCGCAACGACACGTCGCGGATGCGGATGGACTCGAGCGAGTTCTACCTCAAGAGCCCGGCGGAAATGCACGCCGCGTTCGCCGGTCACGACCGGGCCCTGGTGGCCGACGCCGTCGCCCGCAGCCAGGCGATCGCCGACTCGGTGGCGATCGACCTCGACCTCGGCAAGCGGCACTTTCCCGGCTTCGACGTCCCCGGCGGCCTCACGGCGAGCGCAGAACTGCGGCGGCTCTGCCTGGAGGGGCTCCGCGAACGCTACGCCACCATCGCCAAGCGCTGGGCCGCCGGAGCGGTGCCGGCCGATCCCGCGACCGCCGACCTGCACGCGCAGGTGCTCGAGCGGCTCGACCGCGAGCTGGCCGTGATCGACACGCTCGGCTTCGCCAGCTACTTCCTCATCGTCTGGGACTTCGTCCGCCATGCCCGGGAGCAGGGCATCCCGGCGGCGGCCAGAGGCTCGGGCGTGGGGGCGCTGGTCGCCTACTCGCTCTACCTGTCGCACGTCTGCCCGCTGGAATACGACCTCCTCTTCGAACGCTTCCTCGACATCAACCGCCGCGAGGCGCCCGATATCGACATCGACTTCTGCAAGGAGCGGCGCGGCGAGGTCATCGAATACGTCAAGCGGAAGTACGGCGCGGCGAACGTCGCGCAGATCGGCACCTTCGGCACGCTGGCGGCCCGGGCCGCGATCCGCGACGTGGGCCGGGCCATGGGGCTGGCGGTGCCGCGGGTCGACCAGATCGTGGCCCTGGTGCCCGACCAGCTCGGCATCTCGCTCGAAGACGCCGCCGCGCCGGGCTCCCAGCTGGCGGCGGCCTGCGACGCCGACGCCGAGGTCCGCGAGCTCGTCAACCTGGCGCAGCGGATCGAGGGGCTGGCCCGCAACGTCGGCACGCACGCGGCCGCCGTCGTGATCGCCGATCGCCCGCTGGTGGAATACGTGCCGCTGCAGCGGGTGACGGGCAAGGAGGAAGTGATCACCCAGTGGGCGATGGGCGACGTCGAGCGGGCCGGCCTGATGAAGATGGACTTCCTCGGCCTCCGCTACCTGACGGTCGTCGCCAAGACGCTCGACATCATCGCTGCCACCACGGGCAGCCGGCCCGATCCCTTCGCCTTCCCGCTCGACGACGCGGCCACCTTCGCCCTGCTGTGCCGCGGCGAAACGAAGGGCATCTTCCAGCTCGAAAGCGGCGGCATCCGCGACCTGCTCCAGCGGATGAAGCCCGACCACTTCCTCGACATCGTGGCCGTGAACGCCCTCTACCGGCCCGGCCCGCTCGAAGGCGGGATGGTGGACGAGTACGTCAACGTGAAGCACGCCCGCAAGCGGGCGGAGTTCCTCCACCCGGTGATGCGGGACGTGCTCGGCGAGACCCACGGCGTGATGGTCTACCAGGAGCAGGTGATGCGGATCCTGGAGCGGCTGGGGGGCATCGAGCTCTCCTCCGCCTACACCTGCATCAAGGCGATCAGCAAGAAAAAGCTCGAGACCATCGCCGCCTTCCGCGAGCAGTTCGTGAAGGGGGCCCAGGCCCAGGGGCTGTCCAAGCAGCAGGCCGACGAGGTCTTCGCGCTGATCGAGAAGTTCGCCGGCTACGGCTTCAACAAGAGCCATTCCACCGCCTACGCCCTGCTCGCCTGGCAGACCGCCTACCTGAAGACGCACCATCCGCGGGAGTTCATGGCCGCGCTGCTCTCCGGCGACATCACGGGCCGCAACTTCAAGAAGAAGGACGCGCTGGTCGAGCACGTCGAGGACTGCCGGCGGATGGGGATCGAGGTGTCGCCCCCCGACGTGAACGCGTCGCTGCCCGACTTCTCGGTGAGCGAGGGCCGGATCCTCTTCGGGCTGGCCGCCATCAAGGGCTGCGGCGTGCAGGCGGCCGAGGCGATCGCCGCCGATCGCGGGCGGCAGGGCCCCTATCGCGACCTCCACGACTTCTGCAGCCGGCTCGATCCCTCGGTGGTCAACAAGACGGCGATCGAGAACCTCGCCAAGGCCGGGGCCCTCGACGGCCTCGGCGGCCACCGCGGCGCCATCCTCGCCGGCATCGAGCGGGCCATGGCGGCCGGCGCCGCCCGGCTGGCGGACCGCAAGAGCGGCCAGAAGAACCTGTTCGCCGCCTTCGACGCGCCGGCGGCCGGGCCCGTGGCGGCGGCGGAGCCTTCCGCGTTGCCCGACGTGCCGCCGCTGTCGGACCTGGAGATGCGGTCCGGCGAGAAGGAGGTCTTGGGCTATTACGTCCACAGCCATCCACTCGCCGAGCACAAGGACCTCCTCGACAGCCTCTGCACCCACGGCACCGCGGGGCTGGGGGGCGTGAAGGCCAAGGGCGAGGTGGTCATCGGCGGGCTCGTGTCGGCCCTCAAGCTCTCCAACACGAAGCAGGCCCGCCCGGGCTCCACCCACACCCGCTACGCGATGTTCGACCTCGAGGACATGGACGGCCTCGTGCGCACGATCTGCTGGCCGGAGGACTACGCCCGGCTGGGCGAGGCGATCCAGCCCGACGCGGTGATCGTCGTCGCCGGCTCGATCGACCGCCGGGCCGGCAGCGAGGAGACGAACCTCGTGGTCAACGAGATCGTGCCCATCGCCGATGCCCGGCGGCTGCCGGCGCGGAGCGTCACGGTGCGGGTGGCCGAAGGCACGCACGACACCACCTCGCTCGACCGGCTCGCGGAGCTCGTCGGCCGCCATCCCGGCGCCGTTCCCCTGCGGCTGGTGATCGACCTCGCCGACGGGTCGCGGGTGCTCCTCGAGGCCGACCGCCACCAGGTGGCCTGGTCGCCGGAGCTGCACGCGGCGATGACCGACCTGCTCGGCCCCGGCAGCGTGCGGGCGGCGGTGTCGGTCGGCCGCGGCCGCCGCGACGCGTCCGGCGGGTCGCGCGGCGACGGCCCCCGCCGTGGCCAGGGCCGGTCGCCCGCCGGCGTCGCCTGACGGCCCGCGCCGCCTGAAGCGGCGGTCTCCGACCGTCGCGCCCGCCTGCTGGGAAGCCCGAACCGTAAGGTGAGGGAATACGCCTCGCTCCTCCCAAAAACCGCCCCGCATTCCCTCGGCTCACGCCTCGGGCTTCAAGGGCATCGGGCGGCCATCTCCTGAAGCGGCGGTCTCTCCGCGCCCCGTCAGACCTTCACGCGCTCGAGATAATCGCCCGTCCGCGTGTCGATCTTGATCGTGTCGCCCTGCTCGATGAAGGCGGGCACGATCACCTCGGCGCCGGTCTCGAGCTTCACCGGCTTCGTCAGGTTCGTCGCCGTGTTACCGCGGATCGCCGGCTCGGCGTACTCGACCTTGAGCACCATGTGGTTCGGCGGCTCCATCGAGATCGGGTTGCCGTTGTAGAGGAGCATCGAGCAGACGGTGCCCTCCTTGATCCACTTCCAGGCGTCGTCGACCTGCTCCTTGGAGAGCTCGTACTGCTCGTAGTTGGAGTTGTCCATGAACACGAAGGCCTCGCCCTGCTTGTAGAGATACTGGGCCTCGATCGTGCTGATGTCGGCCGCGTCGAGCGAGTCGCCGCTCTTGTAGGTGCGGTCGAGGACCGTGTTCCGCAGCAGGTTCCGCAGCTTGCACTTGTAGAGCGCCTGCCCCTTGCCCGGCTTCACGAAGTTGCATTCGATCATGATGTACGGATCGCCGTCGATCTGGACCTTGAGGCCCTTCTTGAACTCGCTGGTGTTGTAGCCGGCCATCTCGGGCTCCTCGGGTCGTCCTGGCGGTAGGTCGTGTTTCCTTCCCCCGCCGGCGGCCGTATTCTTGGGCGAGCCGCGCGGGAAGGGCCTCCAAGAGTGGCCGCGCCCCCGCGGCCTGTCAACGTCCGCCCCGTTTCCCGGACTGGCCCCGGCCCCGAGACGCGCCCCCATGCAGTCGCTTCCGGTCGCCCCGTCGCCCACGATCCCGCCACAGCCCGCGGGCGCGGCCGCGCCGCGGCCGATCACCACCTGGCAGCGGGAACTGGCCGACGCGATCCGCGACCCCGGGGAGCTCTGCCGCCTGCTCGGGCTCGACGCCGAGGTCGCGGCGGCCGCGCGGACCGCGACCGGCGACTTTCCGCTGCTGGTGCCGAGGGGTTTCGCCGCCCGGATGCGGCCCGGTGACCCGCACGATCCCCTGCTGCTCCAGGTGCTGCCGACGGCGGCCGAACGACTGCCGGCCGCGGGCTTCAGCGCCGACCCGCTCGACGAGGCGGCGACCCTCGCGGCGCCGGGCCTGCTGCGCAAGTACCCAGGCCGCGGGCTGCTCCTGGTGGCCGGCGGCTGCGCGGTGAACTGTCGCTACTGTTTTCGGCGCGAGTTTCCCTACGCGGAAAGCGGCGTCAGCCAGTCCGGCCTGGCCGCCGCCCTCGATGCGATCGCCGCCGACGGCTCGCTCGCCGAGGTGATCCTCTCCGGCGGCGACCCGCTGCTGCTCGACGACCCGCGGCTGGCCGACCTCGTCCAGCGGCTCGAGACGATCCCCCACCTGCGCCGGCTGCGGATCCATTCGCGGCTGCCGGTGGTGCTGCCGTCGCGGGTCACCGACGGCCTGATCGCCATGCTGCAGGCGACGCGGCTGACGACGGTCGTCGTGATCCATGCCAACCATGACCGGGAGCTCGACGCGACCGTCGAGCACGCGGTGCGGCGGCTGGCGGCCGCCCGCGCGCTGGTGCTCAATCAGGCGGTTCTGCTCGCCGGCGTGAACGATTCGCTCGACGCGCAGCGGTCGCTGGCGGAGCGGCTCGTGGAGATCGGCGTGGTCCCCTACTACCTGCATCTCCTCGACCGCGTCGCGGGGGCCGCCCACTTCGAGGCGGCCGAGGCACGGGCCACCGCCCTGCACCGCGAGCTGCGGGAGTCGCTGCCCGGCTACGCTGTGCCGCGACTCGTGCGGGCTCGACCCGGCGCACGGGCGAAGGAGTGGGCCCTGTGATCAGGCGGCTGCGAACTGGTACGCTTTCCCCCGGAGGCACCCTGACATGAAGATCCTGATCGGCGTCGACGGCTCGGCAACATCCCTCGACGCGGTCCGCCTCGCGGCGGCGCTCGTCAATCCGGCCACCGACGGCGTGGCGGTTTATTTCTCGCCGCTGGAGCTGGAGAAGCGGCTGCCGGGCCAGAAGCGGGAGGTGGTAGACGGCGCGGCCGCCGCCCTCTTCGAGGAGATCTGCGGCCTCTTGCCTGCGGGCTTCGTCCGCCAGCCGGAGATGATCTGCAGTTCCAAATCGGCGGCCGTCGGGATCCTCGAGTCGGCCGCCGAGTGGAAGGCCGACCTCGTCGTCGTCGGCGCCCGCGGGCACGGCTCACTGGAACGCTTCCTCCTCGGCAGCGTGTCGCGGGCGGTGGTTCACGGCACGCACCTCCCCGTGCTCGTGGCCCGCGCGGCACCGCCGGCCGACCGGGGCCTGCGGGCGCTGGCCTGCCACCATCCCGCCAGCGCCGTCGCGGTCGCCCGTGTCGCCGGCGGCCTTTCCTGGCCGGCGGCCACCGAAGGCCGCGTGATCGCGGTGACCGAATCGATGCTCGCCGGCCCGATGCCCGACTGGGTGCGGAATCGCGTCCGCGATCCCGCCGTCGCGGCGATGGCCGGGGCCTGGAAGGAAGAGCACGACGCCGAGGTGGCCGCCATCGGCGGCACGTTGGCGGCGTTCCAGCGGTCGCTGCCCCCCGTCTTCCACGGCAGCGAACCGATCGTCGCCGAAGGCAATCCTGGCGACCGCATCCTGGAGCGGGTGAAGGCCGACGGCATCGACCTCGTCGTCCTCGGCCGCACGCCCACCGACGCCTTGTCACGCTGGCTGCTGGGCAGTACGTCCGAGGCCGTGCTCACCAACGCCCCGTGCAACGTGCTCCTCGTTCCTGTCGAGAAGCCCGCCTGACCGTCCCGCCCCCCCAAGAGCGAAGCGGCCGGGGCACACGAATCCATCGTCACGTCGGAAGCGAGGCGGGATCGGTGCGAGGATGCGGAGCGTGGCGGTCCTCCGCCAGCGACGCAACTCGTACCGTCCCGCCCACACCCAAGAGCGAAGCGGCCGGGGCACACGAATCCATCGTCACGTCGGAAGCGAGGCGGGATCGGTGCGAGGATGCGGAGCGTGGCGGTCCTCCGCCAGCGACGCAACTCGTACCGTCCCGCCGAGCAGCCCCACGTTCCCAGTCGCGGTCACGCCCCGGCCCGCGCGCGCCAGCGCTCCACGAAGGCCGCATAATCCTTGGGCGTGTCGATGCCGCGGGCCGCATGGTCGATGGCCCCGGCCACGATCGGAATGCCGGCCTCCACCACCCGCAGCTGCTCCAGGCTCTCGAGCGTCGCCAGCCGCGACTCAGGGAGGGCGTTCCAGCCTTCGAGCACGCTTCGCCTGTAGGCATAGAGGCCGACGTGCTGCCAGTAGAGCGGCGGCTCGGCCGCGAGCAGGCCGGGCGACCAGTCGCGGGCGGCGGGCACGGCGGCGCGGCTGAAGTAAATCGCCCGCCAGGCTTCTGGCACCGGCCCGTCGGCCCCGTGCCACGGCGTGAGCACCGCCTTCACGGCGGCCGGATCGCGCAGGTCTTCCTCCCGCCGCAGCGGCGTCACGAGCGTCGCCACGCCGGCCTCGGGGCAGCGGTCGAGAAGGTCGATCGCCGCGTCGATCGCCGCGGCCGCGAGCTCGGGCTCGTCCCCCTGCACGTTCACGATCACGTCGGCGTCCGGCAGGCCGGGCAGCGCCTCGACGATCCGGGCGGTGCCGCTGGTGCACTCCGGCGAGGTCATCACCGCCACACCGCCGAAGCCGCGAACGGCCGCGGCGATATCCTCGCTGTCGGTGACCACGACCACCTGGCGGGCCCGCCGGGCGCCGCGGGCCGCCTGCCAGGTGTGCTCGATGAGGGCCTTGCCTGTGTCGGCGAGCAGCATCTTGCGGGGCAGCCGCTGGCTGGAGAGACGGGCGGGAATCGCGATCAGGGCCGTGTCGGGCATCTGGCACACTCCACCACTGACAAGGGCCGCATGGGCCGGTACGATATCCAGGGGCGAGACTTTTCCGACAAGGAATATCCACATGTGCGGCATCGTGGGCTACGTCGGTTTTCGGGAGGCGACCGGGCTGATCGTCGAGGGTCTGCGGCGACTGGAATACCGCGGCTACGACTCCGCCGGCATCGCGACGCTCGATGACGACGGCGGCCTCCGCGTGCGGAAGGCGGCCGGCCGCCTCGCCCGCCTGGAGGCGCTCGTCCGGGAGGAGGCCACCGACGCGTCGATCGGCGTCGGCCACACCCGCTGGGCCACGCACGGCGCCCCGACCGACGGCAACGCCCATCCGCACCTCGGCTGCCCGACGGCCGCCACGACGCCGACGGTGGCGGTCGTCCACAACGGCGTGATCGAGAACTTCCGCGCCCTGAAGACGCGGCTCGAGGCGGAGGGCTACGTCTTCCGGTCGGAGACCGACACCGAGGTCATCGCCCACCTCGTCGACGCGTCCCTGCGACGGCTGCTCGCGGCCGGCGCACCGCGGGTCAGCGACGAGCCCGCCGACACCCCCTGGGTGATGGCCGTCCGCGAGGCGGTCGATCAGCTCCGCGGCACCTACGGCCTGCTCGTGCTCTTCGCCGGGCAGCCGGAGCTGCTCGTCGCGGCCCGCTGCGGCAGCCCGCTGGTGGTGGGCGTGGGCGACGGCGAGCACTTCGTGGCCAGCGACGCCAGCCCGCTGGCCGGCCACGCCGACCGGATCGTCTACCTCGCCGACCACGAGATCGCGGTGGTCACGGCCGACACGCTCCGCGTCGTGCACCGCGACTCGGGCCGGGTGGAGCCGGCCGTCCATGCGCTCGACCTGACGGCCGACGACGTGGGCCTCGGCGGCTACGCCCACTACATGCTCAAGGAGATCCACGAGCAGCCGGAGACGATCCGGGCCGCGATGCGGGGCCGCCTGTCGCGGGACGACGCGACGGCGATCTTCGGCGGCCTCAACCTCACGCCCCGGCAGCTGCAGCACGTGAACCGGATCGTGCTCACCGGCTGCGGCACGAGCTGGCACGCGGCCCTCGTCGGCGAATACCTGATCGAGGAGTTCGCCCGGCTGCCGGTGGAGGTGGAATACGCCAGCGAGCTCCGCTACCGCAACCCGCCGATCGACGAGGGCACGCTGCTGTTCGCGATCACGCAGTCGGGCGAGACGGCCGACACCCTCGCCGCCCTCCGGGAGATGAAGCGGAAGGGGCACCCCACGCTCGCGATCTGCAACGTGGTCGGCAGCTCGATCGCCACCGCGGCCGACGGCGGCATCTACCTGCACGCCGGGCCGGAGATCGGCGTGGCCAGCACCAAGGCCTTCACCAGCCAGTGCGTGGTCCTCGCCCTCCTGGCCCTGTACTTCGGCCGGCTGCGGCACATGGGCTACGAGCAGGGCCTGCGGTACATCGCCGACCTCGAGCAGCTGCCCGACCTCGTGGCCCGGGCCCTCGAGGCCGAAGGGGAGATCCGCCGCATCGCCGCCAAGTACCAGGACGCCTCGACCTTCCTCTACCTGGGCAGGCAATACAACTTCCCGGTGGCGCTCGAGGGAGCGCTCAAGCTCAAGGAAATCAGCTACATCCACGCCGAGGGGTATCCCGCGGCCGAGATGAAGCACGGCCCGATCGCCCTGGTCGATCCGACCACGCCGAGCGTGTTCCTGATCCCGCAGGGGGCGGTCTACGACAAGGTGCTGCTCAACCTGGAGGAGATCAAGGCCCGGAAGGGTCCGGTGATCGCGATCTCCAGCCCGGGCGACGAACGGGTGCGGGAACTGGCCGACGATGTGATCACGCTGCCCGAGGCGCCGGATTTTCTGCAGCCGATCGTGGCCTCGATCCCGCTGCAGCTCCTCGCCTACCACATCGCGGTGCTCCGGGGCTGCGACGTCGACAAGCCGCGAAACCTCGCGAAAAGCGTCACGGTCGAGTGAGGCGGCTCACACGTGATCCTCGCGCGTTCATCCCCCGAAATAGGGGTAGGGAGGCCCGGTTGGCCCGGGCCCCCCTCCCTCCGAACCGTGCTGGCGGGTCTCCCGCACACGGCTCTCCGGTTGATGGTTACCTGAGACAGGATT
>JBIJCJ010000188.1:0-6491 GCA_044344765.1 Pirellulales bacterium | reverse complement strand
GCGACACGGCTGGTCCGCCGCCCTGGTGGCCACCGCGCTCGCCGGCGCCGCCGGCGCCGACTGCGGCGGCTGCGGAGGCCTGTCCGGCACTCCCGCGGACGAGTTCGTCGCCGATCGGATGGGCCTGGTGCGGGAATGGGTCGCGCAGATCCCGTTCGATTCCGCCCGCGCCGACCTGGAGCACGTCTCGGTCGGCGACGGCCTCGTCGTCGCCCAGACCGGAGACGGGGGCGTGCATGCCTTCGCGGCAGCGCCGTTCGCGACCAGCCCGGCACCGCGGCCCGGCGCGGCCGCCCTTGGCTCGCTGCTCTGGTCACGAACGCTCGGCGTGGCCGGCGGCCCGACGACGGTCGCCGGCATCGGCCCGCGGCTGGTGACGGTGGCCCGCGACCTCGACCTGTTCGCCATCGATCGGGAGACCGGTGCGACCCGCTGGCAGCAGCCGCTCGGCCGCCTGCCCTCCGGCGGCGCAGTGGAAATCGGCGACTGGGTCTACGCGCCGCTGTCAGGCGGCTCCATCCGCCGGCTGACGTTCGATCCCCTTCAGCCGACGGCCAAAGAAGCCGCGCCGGCGGCACCGCAGAAGTCCAAGGCAGGATCCAAAAAGGGAGCACGGCCGGCCAGCAGCGCCCGGCCGACGGCGGAAAGCCTCCGGCCGCGGACGTTCAACAGTGCCGGCTCGGTCGAACGGCCGCTGCGGCCCCTGAGCAAAGGCGTGGCCTGGACCACCACGGGCGGCGTTCTCGTCACCCTGCAGCCGACCGATGCCGAATGGGAACGGTTCGAGTTCGCGCTCAACTCAGCGGCGGTCGCCGCGCCGCTCACCCGCGGCAACGCAGTGTTCGCGGCCACCGTCGCCGCCGACCTGGCCCGCGTCGATTTCGTCGCCTCCGGCAAACGCGGCCTGCGAACCGGGTGGCACGTCGTGCTCGATGCGGTGCCCGATGCGGGCCCGTTTCTGGGGGGTGACACGCTCGTCGTGTCGCTCGGCGACTCCGGGCTGGCGGCCTTCTCCGCCGAAACCGGCGCGCCGCTGTGGCGCAGCCCGGTCGCCGGCCGCGTGCTGGCAGTGGCGGGCGACCGAATCTGGATCATCGACCGCACCGCACGGCTTGCGGGCCTTGACCTGGCGACGGGCGAGCGGCGCGAACGCCTGTGCCTCAGAGGCTTCTCGTTCCCGGTGGTCAACACCGAGTCGGACCGGCTCATCCTGGCATCGCCCGACGGGCTGCTCGCGGCGCTCGCACCGCGGCGGCCGGCCCCATCTCCGGCCGCGCAGCCGCCGGCGCCGCAGCCGGAGGAACCGCCCGCCGCCGAGGCGGACGCGGAAGCCGGCACAGAAACCTGACGCCGCGTCACCGGCCGCGGCCGGGCCGCGTCGGCACGCGGGCCTTGGGATCCTGCCGCCACGCCTCTTGCAACAAGCCGTAGAGCTGCCGGTCGTGCCGCGCGAGGCGCTGGGGATCCTGGAAGAAGCACTCGCTGGCCACGGCGAAAAACTCGGCGGCGCTTTCGGCGGCGTACTCGTCGAAGGCCGTCGCCCGCCCGTCGTCGAGCGCTTCCTCGAACCGCGCCCGACAGTCGTCGAACGCCGCCGCCCACGCGGCCCGCTGCGCCCGGTCACCCAGCGGCGGCAGGCCGTCGATCTCGCCGTCGAGGAGATCGATGAGGTGCGCGCACTCGTGGATCACCACGCTCCGCGGGCCGTCCCGCAGCCGGCCGCCATCGACCACGCCCGGCCACGAGAGCACCATGCTGCCGCCGTCCCAGGTCTCGCCGAGCCGGTCCTCCTTCCATTCCAGGTCCCCGCCGCCATCGAGCGGCGTCGACCGCGGCATGCGATAGTCGCCGGGATAGACGAGCACCGACCGCAGCCCGTCGAAGTGCTCCGCGGCGAAGCCGAGCGTAACCAGCCCGGCCTGGGCGGCGATCGCGAGGCGAACCTCGTCTGTAATCTCCTGGCCCCGGCAGCCCTCGAACCGCTTCTCACCGAGGAACACCAGGATCCAGCGGCGCAGCCGTTCCTGCTCGGCCGCATCGAGCCACTGCACCTGTTTCACGAGCCGGGCGAGGATCTCGTCCCAGGCCGGAGGAAAGTCTCCGTCGCCCAGGGCACGGCGGCGGCGGGCCCGAAGCCAGGAGAGCAGCATGGCGGTCGCGGTCGGCGCGGGCGCACGCCGCCTACGGCTTGAGGGGCAGCCGACGCGAGAACAGGTCGAGCGACAGGATCAGGCAGCCGACGGAGATCGCCACGAACGACAGCATGAGCATCGCCGTGTAGACGTTCATCGGCGGTCGGGACCGCGACTGCGGGGCGTCTTGTGCCATGGCGTGTTCCAGGTCAGATCTTGAGCCGTGTGGTCACCTTGTCGCCCCGCTGCACGGTGCCGCGGGAGTACTCAGGCTGGATCACCGCCACCGCGCGGTCGGGCTTGACCGTCTTCACGACCGCCCGCCCCACGTATTGGCCGGCGCGATAGACCTCCAGCGTGTGGCCGGCCTGCAGTCCCTCGTCGCCTCCCAGCGAGACCTCGATGGCGTTGTCGGCCACCGCGAGCACGTCGCCGTCGAGCGTGGGCACCCGATCCTTGGGCAGGGCGTCGATCGTCAGGCCCTGCTGCTTGAGCAGCAGCCGGGCGTTGGCGACCTGCTTCTCGAGCTGCTCCTTGCGCTCCGTGGCGATCTCGAGAAACGACTGGGTCTCGTGGAGCTTTCGGGCGATGTCGGCGGCGCGGCCCACCTCCTGGTCCACCTTCGTCTGCTGCTGCCGCACCTGCTCGCGGAGCGCGGCCACCTCCTCGACGGTCTTCTTGAGATCGGCTTCGGCGGCGTCGAGCTTGGCGATCGCCTCCTGCTGGATCTTTTCCCGCTCTTCCTTGCCCTTGCGGAGTTCGACGAGCTCACCGTCCTTCTCGGTCAACGCCGTCTGCAGCTTGGCGACCACCTGGTCGCGGGCGGCTTCCGATTCCGCGACCTTGCTCACCAGGACGTCGATCTCCTGCTTGAGCTTCTTTCGCTCGTTCTCCGCCTGCTCGAGTCGATATTTGAGCCCTGGCTGCTCGGCCCCCTTCACTTCCTCGGGCTTGCGGTTGACCTCGCGCTCCCAGTTGGTGTGCGACGAGTAGATGGCGACGGCGAAACTCATGAACACGAGGCTCATGACGAACACCGCGAACACGAAGATCTTGCCGATGATGTTCATGACGCCTCCCGCTCGCACGCGGCCACCACAGCGGCCTGGCCTCTATCTTCCTCGCCGGACATCCCCCAGGGCAAGTTCCCCAGCCCCCGCGCGAGCCGAACCCTGATCCTGAATCGGCCGTGGTCGGCCGCCGACCTCACCCCGATTGACGGCGCCGGTGCAGTCCTCCCCGGAAGAAGCGGCCCCGGGCCGCCTCCCACGCCACAGCCACCGCGACCGCCACGCACGCCCACGTCGGCAAAGTCCCCGTCACCCGCCAGGGGCTGCGGCGGCCGTCGGGGTGCAGCCGGGCGGCGAGGGTGGCGGTCGCCCGCCGTGGCCCCCGCACCAGCAGCCGGCCACAGCCGTCGATCGCCGCCGAGAAGCCGGTGTTGGCCGCGATCGCCAGCGGCGTCCGCACCTCCACCGCCCGGAAGATCGCCGCCACCAGATGCATGTCGAGCTCGCTCGATCCCCAGAACCAGCCGTCGTTGGTGAGGTTCACGAGCACGTCGGGGGGCCCCTGCCCGGCCTCGAGCCCGTTGACCAGCGCCCGCACCGCGTCGGGCAACGCCGTCTCGTAGCAGATGTTGACCGCCACCCGGCGACCCGCGATCTCGACGGCCACGAGCTCGGTGCCGGGCGTCAGCCCCGCCGGCAGCGGCGTGAGCCGGTAGAGAAACGGAAACCGGTCGGCGAACGGCACGTACTCGCCGAACATCACCGGGTGCAGCTTGCTGTAGCAGGCCACTGGAGCGCCGGCGGCGTCGAGGAACAGGCCGCAGTTGTAGAAGCGTGTCGCGCCGGGCGCGATCGCCTGCCTGTCGAGCCCAACGAGCCACGGCGTGCCGTAGCGCCGCGCGAACACGGCCAGCGCGTCGAGCCGCTCCTGTTCGAGCGCGCGGCGGCAGCGGGCCTGCCGGTCGGCACGCACGGCCGCGTCGGCGCCGGGCGGCTCCGGCCCCAGGTGCCGCTCCACGAACGGCTCTTCGATCGTCTCGGCGGGATCGATCTCCAGCAGCCCCCAGCGCCACATCGTCTCCGGCCACACGATGAGGTCGGGGCGGCGGCCGCCGGGCCAGGCGGCGAGGCCCGCGACGGTCAGGTCGTCGTAGTGCCGGGTGACGTCGGTGGCAGCGTCGGGATCGTGCTTGAGCTCGGTGTCGATCGAGCCCTGCACGAGGAGCAGCTCGAGCGGCGCCCCGCGCGGCGCGGGCGCGGTGGCCAACCGCCACGTCCCGTAGGCCAGTGCCAGCCCGAGCAGGCAGCCGGCCGTCCCGACGTTGGCCAGCGCCCGGCGCGGATGCCATCCGGCCGCGGTCGGCAGGGCCGCGGCGCCGGCCGCCGCCACGGCGGCGACGATCCCGCTGACGCCCACGGCGCCGGCGATGTCGGCCGTCTGGAGCAGCGTCGTCCAGCGCCACTGCGTGTGGCCGAGCCCGGCGAACGTGAAGCCGCCCAGCACCCAGCCGCGGAGCTGCTCGCAGGCCATCCAGGCCACGGCGACCGCCGCCACCAGCGGCCACCGCCAACGATGCACGAGCCGGCGGGCCAGCCAGACGAAGGCCGGCACATAGACGGCGAGGTATGCGGAGAGCGCCACCCAGCCGATCGACGTGGCCGGATGGGGCAGCCGCAGCCAGTGGATCGTCGCCAGCCAATGGAGGAAGCCGCCCAGCCAGAGCACCGCCCACGGCCGCCGGCCGGGCAGGCGATCGGCGGCCACGAGCACGAGCCAGGGCAGCGGCGCGAGCCAGGCGGCCCACCACAGGTCGGCAGGCGGCTGCACGAGAAACAGCGCCAGCGCCCCGCCGAGCACGAGCGTCCACAGCCGCCGCTCGTCTGCCGCGGCCGTCATGCCGCGCCTCGCGGGTCGGCTGCGGGAGCGAACTCCGCCAGCACCGTGCCCGTCGCGACCGGCTCGTCCTCCTCCGCGAGGCAGGCCGCGAGCTGCCCCGTCACCGGCGCCTCGAGGTCGATCGTCACGCCGCCGGCCACGAGCTGCACCACCCGGTCGCCCTCGATCACCTCGGCGCCCTGCGGCACGAGCCACAGCGCGACGGCCAGCGGCACGTCGAGCCCGAACTCCGGCACCACGAGGGTGGCCAGATGGGGCGGCGATCCTGACGGGGTCGAGGACATCGGCTCACCGTTGTTCCCGCAGCCACTCCAGCAGCACGCTCCCCACCGCCTCGAGCGACTCGGGCGCGCAGTGGGCGGGAGTGTCGGCGGTGGTGTGCCACTGCGGATAGTCGAAGTCGATGATGTCGCAGGCCGGGATCCCGCCGATCATCCGCAGCGGCACGTGGTCGTCCTCGACCGTGTGCCGCGGCCGCGGCACGAACTGACGGACCTGCATCCGTCGCGCCACGGCCCAGATCGACTCCACGACCGGCCGGCTTTCGGGCCAGGAGACGCTGTTCTGCTCCTGCCAGAGCTCGAGGTTCCGGTCGGCGACCATGTCGATCACCACGGCGCAGCGGTACCGGTGGCCGAGCCGCCCCGCCTGCCGCGCCGCGGCGTACTGCCGGGCGAAGAAGGTCGAGCCAAGGCAGTAGGGATCCCGCGGTCGAAAGACGTATTCCTCGGCGTCGAAGAGGACGAAGTCGACGCCCACCGGTCCCGCGATCCCCGGCATGGCGGCGGCGAGTTCCATCATCACCGCCACGCCGCTGGCCCCATCGTTGGCACCGATGAACACGCCCTTGGGATCGACCGGGTCGCGATCGGGAAACGGCCGCGTGTCGAAGTGGGCGCCGATGAGGATCCGCTCCGCACGGTCGGGGTGCCACTCGACGACGAGGTTCTCCATGTGCACGGGCTTGCCCGTCTGCCGGTCACGGATCTGGAACGCCTGTCCCGCGACCCGAGCCCCGGCCTTGCGGAAGTGCTCGACGAGCAGCGCCCGCTGCTTCGTCATCGCCGCCGAACCGCTCGGCCGCGGCCCGAGGTCGCAGATCGCCTCCAGATGCCGCATGGCCCGCGGCCCCGAAAACCGCGCCGGCTCCGCGCCGCACGCCGCGGCCCAGGGCAGCGCGAGGACCACGGAGACGATTGTTTTCAACGGAATGCGGCGCGGATGCATGACGATTCCAATTGGCGATGCTCAGCGAAAAGGAGACGGCCATCATCTTCCACCCCAAAAGCCCCGGGCGGAAGCCCGGGGGTGACGCGATCCACTCCGTAACGTGCAGGATCCTCCGCGCCCGTGCCGACCGGAATAGGGGTAGGGAGGCCCGGTTGGCCCGGGCCCCCCTCCCTCCGAACCGTGCTGGCGGGTCTCCCGCACACGGCTCTCCGGTTGATGGTT
>JBIJCJ010000248.1:0-4362 GCA_044344765.1 Pirellulales bacterium | reverse complement strand
CAGCCAGGCCGGCCACCGACAGGGACTCGCACCCTGCTGGTTCAGTACACTTGCAATCGCACAGCCCCTCGCGGAAGCGAGGGGGTGACGCGGTCCACTCCGTGCGAGCAACCCGTCACCCCCCGGCTCCCGCCGGAGGCTTCCTAGGCGACCGATTTCCACCAACGGGGCTTTCTCCACGGACAGGTTAGACTGGCTTTTTTTGCGTCCCCGAACGCGACGGGCTTCCGGCCATGCTTCACTCCCGCGTCGCTTCCTTGTGCCTGCTGGCGGCGATTCTCGCCGCGCCGTCGGCCCGGGCTGGGGGCGGACCTGAAAACGTGCTCTTGGTCGTGAATCCGACGCGGGCCGACAGTCTGGCCGTCGCCAACGCCTACGCGGCGCTGCGGCACGTGCCGCCGGGCAACGTGCTCATGCTGCCCTGGAAGGACGGCGAAGAGTCGGTGCCGATCGACCGCTTTCGCACGGAGATCCTGCAGCCGATTCTCAAGACCATCGATTCCCGGCGGCTCGCCGCGCAGATCGACCAGGTCGTCTATTCCTGCGGCTTTCCCTGGCGGGTCGACTACGCCGCCGAGATGCCCGCCGAACTGGCGACCCAGCAGGTGTTCAAGTTTCCTTCGGGCTCGCTGACGGGCATGACGATGCTCTACGCCGCCGTGCAGAGCGGCAGCCCGGGCTGGCTCGATCCGGCGAGCAACCGCTACTTCCAGGCCCCCGGCCCCGACGGCGCGCCGGCGACCACCGTCGGCTTCCGCGGCTGGTATGGCTGGGGCGAGCAGGGCAACGTGCTCGAGGCGGGGGGCCCCCGCTACCTTTTGGCGACGATGCTCGGCGTCACCGCCGGCCGCGGGAACACCGTCGCGGAGATCGTGCAGGCCCTCACCTCGGCGGCGGCGGCCGACGGCCGGCGACCGCGGGGCACGATCTATTTTCTCACCAACGGTGACGTGCGCACGCGGGCCCGCAGCGGTCCGGTGAAGGGCACGGTGAAGGCGATCGAAGCCGCCGGCGTGAAGGCGGAGATTCTCGAAGGGATCCTGCCGCAGGGCCGGCGCGACGTCGCGGGCCTCGTGACCGGCACGCCCGACTTCGACTGGCCGGCGAGCGGTAGTCGGCTCGTGCCCGGCGCGATCTGCGACAACCTCACGAGCTTCGGCGGCGTGTTCACGCCGAACGCAGGACAGACACCGCTCTCGGCCTTCATCCGCGCCGGCGCCGCCGGGGCCTGCGGCACCGTGGTCGAGCCCTACGTGATGCTGCCGAACACCGGAGCCAACTCGCCCGCCGCGTTTCAGTCCAAGTTTCCGCATCCGGCATTGCAGCTGCACTACGTCCGCGGCGCGTGCCTCGCCGAGGCCTTCTACCAGGCGGTGCGGTCGCCGCATCAGCTGCTCGTCGTCGGCGACCCGCTCTGCCAGCCGTGGGCCGTGATCCCCGCCGTGGAGATCGTGAACGCGGCCGACTCGCAGCCGCTGGAGGCGGGCGCGACGCTCGCCGGAAAGATCGAGCTCGAGCCGCGGGCCAGCCTGCCCGAAGGGGGCGTCGCCGACCGCTACGAGCTCTACGTGGACGGCGTGCGGGTGGTGCAGTGCGGGCTGGGCGAGCGGCTGCCGCTGGACACGACGGCCCTCGCCGACGGCCATCACGACCTCCGCGTGGTGGCGATCGCGGCCACGGACATCGAGACGCAGGGGCGGCGGATCGTGCCGATCACGATCTCGAACCACGGCCGCACCCTCGCGCTTACGGTCGAACCCCGGCGGGTGCGTCCGACCGACACGGTGCGGGTCAGCCTGGCGGGCGCCGGCGTGGAGTCGGCGATCATCTACGGCATGGGCCGCGTGCTCGGCCGCACGGCGACGGGGCAGGCGACGATCGAGCTGCCAGCCGAACTTCTCGGCCGCGGCCCCGTGACGCTCCGCGCCACCGGCCGCACCGGGCCGAACCCCGCAGACGCCGTCAACGCGCCGCCGGTGACGATCACCGTCGGCGAATGATCTCGCGCCGCGGCTCCCTGCCATACGGTCCCTCAAACGCGCCGGGGGAAACCCGTCACCCCCCGGCCCCCGCCGGGGGCTTCTGGGGCTCAACCGATTTCCACCAACGGAGGCCAACGCCGACGGTCCGCGCGGATCAAGCGTGAGCCTTATCAACCGCTCTCACTTGATCCTCGCGTGTCCCGTCCGGAAGCCCCTCGCGGAAGCGAGGGGGTGACGCGATCCACTCCGTGGAATTGTGGATCGTCCGGCCTTGGATGGCTTTGTCCACGGACAATTAAGGAACCTGCGCGAGCAGCGGCAGCCGCTCCCGCTTCGACACGACCACGCCGCCGGGCTTCTCGACGGTGATCGCGAACAGGGTCGGCTTGCCGATCGGCAGCCGCGGGTCGATCGGCACACAGACCTCCCCGTCGGCGTCGGCCACATCGAACACGCCACCGTCCACCGGATGCGCCGCATCCCGCTCGGCGTCGAAGATCCAAAGTTGATACTGCTCGACGGCGGGATCGTTGGCCGCCAGACCGCGGAACCGCATGTAGCCCTGCTGCCGGCTCTGGCTCCACACCACGTCGCCGTGCGTCATCCCTTCCGGCAGTCCCGTCACGGACCGATCCTTGCCGGCGGCCCAGGCGACCGAGAGCGCTGCGGGATCCTCGGCCAGGAGCAGTGCCCGCCGCTTCTCGGCCGGGTCGGCCGCAGCCGGCCGCACCGCGGCGGCCTCGGGTGCGGGGCGGATGCCTTCCTGCGGCGTCGGCGTCGAGCGCGACAGCAGCACGAGCCCCAGGCCGGCGGCGACGCTCCAGCCGGCCAGCGAAACGAGCCGCTGCCAGCCCACACCGCGGCTCTCCGGCGCCGACGAAGTCGGACGCAGCTCGGCGCGTGGCGGTTCGCCGCCCGCCAAGCCGGATACCCTCCGCACCACGTGCGCGGCCGCGGCCCGGCGGATCGCGTCGCCAAGCCCTGCCGGGAGCGGCTCCACTCTCGTCGTCCGGCCGCCGTCGCCGGACAACATCGCCAGCTCGTACGACGCGGCGGCGAGCGCCATGTCCGAGAGGCCCCCGGCAGGACCGCCGTCCCATTCTTCTTCGATCGGCAGGAACATGTCGTCGGTCATCGTGAAAACCTCCCGGCTTTCTCGCGACCTTCCGTGGCCACCGTCGCCAGCCCGCCACGCGACCGGCCAGCCAACCGCTGTCGCAGCGTGTCGAGTCCGCGACGGATGTGCGATTTCACGGTCCCCAATGGCAGGGACGTTTGCGCGGCGATCTCGCCGTGCGACAGGCCGTCGAAAATCGACAGCCGCAGGACCCGCTGCGCGTCGGACGGCAGGCGATCGAGCTGCTCCGCGGCGAGCCGCGCCTCCTCCCCCAGCTCGATTCGATCGCCGACCGGTACGGCGGGATCGATCGCCGCGGGAGCGCCGGCGGCGTCGAGCGGAGCGGCGGGCGGCTGGCGGGCATCCTTGCGGACGCGATCGATCAGCCGTCGTCTGGCGATCATCGCCACGAACGTTATCTCCTCCGCGACCCGGGGATCGAACCGCTCGGCCGACTTCCACAGATCGATGAACACCTCCTGCACGGCATCCTCGGCATCGGCGGCGTTCCGCAGCCGTCGCTGGGCGAGCGTCCACACCAGCGGCCCGTAGCGGGCGACGCAGGCCGGCACGGCCGACTGGTCGCCGGCTGCGATTCGCGTGAGGAGCATGTCATCCGCCAAGAAGCCTCCCGTCGTTGGCGAAGAACCGACCAGCATACCACTCGTACCGCCGGAGGACGGCGCGGGCCGTGGGCCCACGCCGTCCTCGCGTCCGCGGATGCGGGGAAAGCCGCGGGCCTACTTCTTCTCCGGGGGCAGGATCACGGAGTCGATCACGTGGATCACACCGTTGCTCGTGGCGATGTCGGTCTTCACGACCTTGGCACCGTCGATCATGACGCCGCCACCCTCGACCTTGACCTTGGCCTTCGAACCCTGGACCGTCGGCGCCTCGCTGAGCTTCACGACGTCGGCGGCCATGACCTTGCCGGGCACGACGTGGTAGGTCAGCACGGCGACGAGCTTGTCCTTGTTCTCGGGCTTCAGCAGCGACTCGACCGTGCCGGGCGGGAGCTTGGCAAACGCCGCGTCCGTCGGTGCAAAGACCGTGAACGGGCCGGGGCCCTTGAGGGTCTCGACCAGGCCGGCCGCCTTGACGGCCGCCACGAGCGTGTTGAAGTCTCCGGCGCCGACGGCCGTATCGACGATGTCCTTCGCAGGGGCCTGGAAGGCCACCTGATGCACCTGCGTCTTGCCCGCGGCCTTCGCCTTGGCGGCGGCCGCCAACGGGCATTCATCGGCAAACGCGGCGGTCATCGCC
>JBIJCJ010000294.1:0-2860 GCA_044344765.1 Pirellulales bacterium | reverse complement strand
GAAAGCGACGGACGTCTGGCGGCTGCGGGGGAGGTGGCGGCCATCCTGCTGTTGTTCGCGGCCTGCGGGGCATGGTCGCTGCCCGACGTCAACGAGACGGTGTATCTCACGAAGGCGCTGCACCACGTCGATCCGACCTACGGACGCGGCGACTGGTTCCTGGAGACGCCCGATGCCCATTCCGTGTTCTATGCGGGGATGGGACCGATCCTGGCGGCGTGCGGGCTCGAGACGGGCGCCTGGGTGGGCCGCTGGCTCGGCTGGCTGGCGTTGGCGGTCGGCTTTCGCCACGCCGTCGTGCCACTGCTGCCCACGGCGCTCGGCCGGCTGCTCGCGGCGGGGCTGTTCGCGCTGGCGTTGCAGTACACGACCGCCGCCGGGGAGTGGGTGATCGGCGGCTGCGAGGCCAAGGTGTTTTCGTGGGCCCTCGTCCTGGCAGCCCTCGGCGAAGTCGCCCGCGACCGGTTCGCGGCCGCGGTGTTTTTCTTCGGCGGGGCGACGGCGCTGCACCCGATCGTGGGTGGGTGGGGCCTCGTCGCGTGCGGGTTGGCGTGGTGGCGATGCCGGCCCGCGGGCGGCATGACAAGAACCGGCGATGCCGGAGTGACGTCCGCGGCCCTGAGCGGCGGGCTGCTGGTGGGCGGGCTGGCGCTCGCCGCCTGGGGCGTGCTGTCCGCGCTGTCACTTTCCGCCGGTGTGGACGCGGCGGGGCGGACGCTGGCGAACCGCATTTACGTGGTCGAGCGGCTGTATCACCATCTCCTGCCGCGAAGGTTCGTGGAGGCGATGATCGTCCGCCACCTGCTCGCGATCCTCGTGGGCACGATCATGCATCGCGTCGTGCCCGCCACGCCGGCCCGCGGCCGCGTGGCCGCCTTCCGCGAGGCGGCGCTGGCGATCTCGCTCGCCGGCTGCCTGATCGCGTCGGCCGAGCCGCTGGCGCCCGACCTGGTCATCGGGCTGCTGCGGTACTACTGGTTTCGGCTCGCCGACGTGATCGTGCCCTTCACGCTGGCGGCCAGCGCCGCGGCCGTGCTCACGGACGACGCCACGTATACGAAGATCCTGCCCGGTCGGCCCGCGATCGTTCGCGGCCTGGTGGTCGCCGGACTGCTCGTGAACGTCGGCATCCATTCCCGTCATTGGCCCCTGCCGGGCCGCTCCGGCCTGCAGCCGCGGGCCGACACGAAGGTCGACTCCGCGGCCTGGGCCGACGTCTGCGACTGGGTCAAGGATCAGGTGCCGCCGGGCTCCCGGTTCCTCACGCCGCGGGGCGCCGCGAGCTTCACCTGGCGGACCGGACTGCCCGAGGTGGTCGCCTGGAAGAACAGCCCGCAGGACGCGGTTTCGCTGCTCGAGTGGCGGCGGCGGATCCTCGACTGCTTCTCCGCCGACGGCAGGCTCGTGGGCATGGAGCGATCGACCGCCGCGCTCGGCGCCGCGCGGATGCGCGACGTGGCCGATCGCTACGGCGCCGATCACGCCATCGTGCCGCTCGACGTGGACGGCATCGACGCACTGCCCTTCGAGCGGCTCCACGCCAACACGGCGTACGCCGTCTACCGCCTCGCGCCCCCGCCGGAATCCCCATGACCGCCTCCGCGCCGATTCACGCGGCCGTGTTCGACCTCGACGGCCTGCTCGTCAACACCGAGGAGCTGTACCAGCACGTCGGCAGCGAACTCCTTCGCCGTCGCGGCAAGACCTTCGGGCCCGATCTGCTCGACGCGATGATGGGCCGGCCGCCGGCCGTGTCGCTGGGGATCATGATCGAGTGGCACGGGCTCGCCGACACCGTCGAGACGCTCGCGGCGGAGACCGGCGCCATCTTCGCCGGCCTGCTCGACGAGCGGCTGGAGCCGATGCCGGGCGCGGTGGCCCTCGTCGAGTCGCTCGTCGCCCGTGGCCTGCCGCGGGCCGTGGCCACCAGCAGCGGGCCCGCCTTCGCCCACGACGTTCTCGGCCGGGTCGGCCTGCTCGATCGTTTCGCCTTCGTGCTCACGAGCGCCGACGTCGTGCATGGCAAGCCCGATCCCGAGATCTATCTGGCGGCCGCCGCGCGGCTGGGCGTCGAGCCGGCGGCGATGCTCGTCTTCGAGGATTCGCACAACGGCTGCCGGGCGGCGGTGGCCGCGGGCGCGGTCGTGGTGGCCGTGCCGGGCGGACACAGCCGGCGGCACGACTTCACGGGCGCCCGGTTCGTCGCCGACTCGCTCGCCGACCCGCGGATCGCCGCGTTGCTCACAGTCTGACGCCGAGCCGCTTGGCGTGGGCACGGATCGCGAACTGGAAGGCCGGGAAGGGATATTTCTTGCCGCGCCGGACGGCCCACAGGTAGGTCGAGTCGACGACCTGCGAGGGAATCTCGCCCGTTCGCACCGCCTCGATGACGCGGTCGCAGAAGGCGACGTCGGCCGGGGCCTGCACCTTGAGCCCCGCCTTGAGCCGTTCTTCGAGTGACGCGATCGCGCCGCGGGCCGTGGCGGGCTCGGTGGCCCGCGCCGGCGCAGGCAGCGTGAGCGCCAGGCCCAAAAGTGTCAGCAGAGAACGGCGGCGCATGGCGTGGCCTCCCGGGGTCGGAAGACGATCCCAGGGCGGCTCGCGTGGGTCAATGCCAGCCGGAGGCTGTAGCGGCGGTCTCCGACCGTCGTGCGGCGCCGATGGTGGTGGATGCCCGATGCTGGGAAGCCCGAGGCGTGAGCCGAGGGAATGCGGACCGGTGTTCGGTGGAGCAACGCGTATTCCCTCACCTTACGGTTCGGGCTTCCCGGCAGCCGGGCACGACCGTCGTAGACCGCCGCTCCAGGTGGCACGACCCCGGTCGCCAGACCTGGAAGGTCGGGTCAATTCCAGCGGGCGG
>JBIJCJ010000301.1:0-2875 GCA_044344765.1 Pirellulales bacterium | reverse complement strand
AACGCATGCGAGGCAGAGGTTGTCGGCCGTCGTTCGCCCAGCCAGTTTTGTTGGCACGATATGGTCGACATGGAATCGGGCTTCCTGCCCGACTTGCGAGAGGCGGCAGTACTCACACCTTCCAGCGGCCCGTTCCTCGACCTGCAACTTCAGAGTCGCAGGAACGTGGGTCATTTTGTGAGCCTCTCTGCTCGCATCCGCAGCAACGTCAGGAACTCAGCGAGATCGACGAGTCCCTCCGCTTCCCTTCGCTCCTGGTCGGTCAGGTCCTGACCGGAGTCTTGTTGATCGAGAAGGTGGTCGAGCCGCTGCTGAACGGCGGTAGGCAACCGGCACTTCTCAAGATCGTTCGGCAAATCAACATCAATCGTGAGAGTCATGATCTGCCTCCTGTGTCCGTAAGAGTATACAGGCGTGCATATAACGTCAATCGGCCAGTAATTCCAGGATCTGCGGGAGGATCTCGGCGCGATTCTTGCCAGCATGGCCGAGGGCGTCGAGAAGATCGAACACGCCTGGCGTAAGCCCGGGCATGCCGAAGAGCGAGGTAGTGGTCGGCCCGTAGGCCCGGCGCGATCAGTTCCTGCTCGAACTGCGCGGGTTTGGGCTTCTCGATGACAGACTCCGCCTCGTATAGGCCTCGGGACACAGGGACGCGCCGGATGGCGCGGCGACCTACATGGCCCTATCCGACGTTTCTCGCGGTCACTTCGAAATCCACCTGCCGTGGAATCGGCATGTGCTTCGACGCGTCGAGAATCTCGATGGAGAGCAGGCTGCCGCCAGCGTCGTAGTCGAGAATGATGCCCGGCCGCGGTTCATCAGTCTCGGCGACCACGCCCTCCTTTACGAGCACGGAGAGCGTGTCGGTTTCTGGATCGAACAAGACCTTCATCGTCATGTCCCCCAATATTTCGCCACCTTGCTCGTGCGGTACACCGTCACAATTTCGCACGGAATGCGGTCGATGTCTACGAATACCCGCCCTGCCGGGCCAGCAATTCCACGACCTGTGCGAGGATCTCGGCTCGGTCCTTGCCCGCGAGGCCGAGGGCGAGCTGCGCGACGAGTAACCCATACTGCATGCCGAGGTTGTGGCGGGCGCCGCGGACCTCCAGGGCGAGGTAGCGTTCGCGCTCCGCGAGTGCATTGAGCGCGGGCGAGAGCTGCCGATCGCCCGCTTCGCCGAGGGCGTCGAGCAGATCGAATACGCCCGGCGTGAGCACGTGCATGCCAAAGAAGCAGAGGTAGTGGCCGGCCCGTAGGCCCGGCACGATCAGTTCCTGCTCGGCCTGGGTGGGCGTGGGCTTCTCGACGACCGTCTCCACCTCGTAGAGGCCGTGGGCGCCGGGCACGCGGCGGCCGCCCACGGTGCCGAAGTATGGAAGCATGTTCTCCCGCGTGGGCTGCACCGCGGAAACGGCGCAGTTCTCCGCCGCGGCAACGGCTACGAGCTGGGAGGCGCACCGCTGTGGGTTTTCGCCGCCGGCTTCGCTCACGTAGAGATGGTCGCCGACGAGGTGCAGAAACGGTTCATCGCCGACGAAGGCCCGGCCGCACTTGATGGCATGGCCGTAGCCGAGCGGCGCCGGCTGGGGGATGAGTTCCAGTCGCGACGGGGCGGAGCCGGCGGCGGCGCGGAAGGCGGCCTCGTCGCCGGGCCGCACGATGATCGCGACTTCGTGGCAGCCGGCGGCCACCGCCTCCTCGACGATGATCTGGAGGGCCGTTTTGGCGACGCCGTCGCGATCGACGAGCCGCTGCAGGGGCAGGGCCTGCCCATCACGGCCGGCGGCGGTGATGATGGCGCGGTTGATCGGCATGAGCTTGGTTCCGATAAGTCAGGGGCTACCGATCAGATTATTTTAGAATGCGACGGGTTCGACCGCGGAAATCAACACAACAGGTTCACTCGCGTAAAAGTCGCATTGAAGCGGTGAGGGGGAAGGAGCAGGGCGATTGCGCCATGATGGGTAGTTTGGCATGATTGGACAATCGCGCCCGCAGTGTCTCCGAAAGTGGTTTGGCGATCGTCGGGCTGTGATCTTCAGGGAGGATCGAAGATGCCCGTTTCGAAGTCGGCTGGTGCCAGGATTCAGGTTCATTTCGCGACGCTTCCCGATCCCCGTCGTCGGAAGGTCACGCATCCCCTCATCAACTTCATCGTTATCGCGATCTGCGGCGTGATCTGCGGCGCCGACGATTTCGTCGCGATCGCCGACTTCGGTCGGAAGAAGCGGAGATGGTTTCGAAAGATCCTCGACTTGCGCGCGGGGATACCTTCGCACGACCGGTTCAATGCGATCTTCTCGATGCTGTCTCCGGCCGAGTTCGAGCGATGCCTGCTGAGCTGGATCCAGGCGCTCCACGAAGCAACCGGCGGCCAAGTGATTGCGATCGACGGCAAAACGCTCCGGGGCAGCTTCGACAAGGCCAGCAACAAGGCGGCCATCCGCATGATCAGTGCCTGGGCCTCGGCGAACTCGATCAGCCTGGGGCAGTTGGTGGTTGACGCAAAGAGCAACGAGATCACGGCGATCCCAAAATTGCTTGACATGCTGCAGCTCAAGGGAGCGACTGTGACGATCGATGCCGCGGGGTGCCAGACGGACATCGCCCGTCGCATCGTCGACGCCGGAGGCCATTACGTACTCAACGTGAAGGGCAATCAGGGCACGCTACGCGACGGGATCGAGAAGTTATTTGCCGAGTACCTGGATGGGCACCCTCTGTGCCAATGATAGGTGAGACACCTGCCCTTCCCCTATTAGAGTAGAGGGCCAGGAGGACAGGAGATGGAGAACCACAGGATGTTGGGGACCG
Organism: Pirellulales bacterium; assembly: GCA_044344765.1. Classification (GTDB taxonomy): domain Bacteria; phylum Planctomycetota; class Planctomycetia; order Pirellulales; family UBA1268; genus QWPN01. Next base: position 52 of record JBIJCJ010000301.1, on the reverse strand, counting down.
AAGGAGCGGTGGTGTTCGGAACGGAGGGAGGGCCTGGCCCGACTGGAGTTCC
>JBIJCJ010000120.1:0-11029 GCA_044344765.1 Pirellulales bacterium | reverse complement strand
GCCCGTCACGTCGCTCTTGCCGGAGTTCGCAATCGCAATCGTGTACGAGACCAGCTGGCCCGCCACCACCGGGGTGACGGTCACCTTGTCGAGCGTCAGGTCCACGTTGCGGTTGATCGCATCCGTCACCGTGTCCGTCGCCGTGTCGAACGGGCTCGTCACCGACGCCGTGTTGACGAGGCTGCCGAACGCCGAAGACGCCAGCAGGCCCGTCACCGAGTAGAGTACCGACCCGCCAGCCGACAGGTCGATCGATTCGCTGATGTTCCCCGAGCCAGACGTGTTGCCGCTCCCGCCGCTGAACACCGCCGTCCACGTCACGCCACTCAACACCCCGGCGAACGGATCGGTCACCGCCGCGCCCGTCACGTCGCTCTTGCCGGAGTTCGAGATCGCAATCGTGTACGACACCAACTGACCCGCCACCACCGGCGTCACCGTCACCTTATCGAGCGTCAGGTCCACGTTCCGGTTGATCGCATCGGTCACCGTGTCCGTCGCCGTGTCGAAAGGACTCGTCACCGTCGCCGTGTTGACGAGGCTGCCAGTCGCGCTCGACGCCAGCAGGCCCGTCACCGAGTAGAGCACCGAGCCACCGGCCGACAGGTCGATCGATTCGCTGATGTTCCCCGAGCCAGACGTGTTGCCGCTCCCGCCGCTGAACACCGCCGTCCACGTCACGCCGCTCAAGACCCCCGCGAACGGATCCGTCACCGCCGCGCCCGTCACGTCGCTCTTGCCGGAGTTCGAGATCGCAATCGTGTACGACACCAACTGACCCGCCACCACGGGGCCGACGGTCATCTTGTCGAGCTCGAGGTTCACGTCTTTCGCGCACACCACGATCGCCGTGGCCGGGACGTAGTCCTTGGTGTCGAGCGTCGTGTCGATCACCGTCGTGCCGATCCTGCCGGTCGCACTGTTCACATACGTGCCCGTCGGAGCCGGGATCGTGGCCCGGAACTTCAACACCGCCGTCGAATTGCCGAGGATCGTAAATGGTCCCAGCCACTTCAGATCCTGCCCCGTCACCGACGGATCACCGATGGGCAGGGCCGTGCCGTTGTAATCGTACGTCGAGGTGCCGAGCACGTACGTGGCGTTCGCCGGCAGCGACGGCAGCGTGTCAAGAATCGAGTTCAGCGTCACGGTGCGCGTGCTCGTGTTCGTGAACCGCAGCGAGAACTCCACGATCGTGCTCGCTCCAGTCTCCAGAATCGTGATCGACGGCTGGCCCGGGTCGCCCGGCAGGGCCACGAGTTTCTCCACCGTCGTCGAGTTCGCCACCGGGGACACCGGCGGCAGGACGACATTCCCCGGGTCGTGGTGCTTCCAGTTCCCGCCACGTCCTACGAACTGCGTCGGCGATGCGGTCGTGCCGGTAGATACACCCGCGAGCCGGAACGTATACACGGCCGTGTACGGATTGCTCGACGACGACGAGAAGCCGGTGTCATACAGGTCGTCGGTCAACGTTCGGGCATTGGTCCCGGTGATGTTGATCGTCATCGTCTCCAGGACGTATACGTCGGGCAGCCAATCGTCGAACGATGCCGGCGAGAACAGCACGCTGTCATTGTTCGCCTGACCCAGGTCACCGGTCACCGTCATCGTCAGCGTGCTGCCCAGCACGGGGTCGGCCGAGTCGTACGCCACCGAGAAAATCTTGTTCGAACTTGTCTCCAACGTCTGATAGACATCGAAGAAGGTGGACGTCGCCGTGACCGGCGTGCCGATCGGATCCTCGATCGGAACACCGCCGGACCGCGGATCGCCTTCGTAGAGCCGGATCGTGTGCGTCTGATCCACGCTCGTGCCCGCATCCGCCCGCAGATAGAAGTAGGCGATGTCGCTGGCGCCCGTGGGAAGCGCGCCGATCTGGTAGTAGCCATCCTCGTTCGTCCCCAGGCTGACGACGCCGCCCGTGAACGTGTCCGCCTTCACCCACACGTCGGCGAAGTTGCTGCCGCTGTTGTTCGTGACTTTGATCGCCTCGTACTCGCTGGTGATCGTCCGGTTGTCGTTGTTGATGAAAAACGTGTCGGGCGTCAGTTTCGCGATGTCCACCGCCATGAGATCGCGGCGCTCGAGCCGCTCGGCCTCGCCAAAGGCCCGCGGCCGCCGCCGCGACGCTACGCGCTTCCGGGCACCCTCCTCACTGCGGGTCCGAAAACGGCGGCCGAACGGGGCGGCGAGCAGGTTCATGGCTGGTTCCTCGTGACGGGTGGCGAAACGAAAAAGGCCGGCGCGAACGGACGCCCGATGGCGTTCACTCGCGCCGGCCCACGCGTGGCAGAACCCCCGGCACAGCCGGGTGTTCCCTCAACTCGTTGTCCGACGATGGATTGTCTGTATGACTCGACCTCCGCGACATCGCGGCCGCGGCTGTCGAGTCGTTCGATTCATACGCAGCGGCGCGTGGCTGCGGCAAACGGCCGCTGCGATTCGGGCCCCGGATCGCGCCGGAGTTTCAACGCCGCAACGACTTGCGCGCGGCACCGCCGCCCGCGCGACACCTGCGCCGCGTCAGGCCGCCGCCGCGTCGGGCCGCGTTGCGAACCGCGCCGGGGGCGCGAGCCGGAAGAGGGCGAAGAGTTCCTCCGCCGTCATGCCGCTGGCCGCGGGCGCCTCGGCCTGCGAGAGGATCGTGTCCGACAGGTTCCGCTTCCGCCGCAGCACCTCGTCGATCCGCTCCTCGATCGTGTCCACGGAGAGAAACCGGGTCACGGTCACCGCACCCGCCGCCCCGATGCGGTGGGCCCGGTTGATCGCCTGGTCCTCGACGGCGGGGTTCCACCACCGGTCGAAGAGAAACACGTACTGCGAAAACTGCAGGTTGAGCCCGACCGCGCCGGCCCCGTAGGAAAGCAGGAGCACGGAGTGCTGCTTGTCGTGCTTGAAACGGCGAATCGCCTCGTCGCGGGCCGTCGTGGACATGCCGCCGTGATACTCCAGGGCCCCGAACCGGCCGAGGTCGTCCCGCAGCCGGCCGAGCGTCTCCACCCACTGGCTGAAGACGAGCGCCTTGCGGCCGCTGGCCTGCACCTCCTCGAGGTCCGCCTTCAGGCACTCGAGCTTCGCGCTCTCTCCGGTGGCGGTGTCGAAGTTGCAGATCTGCTTGAGCCGCAGCACGAGCTCGAAGACGTGGCGGATCGTGGCCTCCTCCCCCATGCCCGCCAGCCGCAAGACCCCCTCCTCCTCGGCCCGCCGGTAGGTCTCCCGCTGCTCGGGCCCGAGTTCGATCCGCTCGTCGCGATTGAGCCGCGGCGGCATGTCCTTGAGCACCTTGTCCTTCGTGCGCCGGAGCACGTGATCGGCCACGGCCGCCCCTAGCGCCTTCGGCGCCATTCGGTCGTTGAGATGGCCGGGGGCCACGAACTCGAAGATGCCGACGAGGTCCTCGGAACTGTTTTCGATCGGCGTGCCGGTCAGCGCCCAGCTGCGGCCCCGCGTCACCGCCCGCACCGCCTGACTCGTCTGGCTCGATCGGTTCTTGATTCGCTGGGCCTCGTCGAGCACCACGAGGTCGAACGTCAGGCCGAGCTCCGCCACCAGGTCGCGGTCGCGAACCAGCACCTCGTAGTTGGCGACCTTCACCGGCACGTCGGGCAGGGTCCACTGCCAGCGGCGACGCTGCGGGTCACCCTCGACGACGGCGACGATCAGCTCCGGCGCCCAGTCGGCGAGCTCCCGCGTCCAGTTGCTCACCAGGCCTTTCGGGCAGACCACGAGCACCCGCCGCGCCTCGCCCGACCGCACGAGCAGCCGGATCGAGGAGATGGCCTGCATGCTCTTGCCGAGCCCCATCTCGTCGGCGAGCACGGCGCCGTGCCGGGGCATGAGAAACGCCATGCCGTCGAGCTGAAACGGGAACGGCTGCCGGGGGAACTCGAGCCTCCCGGCCTGGAGCATCGTCTCGAGATCGGGCTGGAGCAGGTAGAAGAATCGCTCCGACAGTTTGACGACGTCCTTGGGGGGCGCGATCCGCGTCCGCGGCCGGTCACCGCGTGGCTCGGCATCGGCATCGACGACGTGGACGGGCCGCGCGGCACGGGTGGCGGGCACCACCGGCTGCGGTGCGGTTGACGCGGTGCGGGTGAAGCGGCAACTGGTCACCTTGGGCCGGGCGTCGAGCAGCGGCTGCCGGATCACCCCCGGCACGGTGCCGCCGAGCGGAAGCCGCAAGGCCAGCGGCCGGGCCAACTGCGGGGCGGGCGCAGCACGAACCTCCACCGCTGGCAGGGCCAGCGCGGGCCCGCGCAGGGATCGAACCGGCGTGTCGGAAAGAGGCGGTGCGTCGCCCACGGTTCCTCCGCGAATGGATCAGTGCCGCTGCGCCTCGTCGATCGCCGCCCGAATCCGCTCGAAGGGCTCGCAGAGATCGACCGCCGCGCCGAGCCCGGCGAGCCGATCCTGAAACACCGCCTCGCGCGGCCCGTCGCTCTCGTGCGGCCGCACCCGGGCTGCCCCGATCGTGAAGCCCGGCCCGCCGTCCGTTGCTTCGGCCCGCCGCACGAGCGCCACGGGCAGTGCCGTGTGGGGCCGCACCTGGAGCATCGACTCCACGTCGGTGAGCACGATCTCGGGCTGCGTCGCACCCTCGGCGAGGAGCGTGGCGCCGATCTGCCGGCCGTGCAGATGCCCGTGGAGCGTGGGGCCGTAGAGGATCTGCTGGGCCCGCGACACCTTGACCGGCGTGGTGCAGTGAAACTCCACCGGCCGGCCGAGTTCGTCCACCACCAAATACCCGCCGAACACGCCATGCGTCGGCGAGTCCACGACGGTCAGAAACCCGAACGTCGGCCCGTCGGGCCGCGTTGCTTCCTGCTGCTGCATGCCTGGCTGCCGCTCCGCGTTCGGTCCGGATCGCCGCTTCCCTGCGGGCCCCGACCGACGATTGCATCCATCGGGCCCGACCCACCGGCCACTTGAGCGGCCGCCCCTGGCCGCGGCGTGGACCCGCCCGCGCCGGCACCCTGGAGAAACCCTGCCGGTGGCGCAGGAGAAACCGGCCAGCGTGGAAAACCCGGCCGGTGCTGCCTACGATGGAGCGGTCACGCGGGGCGTCTCCGCCCGGCTCCCACCAGAGGAAACTCATGAACGACGTTCCTCCGATCTTCACGCAGGTCGACATCTCGTCCGGAACGGTCGCCGGATCGACCGCCGCGGCCCCCGCCCTCGACGGCTCCGACACGGCCAAGCTCCTTCGCGACCTGGTCATCCTTCAGCATCGGTCGTGCGAACTGCTCGCGGAGCTGGTGAATCAGGTCTCCCTGCAGCAGCGGCAGAGGGCCGCGGAGCTCAAGGCCTGGAAGGAGGCGAACCCGCATCTCGCGCAGTCGTGCCGCCGGGCGGCCGAGGCGCTGACGAAGGTGCACACCGAGTTCCTGTCGAGCATCGCCCAGGAGGCGGCCGACAACGCCGACGACTTCTCCGACAGCGAGTATGCCCTCGGGGAGTTCATCGACCGCTACGGCCCGCGTCTCGCCCACTTCAACGGCGTGCTGCAGCTCTTCGCGCAGCTCGGCGCCCCCCTTCCGCAGGCCGAGACTCCCGCGGAAGGCTGATCGCCGTCCGCATTCGTCGGCCGTCCGCCCCTCTCCCTACCTGGAGCCTCTTCCGCATGAGCACCGCGCCCGCCACCAAGCCCCCGGTCTTCGCCGTCGCCACACCGGAGCAGGTGGCCGCCGCCCGGGCCGCCCTCGACGCCCACACCGTCGAGATCATGGCCTGGCACTTCCACGAGTCGACCGGCTGCCCGTTCTGGCTGGAGTATGCGAAGTCGCTGCACTTCAACCCGCTCACCGAGGTGAAGTGCTACGAGGATCTGAAGAAGTTCCCGCCCTTCGAGGATGAATGGCTCCGCGGCGGCCCGGTCCGCCGCTGGGTGCCCAAGGGGCTCGCCGACCAGCCGGCCTACGTCTTCGAGACGGGCGGCACGACGGGGATCCCGAAGTCGCGGTACAACTCGCGCGACTTCCGCACCGACTACGAGATGTTCAGCGACACGCTGCCCGAGGAGTTTTTCCCCAAGGGCGCGAACTGGCTGATGCTCGGCCCCTCGGGCCCGCGGCGGCTGCGGCTCTCGATCGAGCACCTCGCCCAGCACCGGGGCGGGATCTGCTTCTGCGTCGACCTCGATCCGCGGTGGGTCATCAAGCTCATCCAGAAGGGCTGGATGGAGCATCTCGAGGCCTACAAGCAGCACTGCATCGACCAGGCGATCACGATCCTCGAGGCGGGCCACGACGTGCGCTGCATGTTCACGACGCCCAAACTCCTCGAGGCCCTGGCCCTCGCCCTGGAGAAGAAGGGCACGACGATCCGCAAGGCGGGGATCACGGGCATCTTCTCCGGTGGCACGGAGTTCACGCCGCAGTGGACCCGCTTCGCCGTCGAGGAACTGCTCGACGGCGCCTACATGACGCCCACCTACGGCAACACGCTGATGGGGCTGGCCGCCAGCCGTCCGGTCGTGCCGGCCGACGGCTACACGATCGCCTACTATGCCCCGCAGCCGCGGGCGGTGATCGAGGTGGTGGACTTCGACGACCGCGACCGCGTCGTCCCCTACGGCGGCACCGGACGCGTCCGGCTCACCACCCTCACCCGGGAGACCTTCATCCCCGGCTTCCTCGAGCGAGACGAGGGCGAGCGCGAGCTGCCGTATGCGAAGTATCCGTGGGACGGCATCAGCGGCGTCCGCCCGTTCCGCGAACTCGCCGCCACCACGACCGTGGGCGTTTACTGACCATTCGCCAGAGGCCGAACGCCCAACCCGGCTCGGGGCTGCCCATGCTCCATCGCCGGACGTTCGCGTCGGGCCTCCCGCCCTCCGCTCACTCGGATGCCGACTGCGCTGCGCCATCCTGGCTGCGCTTGTCGTCATACGCCGGCTCCCGGAGCACGGGCAGCCCCTCACCTCGCTTTATCAAAGGCCCAAGGCACGAAGGCCGGGGAGCATGTGGAGCCGGGTTGCACCCGGCGACGGCGCGAGCCCCGATGGTGGCACGGAAATCGAGCGTGAAGAGAATCCCAGAAGCCCCCGGCGGGAGCCGGGGGGTGACGGGTTGCACCGCGTTGACGGGCTGCGCTCGCGGATTTTGGGGAAACGCGGGAAGGCGACCCACACGCCCACGGAGTGGACGGCGTCACCCCCGGGCTTCCGCCCGGGGCTTTCGGAGAGGAACACGCGAGGATCGAGTGTCCAAAGCGAAGCGGACATGCAGAGAGCCGACGCCTGGATGGCGCAGCGAACGTCCGGCGAAACGGTCAGGGCGATCCCGAGCCGGATTGGGCGAGTTGGTCGGCGAATCAGCTAAACTACCGCGACCCCCGAGGACCACACCCATGCATCTCCCCGCCTGGCGTTTCGGCAAACCCTACGAGTCGCTCGAACGCGAGACGCTCGTCCACTTCCTCAGCGGTGAGCCCGTCGCCGAGGTCAGCCAGGTGGGCGGAGCGATCGTGGGCCGCGACCTGCAGAAGGCCGCGCAGGCCCGCGCGGCCCTCCTCGCGATCGACCCCGAGGAGATCGTCGAGCGGCTGCAGACCGCCGGGAATCTCTACGCCAATGGCACCGTGACCGTGGGCGACGGTCCGCAGTCGCCCGAGCAGTTCGTGAAGTGCCAGTCGGCCACGACCGGGCTGCCCGAAAGCCTCTGCCGGGCCAACATGCAGAAGAACATGTTCGTGCTCTCGAACATGGACCGGATCCTCGACGCCTTGTCCCGCGGCCTCGATCCCCGGATCCTCTGGACGGGCTACGGCGTCGAGCAGCGCGGTGTGACCGTCAGCTACCAGGCGCAGGCGCCGGTGCTCGGCCTCGTGCTCCCCTCCAACTCCCCCGGCGTGCACACGCTCTGGCTACCGGTCGTCGCCCTCGGCGTCGGCCTGGTCATGAAGCCGGGGAGCCAGGAACCGTGGACGCCGTACCGGATGGCGGCCTGCATGGTGGAGGCGGGCATCCCTGCGGAGGCCATCGGTCTCTATCCGGGGGCCACCGACGTGGGCGCCGGCATCCTCGCCGGCTGCCGCCGCAGCATGATCTTCGGCAGCGCGAAGACGGTCGAGCAGTACCGTGGCAACCCCGGCGTGCAGGTGCACGGCCCCGGCTTCTCGAAGATCATCCTCGGCGACGATTGCGTGGACGACTGGGAGCGGCATCTCGACGTCATGGCCGAGAGCGTGGCGGTCAACAGCGGCCGCGGGTGCATCAACGCATCGGCGATCTATGCCAGCCGCCACACACAGGCGATCGCGGCGGCGCTCGCCGAGCGGCTCGGCCCCGTCGAGGTCAAGCCGCCGGACGACCCGGAGGCGAAGCTCGCCGCCTTCACGATCCCCGGCGCAGCCCAGGCGATCTGGGGGCAGATCGAGGGGCTGCTCAAGGCCTCCGGCGTGACGCACGCCACCGCGGCCTACGGCGGCCGGTTCGTCGCAGGCGAGCGGTGCGGCTGGCTGCGGCCTGTGGTCGCCCACGCCAAGACTCCGGAGCCGGAGATCGCACGGGCGGAATACATGTTCCCGTTCGTCACGGTCGTCGAATGCCCGCAGGAGCGGATGCTCGACGCGATCGGGCCCACCCTGGTCTGCACGGCGATCACGGAGGACGAGGCCTTCCAGCGGCGGCTCGTCGCGTGCACGCACATCGACCGGCTCAACCTCGGGCCGATCCCCACCACGAAGCTCGACTGGCTCCAGCCGCACGAGGGCAACATCATCGACTTCCTCTACCGGTCGCGGGCGTTGCAGGTGGCGGCCGGCAGCGAAACGGGAACGCCATCCGCCGCCGCGGCGGCCCGGTAACGGAGGCCCCCGTGGCAGCATCGACCCCGCAGCCGCTGGCGGAGTTCGAGTTTCGGGGCGGGCCCCGTCTCGTCGTCGGGCCGGACACGCTCCGGCGGCTCGGATCGCTGGCCCGCGAACTGGGCGCGACCCGGGCCCTGGTCGCCAGCGACCCGGGCATCGTCGACGCCGGTCATGCCGCCGCCGGCATCGAGTCGCTCGCCGAAGCCGGCATCGCCACGGCCGTGTTCAGCGGCTTCGGCGAGAATCCCACGAGCACCCAGATCGAGGCCGGCACGGCGGTCGCCCGCGACTTCCGCCCCGACCTGCTCGTCGGCCTCGGCGGCGGCAGTTCCATGGACTGCGCGAAAGGGATCAACTTCCTGTTCTCGTGCGGCGGCCAAATGCGGGACTACAAGGGCCGCGGCACCGCGCGGGGGCCGATGCTGCCCGCGATCGGCGTGCCCACGACCGCCGGCACCGGCAGCGAGACGCAGTCGTTCGCCCTGGTGACCGACGCCGAAACCGGCATGAAGATGGCCTGCGGCGACCCGCGGGCCGCGTTCCGCGTGGCGATCCTCGACGTCAACCTCACGCTCACGCAGCCGCTGTCGCTGGCCGCGATCACGGGCGTCGACGCGCTGTCGCACGCCGTGGAAAGCCACGTCAGCCGGGCCGCCACGCCCGCCTCGCGGATGTTCTCCCGCGCCGCCTGGCGACTGCTGGCCCGCCACCTGCCCGCGGTGCTCGCCGACGGCGGGACGGTGGCCGATCGGTCCGCCGTCCAGCTGGGCGCGGCCTGGGCCGGCCTGGCGATTGAAAACTCGATGCTCGGCGCCGCCCATGCGCTCGCCAATCCGCTGACCGCGGCCCACGGGCTCGTTCATGGCCAGGCGGTGGGCATGATGCTGCCGCACGTGGTGCGGTTCAACGCCGCCGTGTGCGGCGACCGGTTCGCCGAGCTGCTGGCCGACATCGACATCCCATCATCGCCGACCGCCGCGGGAGACCGGCTCGCTGCCAGGCTCGCCGCCCTGCTGGCTGCTGCCCGGCTCAAGCTCTCGCTGTCGGCCGCGGGCATCGCTACGCCCGACGTCCCGGCGCTGGCGGCCGCCGCCGCGACCCAGTGGACCGCCGGTTTCAACCCGCGGCCCGTCGGCGTCGCCGAGCTCGCGGCCTTGTACGAGGCCGCACGATGAACGGGCTGCGACTGTCTGCTGCCCTGCTTTGTTTCGCGGCCGCGGTGGCGGCCGCCGCGGAGCCCGTCATCGACGCCGCCCCCGCAGACGCCTGGCCGATGGCGCGGGGCACGCTCGCCGGCACGGGCCGCTCGGCCGCGCGGCTCACCCTGCCGCTCGCCGAGGCGTGGCACCGCGGGTTCGAGAAGACGGCCTTCGGCGCGGTGCCCGTGATCGCCGACGGCGTGATCTATCTCGGCGACCTCGACGGCACGTTCCGCGCCCTGACGCTGGCCGACGGCGTGACGAAGTGGTCCTTCAAGGCCGAGGCGGCCGGGTTTCCATCGGCGGCGGCCATCTCGCCCGACCCGGCGGTGCCGCTGGTGATCGTCGGCGACGACACCGGCGTCGTCCGCGCATTCGACACAGCCACGGGCAAGGTGGTGTGGGAGTACGAGACCGACGGCGAAATCTCCGGCGGCCCGACGCTGCTGCCGACCGCCGCCGGGGTCCGCGTGCTCGTCGGCTCGCAGGACACGTCGCTCTCCTGCCTAAACCTCGCCGACGGCAAGCCGATCTGGAAGCATTCGATCGCCGACCAGATCCGCTGTTCGCCGGTCGTAGCCCGAACCGCCGCGGGCGATCGCGTATTCATCGCCGGCTGCGACGGCAAGCTGCACGTCATCGACGCCGCCACCGGCGCGGAGCAGGCCGCCGTGCCGATCGACGGACCGACCGGCACCACCCCGGCCGCCCGCGGTGACCGCGTGTTCTTCGGCACCGAGGGGGGCGGCTTCCTCGCCATCGACTTCGTCCAGGCCGCGGCCGCCTGGCGGACGCCGCCGGCCGCGGCCAAGCAGGCCTATCGCTCGAGCGCGGCGGTCGCCGACGACCTGGTGATCGTCGGATCCCGCGGCCGCGCGGTCGAGGCCTTCGCCGCGGCCGACGGCCGGCGGGCGTGGCGTCGGCCGATGCGCGGCCGCGTCGACGGCTCCCCCGTCGTCGTCGACGTCGCCGGTTCGGCCGCGGCCGACCCCGGCCCGCGGCCGGCCGCGATCGTCGCG
>JBIJCJ010000121.1:0-11029 GCA_044344765.1 Pirellulales bacterium | reverse complement strand
GCGGCCGTGGCCGCAGCGGGGCTGCGGCGGCGTGGCGGCTCGACGAGGCGTCGATCCGCGGCACGCCTGGGGCGCGGCAGGCACGCGGCGCGGCCTTCGGCCGCTGCGTGCCGGGCGTTTCGTTTGATTGCCCGTCCCTGTAGCGGCGGTCTCCGACCGTCGAGCATCTCGTTTGGCTGCCCACCCGGATGGCGGGCTGTCGCGAGCCGGCGGAGGTCTCCCAGGAAGTTCGGCTGGCATCAGCGAGGGTCTGCCCATGCCCTGAGAGCCGGGCTGGGGGAGCAAGCGAAGCCTGGAGGGCGTAGCGCAGCGGACACGCAGTGAGCGGAGGGCAGGATGCCCGTAGTGAACGTCCGGCGACGGGGCTGGGCAGACCCGAGCCGACGCTTGAGGTGGCCTTTCTTTTTGGGGCCACAAGGCGTTGTTAAGACTGTCTGCCTGGAGGGCCGGGGACGTGATCCGGGCGCTCTCGACTGTGGTTGACCGTCCATCCATCCGGCGGCGGCGCGGGGCGGTTCCCATCGGTCCCGACCTGCGATAGATTCCGGCTCCCCCACCCATCACCCGCGGAGCCCCTCCCACCCATGGCTGGCAAGACGCTGAAGATCGCCGCGATTCCCGGAGACGGCACCGGGCCCGAAGTCACCGCCGAGGCGATGAAGGTGCTCGCGGCGGTCGCCAAGCTCGAAGGCTTCACCTACGAAGTCGAGAATCTCGACTGGGGGGGCGATCGCTATCTCAAGACCGGCGAGATCATTCCCGAAGGGGGCCTCGACCTGCTGCGCACGAAGGACGCGATCTTCCTGGGGGCGATCGGCCATCCGCAGGTGGCCCCCGGCATCCTCGAGAAGGGGCTGCTGCTCGACCTGCGGTTCAAACTCGACCAATACATCAATCTCCGGCCGGTGAAGCTGCTCCCGGGCGTGGAGACCCCGCTGGCCGGCCGCGGCCCGAACGACATCGACTTCGTCGTGGTCCGCGAGAACACCGAAGACCTCTACTGCGGCGTCGGCGGCTATCTCAAGAAAGGCACGCCCGACGAGGTCGCGGTGCAGCAGGCGGTCTACACCCGCAAGGGCTGCGAGCGGTGCATCCGCTGGGCCTTCGACTACACCCGCAAGCGGAACAGCCCGAAGAAGACGCTCACGCTCGTCGCCAAGACGAACGTGCTCACCTTCGGCCACGACCTCTGGTGGCGGACGTTCCAGGAGGTGGCCAAGGACTACCCCGACGTGAAGACCGACTACAACCACGTCGATGCCTGCTGCATGTGGATGGTGAAGAATCCTGACGCCTACGACGTGATCGTGACCACCAACATGTTCGGCGACATCATCACCGACCTGGGTGGCATCCTGCAGGGAGGCATGGGGGTGGCGGCCGGCGCCAACCTCAACCCCGACAAGGGGGGCGTGAGCATGTTCGAGCCGATGGGAGGCAGCGCGCCCAAGTACACCGGCCAGAACGTGATCAACCCGATTGCGGCGATCAACGCGATGGCGATGCTCCTCGAGCACTCTGGCCATCCGGCCGCAGGCAAGCGGATCGACACAGCCGTGGCCCACGTCACCGGCACGAAGATGAAGAGCCAGGCCGCCGGGAAGATGGGCTACGGCACCCGCGAGGTTGGCGACCTGGTGGTGGCGGCGTTGTCGTAGGCGGTCCTGGCTCTGGCCGGCAGGAAGCCGGCTGTAGCCCGCCGTGGCGAACCTTGGCTTCGCCACCGACGGGCTCAGCAGCAATGGCCACGAGGGCATTGCTGCGTGAAGCAAGCCGCCAGGCCGCGGGCAAGATGGGCTACGGCACCCGCGAGGTTGGCGACCTGGTGGTGGCGGCGTTGTCGTAAGGCGGTCCTGGCTCTGGCCGGCAGGAAGCCGGCCGTAGCCCGCCGTGGCGAACCTTGGCTTCGCCACCGGCGGGCTCAGCAGCAATGGCCAGGATGGCATTGCTGCGTGAATCAAGCCGCCAGGCCGCCGGGAAGATGGGCTACGGCACCCGCGAGGTTGGCGACCTGGTTGTGGCGGCGTTGTCGTAAGGCGGTCCTGGCTCTGGCCGGCAATTGGTTTCCGATTGGTCGGGTTCGCCGGTCCCGTTCCTTGAAGCCCGAGGCGTGAGCCGAGGGAATGTGACGTGGTTTCCGGAAAAGCGACGCGTATTCCCTCAGCTTACGCTTCGGGCTTCCCGGCAGCGGCGTTGTCGTCAGGTGGGCCTGGCTCTACCGCGATCGCGACTCGGCCGAGTGAAGCGGGATTCGCCGGCCCTCCGCCTGGCTCTGCGCGGCGGCCTGCACGATCTCCAGGGCCCGGAGTGTGTCGTCGAGGCCGCTCATGTGCCGCACGAGGCTCGTCACCTTGCGGTGAAACTGGAGCAGCATGTGCTCGCCCACCGGCCGCTCGCTCTCCAGCTCCTCCTGTTGGCGGCCGGCGGTGTCGAACGACACGAGGCTCGCCGGCAGGTCGACGAAGGCGATGCCGTTCTCGCAGACCACCTGGAGCGCCGGCGGGGGCCGGAAGCCGACCGCCTCGACCCACTGCCGCGGCATGTAGTAGCCGCAGCTGATCTGGGCCAGCGGTCCGTCGCCGGGCCGGCCGGTCGTCGAGAAGTCGAGGCTCATCATCTGGTAGTCGTCGCTCTCGCCCCCGGGCTGATCGGCGTGACGAACCGCCACCACGCTGGTCGGCTCGGTGCCGACGACGTAGCGGCACCAGTCCACCAGCTCCATCAGGTCGCGGGCCTCCGTGGCCCGGTCGCGGGGCGGCTGCACGGCCGTCGTCGCCGCATGGGGCACGCGGCGGTGGCAGAACAGCATCCGTGGTTTGCCCAGGCGGGTGGCGATCAGTTCCTTGAGGCGGACGGTTGCGGGGGCGTGTCGCCGGGGCAGCTCGGCGACGAACGCGATGCCCGACTCCTCGACGCGGCGGCGAAGCATGTCGGCCTCGGCCGGATCGAAGGGCAGCGAGATGGCCGAGTAGACCGACTTGCCGTGCTCGCAGGCGGCGAGGATCGGCGTCGCCCCGTACCACTGGTCGGCGAGATAGAGCAGGGCGTCGATGTCGTCCCGCGCGGCGAGGGCCCGGAACCCGTCGGCCGCGGTGGTGTTGAGCTCGGCCGCCGCCCGCGCCGCGCGATGTGCGACCTGCTCGCAAATGCCGCGGACCTCGAACCGGTCGGCGAGGGCACGGAGCGCCGGCAGGTACCGCGACTCCCACTGGCTGCCCAGGCCGACGATGCCGACGCGGAGTTTCATGCCGGCTCCTCGGCGGCCGTGGCGGCGAGCTCCCGCTCGCGGTGCAGGCCCTTGTCGGCGATGTCCTTGCGGCACCAGGCACCCGGCCAGCGGATTTCCTTCACGCCCGTGTAGGCCTGGAGCTTCGCCCGGGCCAGCGTGGGAGCGGTGGCGGTGACGGCGAGCACCCGGCCGCCGTCGGTGACGGTCCCCGCTTCCGTCGTGCGGGTCGCCGCGTGGAACACGTGCACGCCCTCGACGGCCGCCGCCGCCTCGAGCCCGCGGATCGGCCGGCCCTTCTCGACCGCGGCCGGATAGCCCTCGGCCGCCATCACCACCGTGACGCTCGCGCCCGGCCGCCAGGTCGGGGGCTCGACCTCGTCCAGCCGGCGGTCGGCCGCCGCGTCGAGCAGGTCGAGCAGGCTGGAGTCGAGCCGGGCGATCAGCGCCTCGCACTCGGGGTCGCCGAACCGCGCGTTGAACTCGAGCACCTTGGGGCCCTGGGCGGTGAGCATCAGGCCGCCGAACAGCACGCCCTGGAAGGGCACCTTCGCCCGCCGCATGGCGTGGACCGTGGGCACGAGGATGCGAGCCTCGATCTCCGCCAGCAGCTCGTCGTCCACGAACGGCGCCGGGCAGTAGGCGCCCATGCCGCCGGTGTTCGGCCCTTCGTCGCCGTCGTAGGCCGCCTTGTGATCTTGGGCCGGCGGCAGCGTGACGATCGTCCGTCCATCGGTGATCGCCATCACGCTCACCTCCACCCCGTCGAGCCGCTCCTCGATGAGGATGCCCGAAGCCGCGGCCGTGAACTGCGGGTCGCCGCCGAGAATGGCGACGGCCTCGAGGGCCGCGGCACGGTCGTCGCACACGAACACGCCCTTGCCGGCGGCCAGGCCGTCGGCCTTGACGACCACCGGCATGTCCTCGCGGGCCTCGAGATATTCACGGGCCCGGGCGGGCGAGCGAAACTCACGAAACATCGCCGTGGGCACGTCGCCGCGATGCAGGATCTGTTTGCAGAACAGCTTGCTGCCCTCGATCTGGGCGGCCTTCGCCGTGGGGCCGAAGATCCGCAGCCCGGCGGCCGTGAACGCATCGACGATCCCCGCGACGAGCGGCGCCTCGGGGCCGACCACGGTGAGGTCCACCTGCCGATCCTTGGCCAGGGCGACGAGGCCGGGGATGTCGGTGGCTGCGACGGCGACATTCTCGCCGACGGCCGCGGTGCCGGCGTTGCCCGGGGCGACGAGCACCTCGGCGCCATCGCGGGCGAGCTTCCAGGCCAGGGCGTGCTCGCGGCCGCCGCTGCCCACGACGAGGACGCGGCGGGATCGGTTCACGGGTTTGATTCCTGTAGGGGGGTGGGCGACGAACCCTGGCTCGCCAGGATTTGCCAAGTTGTACCAACCGCCGCCGCGGCCGGGATGCCGGCCGCGGCGCATGGCGGCTCGCACCCCCTCGCGTCCTGGCAATCGGCGTCTGGCCCGGACTCTAAGAACGGGAGTCCGGCTGAAGTTGACAGTGCCGGCCGTGCCGATAAATTGGAAGGGAGTTCGTGAAAAAAATCACGAACCCTCAAAATCGCGGTCGAAACCTGCTTTTTGATGGGGATTCGACGGCCTCCCGCATGAGTACGGGTGCGGGGGCAGGGAATCCCGCCGGGGCATTCGATGGCTGAAAAAAAGAAGATGTCGGTCGCCGAGATTCTGGCGGCTGCGCGAGCGGCTGACGCCAAGGGGGATGCTGTCTCCCCTGCGGCTCCACAGGAACAGGCCGCTCCGGAGCCGGCCGCAGAGCCCGCTGCGGAGCAACCGGCTGCGAAGCCGAAGCCCGCGGCAGCCGGTGGTGGCGGGCGGCCGAGTGTGGCCGAAATCCTTGCCATGGCCCGCGCCAAGAAGGAGGCTGGAGAGCCGGCGGCTGAGAAGCCCGCTGCCCCGAAGCCGGCGGCTCCGAAGCCCGCGGCCAAGGCGGCGGTCGCGAAGCCAGCCGCCCCGAAAGACGGCCCGAAAACGGGCGTCCAGCGCGACACGGCGAGCATCCTCGCTGCCGCACGTGGCGGGGCAAAGCCTGGCCCGGTGAGCAAGGCCGAGGCTCCTGCCAGACCGGCGCCTCGCCCGAAGCCCGCCGCTGCCGTGGCCGAGAAGCCGGTCGCCGTCGTGCCGCCGCGACCGGCGAAGCCCGAGCCGAAGCCGAAAAAGGGGGCCGAGGAAGAGGATCGTCGCGGCTTCCTGCAGATCGCCCTCGGCTCCGCCATGGCGACCGGATTCACGGCCCTGTCGGTCACCGGCGGCCTGTTCACGCTCGGCCTGGCCCGGTTCCTGTTTCCCAATGTCCTGGCCGAGCCGCCGAGCAAGTTCAAGGTCGGCTTCAAGGATGCCTTCCCGGCCGGCAAGGTGGAGACGAAGTACGTGCCCCAGTACGGCGTCTGGGTCGTGAACGGCGACTTCAACGGCCTACAGCAGATTTACGCCCTCAAGACTGTGTGCACGCATCTCGGCTGCACGCCGAGCTGGCTGGAGGCCGAGCAGAAGTTCAAGTGCCCGTGCCACGGCAGCGGGTTCTACAAGGACGGCATCAACTTCGAGGGCCCCGCGCCCCGGCCTCTGGAGCGGTACGCGATCCGGATCGCCGACGACGGCCAGCTCGAGATCGACAAGAGCCGGGCGTTCCAGGAGGAGCTCGGCCAGTGGGCCGACCCCGAATCGTTCGTTCCAGTCTAGGTTCCAGTCTAGGCAGCTTTCGTCACGCAGGACCCTCTTCGCACCATGGCCATCGGCGAAACCATCCGCAACTCCCAGATCTGGAAGAGCATCTTCCGCCATCCGATGCCGCTCGATCGGCGGAATCGGATCGTGGTCATGCTCACCAACTTCTTTCTTCACCTCCATCCGGTGTCGATCAAGAAGCAGGGCATCGCCCTCTCCTTCACCTGGTGCATGGGCGGGGTGACGTTCTTCCTGTTCCTGGTGGAGACGGTCACCGGCGTGCTGCTGATGTTCTATTACCGGCCCACGCTCGAGTGGGCCTACAACGACATTCTCGCGCTCCGCGACGTCACGAGCCTCGGCATCCTGCGCGAACTCCACCGCTGGGGTGCGCACGCGATGGTGATCACCACCTGGCTGCACATGTACCGTGTCTTCCTCACCGGCAGCTACAAGCCGCCGCGCGAGTTCAACTGGGTGGTCGGCGTGATTCTGCTCCTGCTCACGCTCCTGCTCTCGTTCACCGGCTACCTGCTGCCCTGGGATCAGCTGGCGATCTGGGCGATCACGGTCGGCTCCAACATGGCCCGGGCGACGCCGGTGCTCGGGTACGAGGGGCCGGGTCAGCAGCTGCTCACGATCGGCGGCATCGACATGATCACCGACGGGTCCGACGCACGGTTCGGCCTGCTCGGCGCGCGGTTCGTGGGTGAAGAGACGCTCAACCGCTTCTACGTGCTGCACTGCATCGCCATTCCTCTCGCCGTCGCGCTGCTGCTGGCCATTCACTTCTGGCGGGTGCGGAAGGACGGCGGCATCAGCGGGCCGCTCTGAAGTCACACTCATGCACAATCCCTTCTTCCTCAAGGACGTCGCCGGCTTCCTCGGCGGCTACTACACGTTCCTGGCGGCCATGAACGCCGTCGCCGCGTTCATCCTCTGGCGGAAGAAGGGGCAGGCGGGCTGGGCGGTCGTCTGGACCGCGTTCGCGGGCGTGATGATGATCCTGGCGAGCATGGCGCTCTCCGGGGCGGAGTCGCTCGTCCCCGCGCTGCCGGAGGCGGCGAGGTCGTTCGTCAACAAGCTCTCCGGCCCCGTCGCCTACACCGTCGGCACGACGGCCCTGTTCGTGATCCTGTTCGTGTTTCGGAAGTTCTTCGTCCAGCCGATGGTGGCCTGGACGGTGCTCAACGCCGCGCTGCTGCTGATGGGGCTGGCGATGGCCGACGAGAACTTTGCCTCGATCGTCATGAAGCCCGACAACGTGCCGATCGTCGGCCTCGTGTTCCTGCTCGCGTTCTTCACCTGGGTGGCGACGAAGCAGGCGGTTGTGAACGACGAGCGGATCGCCCAGGGACTGCCGCCGATGGAGAAGCTCGACGACGAAAAGGTGCTCGTGTGGCCCGATCTCGTCTACACGGAGCTGATCTGCATGGTGGCCGTGGCCGCCTTCCTCCTCGTGTGGGCGATCTTCCTCCCGGCCCCCCTCGAGGAGCCGGCCAGCAGCGTGAAGACGCCGAATCCCTCCAAGGCTCCGTGGTACTTCCTCGGGCTCCAGGAGATGCTCGTCTACTTCGATCCGTGGTACGCGGGCGTGGTCCTGCCAAGCCTGGTGGTGTTCGGCCTGATGGCCATGCCCTACCTCGACTTCAACAAGAAGGGCAACGGCTACTACTCGATCGAAGAGCGGAAGTTCAGCTACCTGGTGTATCAGTTCGGGTTCTTCGAGCTGTGGATCACGCTCATCATCCTGGGCACGTTCCTCCGCGGGCCGAACTGGAACTTCTTCGGGCCGTTCGAGCATTGGACGCCCTACAAGGTCGAGGTGCTCAACAACGTCGACCTGAACCAGATGTTCTGGGTGAACCTCCTCGATCGGCCTCTGCCCCGCGCCCCGCAGGACGCCGGCACGCTCGCCCAGATCGGCTATATCCTGCTGCGCGAGGCGCCGGGTCTGATCGCCCTTGGCCTCTACCTGGTCGTGCTGCCGCCGCTCCTGGCGGTGACGATCTTCCGCGGATTCTTCGCGAAGATGGGATTCATCCGCTACATGATCATGGCGAACCTGATGCTCCTCATGCTGTCGCTGCCGATCAAGATGGTCCTCCGCTGGATGTTCAATCTGAAATACATCGTCAGCATTCCGGAGTTCTCCCTGAACTTCTAAATCCATGCCTGCAACAGAACAGACCTGGCGCTGATTTCACCGGCGATCTTTTCCTTCGCGATCGCCTCGACAACGTTTTGACTTTATGCCCGCAACTGAACAGACCTGGCGCAATCTTAAGATCCTGCACGTGGTGTTCGCGGTGGCGGCGTTGCTGCTGCTGCTGGCCACGGTGCTGATGCTCACCGCCGACCATGCCCGGCCCTGGAAGAAGTACGCCCGGGGCTTCCGCAACCTCGAAACCTGGTCCGCCGCCGCCCGCGTGCAGGAGCAGGGGTCGCAGGCCTATGCTGAAAAGGCAGCGGAACTCGACGCCGCGCTGGCCGACGCCCGGCGGGCCGATCTGGAGCCGGCGCTCACGGCCAAGTTCATCGAGATGGTGAAGACGGTTCCGGCCGACGTCCAGGCCGCCGATCTGGCGGCGGTCGATCTTGACCAGCTGCGAACGCAGACCGATCCGCAGGAGCGACTCGTGAAGCGCGGCGATCTCCTCGCCCGGCTCCGCGACATCGTCAAGCGGGCTCGGTACCGCGAGGACCAGCTCGCTGGGGCGCTCAAGCTCCGCAAGGCCGAGCTCGACAAGAATCGCGCCGACTACGAGCTCGCCGTGACCGACTCGCTGCCTGCAGAGCGGCAGGCCGAACTGCTCGCGCTCGCCGACGCCAAGCGGGCCGAGGTCGCGACCGCGACCCTCGAGTTCCAGTCGGCCAACACCCACCGCAAGTCGCTGGAAGCGCAGCTCGGTGCGATCACCGCCGGCGAGGATGCTGCCGCCAAGGCCGTCGCCGATCACCGGGCGAAGCTCGGGCAGCTCGAGAAGACGCTGGCCCAGCGGCAGCCGTCCGCCGGGAAGGCGGTGCTCGAGCTGCCGGTCCTCGATGCCTTCAACGGGCCGCTGAAGGTCGACCAGATTTGGCTGCCCGAACTGACGCTCAACAACAACTTCCGCAACGTCGCCCGCTTCGACCGGTGCACGACGTGCCATCGCGGCATGGACAAGTCGGCGCCCGGTTCGCCGACCGACCCGGCCTACTGCGAGGCGCAGTCCGTGGCGATCAAGCTTCCCACGCCCGCCGAGCGGCCCGCCAGTTCCACGGTCGATGGGGACGGCAACGACCAGTTGGAGAAGCTGTATGGCCTGCGGCTCGCGCCCCGGGGCCTGTTCGCCGCCGAGGATCCGACCGTGAGCGTGGTCGTGCCGCAGTCGCCGGCAGCGGAGGCGGGACTGCAGGTTGGCGACGTCGTCGAGGAGATCGACGGCGGCCGCACGCTGGCCCGGAACGTGGCCGTGGCCTCGCTCGTGGAGACCCCGCGCTGGGGAAGCCCGCTCGACGTGAAGGTTCGCCGTGGCGTGCCGCAGCCCTACTCCTCGCACCCGCGGCTCGACCTGTTCGTGGGCGACTCGAGCCCGCATCCCATGAAGTCGTTCGGCTGCACGATCTGCCACCAGGGGCAGGGAAGCGCCACCAGCTTCAAGTGGGCCTCGCACTCGCCGAACACTCCCAAGCAGGGCCATCAGTGGCACGACGAGCATGGCTGGTTCAACAACCACCACTGGATTTTCCCCATGCTTCCCGAGCGGTTCGAGGAGTCGAGCTGCCTGAAGTGCCACCATCAGGTCGTGGATCTCGAGCCGTCCGAGCGGTTCCCCGAGCCGCCGGCGCCGAAGCTCGTCGAGGGCTATCACCTGATCCGCCAGTATGGCTGCTACGGCTGCCATGAGATCAACGGCTGGGCGGGCCCCGAGTCGCGGATCGGCCCCGACATGCGGCTGACCGCCAACTTCCACGAAGTGGCGGAGGCGCTGGCTGTCGATCCGGGCGTGCGGACCCTCGGGCCGACGGTCGAGCGGTGGATCGCCGACGTGCGGTCGGGCCCCGACAGCCGCCAGTCGCGTGAGCGGCTCCGCGACGCCATCGACCGCGACGCCGCCGCGGGTGCCGAGGCCAAGTTGTCGCCGCGGTCGCACGAACTCGCGGTGCTGCTCAAGGATCCCGAGACGCCCGGCACGCTGCCGAAGGTCGGCCCAAGCCTGCGGCACGCCGCCGCCAAGCTCGGCTTCGACTGGACCTACGCCTGGCTGCGGAATCCCCAGGACTTCCGCCCCTCGACGAAGATGCCGCGGTTCTTTGGGCTCTGGGAGCACCTCGAAGGCAAGGGGCTCGAGGAGTCGATGCGGTACGAGCCGCTCGAGATCCGCTCGATGATCCACTACCTCGCCGGTGCGAGCGCCCCGTTCGAGTACGTGAAGCCCCACGCGGGCATCACGGCGGCGCCCGATGTGGACCGCGGCAAGAAGGTGTTTCAGGTGCGTGGCTGTCTGGCCTGCCATCAGCACGCCGACTTCCCCGCGGCCACGAGCACGCACGGCCCGAACCTCTCCCGGATCGGCGCCAAGGTCGCCGGGCATCCGCGGGGGAAGGATTGGCTCTACAGCTGGCTCCGCGAGCCGGCCACGTACCACCCGAAGACGCTGATGCCGAACGTGCTCCTCGAGCCCGTCACCCTGGCAGACGGCACCGTTTCCGATCCGGCCGCCGACGCAGTCGCCTACCTGATGACCTCCACGGAGAACTGGAAGCCGGAGAACATCCCGGCCGCGAAGCTCTCGTCCGACGAACGCCAGGCGCTCGACGAACTGGCGCTCATGTACCTCAAGGATCGGTTCTCCGTGGCGCGGGCGGAGCAGGTGCTGAAGGACGGCATCCCGGCGACGCAGGCCGACATCAAGGGCGACGAGCGGATGCTCCTCGGCCTGGCGACCGCCGATCGGGATGCGGTGCTCTTGAACTACGTGGGCAAGAAGACGATCGCCAAGCTGGCCTGCTACTCGTGCCACGACATTCCCGGCTTCGAGGACGCGAAGCCCGCCGGAGCAGCGCTCGCCGACTGGGGCCGCAAGGACCCGTCGCGGATCGCTTTCGAGCAGGT
>JBIJCJ010000119.1:0-11036 GCA_044344765.1 Pirellulales bacterium | reverse complement strand
CCTGCGCCCTGCTGTCCTGCGCCCTGCTGTCCTGCACCATCACGGCCTTCGCCTTGGCCCTGCTGTCCTGCGCCCTGCTGTCCTGCACCATCGCGGCCTTCGCCTTGGCCCTGCTGTCCTGCACCCTGCTGTCCTGCACCCTGCTGCCCTGCACCATCGCGGCCTTCGCCTTGGCCCTGCTGTCCTGCACCCTGCTGCCCTGCACCATCGCGGCCTTCGCCTTGGCCCTGCTGCCCTGCCGGGCCCGACGACTGCGCGCCTTCAGCGCCCGCCTCACCACCCTGTCCCGGTTGGCTGCCGCCTTGCGGTGACGGTTGTCCTGACTGCTGCCCCTGACCGGCTCCCTTTTGGCCCGGCTGCCCCGGCTGTCCGGATTGCTCGCCCGAAGGCGACGCACGTTGCTGCTGGGAACCGCCGCCGTCCTGCGACGCGTCGCCCCCCTGGCCACGGTTGCGGTGCTCGAGAATCCGCTCCATCGCCTCGCCGTCGTTCGTTCCGTCCGCTGCGACGGTGTTCTGCGGCGGCGACTTGCCCACTTGCTTGCCGTCGCCTGTCCCGCCGCCCTGCGTTGTCCCGCCGCCCTGCGTGCCCGCTTGCTTGCCGCCGCCCTGCGTGCCCGCCTGCCCCTCGCGGCCGCCCGCTTGTGATCCCTTCCCCGCCTGGTTGCCGGCACCATCACCGCTCGTGTCGCCACCCGGCTTTCGCTCCCCCTGCGTGCCCGCCGTGCCGCCGGCCTGCTTGCCGCCCTGCTGCTGACCGCCAGCCTGCCCGCCGGCATTGGCGCCCCCCTGCCCACCGCCGCCGTTCTGCTGATCGCCCGCGCCGTCTTGCGCACCGGGCCGCTGCTGCGAACCGGCCTGGTTGCCCGCCCGCCCCTGCCCGCCATCCTTCGATTGGCTGCCATCGGCGGCGCCTTGTTGACCGCCCTGCTGCGGCTCTCCCTGTTCGCCGTCGCCCTGGTTCGGATCCTGCTTCGGCTTGGCGCCCGAGCCGGCATCGTTGGCCGCGTTGCCCTTTTGCGATTCACTTCCTTCCCGACCGCCCGACTGCGAATCGCTCGCCCCAGACTTCCCGCCGTCGCTGCCCTTGCCGCCATTCTCACCGCGCTCGCCCTTGCCACCGTCGGCCTGCGAACCGTCGCCCCCCTCTCCGCCGCCGGCCTGCTTCTCGCCCGCGCCCTTCTCGCCACCACCTTGGCCGGCCTGCGGCTCCCCGGAGCCGCCAGCGCCGTCCTGACGATCGCCCGACTGCTTGTTCATCGCTGCCGGAGGCGGCGGGGCGCTGGCGTCGATGTGCAGCGTCTTCCACTCCGAGCGTGCCTCATTCGGCGTCTCCGGGCGGTTGTCCACCGCGACAGCCCGGTACTCGACGACGCTCCCCGGACCGGCGGCGAGCTTCCCGAGGTCGAGCCGGCCGACGCCGCGCCACGGCCCCTGATGGTCGCCCCGGAAGATCACCGTTTCCGGAGCGGCCGCGCCACCTTGCAGCCGGGCTTCGATGCCGACCCGCGCCAGGCCGAAATCGGGATCGACGGCCCGCACGCCGATCGGCACCACCGCGCCGGGCGGCACCTGCAGCGTCGCCTCCGCGGGCGACTCGATCGCCACCTCGGGCGCGAGGTCGGCCTGCACCTCGATGCGATGCTCCATCTTCTCCGCGACCATCTGCTCGCGATGCGCGGCCGTGGCGCCGCGGGGCTGAAACAGCAGTCGGTAGCTGGCGTGCTCCGGGCCGCTGCGGTCGCGGTTGAGCCGGAGGACCAGACCGCCGGTCGCCCTGGCCAGGTCGCTCGCCCCCACCCGCAGCCGGACGTCCCGCTTGCCCTCGCAGTCGAGATCGATCCACGCAGCCTCGAGCGGCTGATTGCTTTCCGCTTCGAGCGTCACCTTCGTGCCCTCGACAGCCCGCAGATCGCCCTGCCAGGCCACCGTCTCGGCGGGCAGCCTGGTATACGCGGGATACTCGTAGATCACCTTGCGAACGAGCAGCGCCGGCTCGTCGACCACGGCCACCCGCAGCCGCTCGCTGCGGGCGTCGCCGGCCGCGATCACGAGCTCCAGCGACCGGTCGAGGCCGCGGGCCTGGTCGGGCAAGGTGGCGACGTAGCCGCCGGCGGTCGCGTTGGGCGTCATCTCCGCCTGCCACGGCGCGGCGCCGGCATCGACGCCCCCGTCCTCGCGAAGCGGCGTCACGAGCAGCAGGGGCCGCTCGTCCCGCCGCAGGCCGCGGATCGCCGCCGCCACCACGAGCTGGCGGCCGCGGACCAGCGCGGCCGTGCCACCGGACACATGCACGCTCCGCGCCTCATCCGCGGCACCACCCGGCGGCGGTGCCTCGCCCGGCATCCGCCAGGCGAGCCGCGGCGCGTCGATCCTCACCCGCGCCGGAGCGGCGAGCGTGGACCACGGCGCCGCGAGCCGGGCGGCGGTCATCATCAGGCTCTTGGGCGCCGCCAGTTCGTAGACGCAGGCCAGCGTCACGAGCGCGGCCAACGCATAGGCCAGCCGCACGGCGGTGGTGCGATCGATCACGCCCTCCGCCGGCACCTCCGCGAGCCGCTTCGCCGCCCGCCGTTCGATCGACCGCGCCACCCGCGGGGCGGCGGCGTCGGGCCTGGCCTTCACCAGCACGGCGTTGACGAGGTCGTTGTGCAGGTCCGGGTTGTCACGCTCGATCGCCCGGGCGGCGTAGACGAGGTTCACGCGGTAGCGGAGCAGCGGCACGATCCAACGGATCGTGGCCGCGACGAAGGCCACGAGGCCGACCGCGAGCCACGCCCACCGCGCCCACCGCGGCAGGCCGCCCGGCACCATCCAGTGCTCGGTCACCACGCCGCAGGCCAGCCAGAGCATCGCAGCCACGCCGGCCGCGAGCACGAACGTGGTCAGCGCCACCCCCTTGAAGTCGGCGGTCGCCGCCGCGAGCCGCCGCGCGAGGTAGCGTTCCGACTTCGTGTCGGGCTCGCCGTCGTCCCGCCAAACGGCGACGGCCAGCGGGTCGTCACGGCCGGTCGTGTCTGGGGTTGCCGTCGCCATCGCGAAACACCCTGCTGAGGCACCGTCACGGCGGTGGGGGACTGGCGGCCAGCGGGCGGTCCCGCCGCCGCACCAACAACAGTATATCGGTCGTCGACGGCCGCCGGTTCGCGGCCGAAATCCCGGGCCCGAAAAGCCGGGCCTCGGTCCGCCCTTGGAAAACCCGCCCATTTCCCGGATGCTGCGGCCGAGCGCGTGGGCCAGGACCGGAGGAGAGCTTTGGCCACGGACAGCCGGAGGGTGTGTGCCATGGCGTTGCTGCCCGACGCGGAGTCGTTCAAGCGGCTCGTCGATGGCACCGCACGTGGCCCCGGGCCGAGCCTCGCGCGGCTGGCGTTGGCGGCCGTGGCGGCCCCCTACGGCCTGGCGGTCGCCGCCCGCAACGCCGCCTACGACCTCGGCCTGCTGCCCGTCTCGCGGGCGGCAGTGCCGGTGATCTCGGTCGGCAACCTCACGCTCGGCGGCACGGGCAAGACGCCGCTGGTGGCCTGGACAGCCGCCCTCCTCGCCCGCCACGGCCGGCGGCCCGCGATCGTCAGCCGCGGCTACGGCGCCGCCCCCGGCGAACGGAGCGACGAGGCGGCGGAGCTCGCGATCCTCCTCCCCGGCGTGCCGCACGTCGCCGACCGCGACCGCGTGGCGGCCGCCGCGCGGGGGGTAACGCTGGGCGCCGACGCCGTGGTGCTCGACGACGGCTTTCAGCACCGACGGCTGGCGCGGGATCTCGACATCGTGGCGGTCGATGCCACGGATCCCTTCGGCCATGGCCGGCTGTTTCCCCGCGGCCTCCTCCGCGAGCCGCTCCGCGGCATCGCGCGGGCCCGGGCCGTGGTGCTCACGCGTGCGTCGTCGATCGACATCGAACGCCGCGTCGCGATTCAAAACGCTCTCTTCGCTCGTTGCCGAAACGCGCCACCGGTGTGGGCCGAGGCCGATCACCGTCCCGTCGGCCTGCGCACCGCCGAGGGCGCGACGCGGCCGCTCGCCGAGCTGCAGGGGCGCCGCGTCTTCGCCTTCGCCGGCATCGGCAATCCCGCCGCGTTCCGTGCCACCCTCGTCGCGCACGGCGCCGAGGTGGCCGCCTTCCGCCCCCTGCCCGACCACCATGCCTACACGACGGCCGACCTGGAATCGCTGGCCCGCGAAGCCGCGGCCGCCCGGGCCGAGCTCGCCGTCACCACGCTCAAGGACCTCGTCAAGATTCGCCGCGGCACGCTCGACGGCCTGCCGCTGGCGGCCCTCGAGATCGCGCTCGATGTGCCGGGCGGCGGCGAAGCCTTGGAGGGCGTGATCCTCGAGGCCGTCGCCGGCCATGCCACGCGCGGAGCGGCGTCATGACCCGGGCCGACCGCCCACGACGGCTCGTGCTCGTCGATCCCTGCCTCACGGGCCTGGGATCGCATCCTTATCACTATGCCGCGGCCGTCCTCGCGGCGGCGACGCGGGCCGGCCACGAAGGGCTGCTCGTGACGCACCGCGACTTCGTCGCCGCGCCGTCCGACTGGCGGGTGCTGCCGGCCTGCACGCACACCGCCTATTCCAAATACACGCTCTCCGGCGGCCTCGACCGGCTCGACGACCGCGGCCGCGGCCCCTGGCTGCCCGACGCGCCGTGGACGCGGCGCCACGCCCGCCGGCGCCGCGAAGAGCGGATCGCCGCCTTCGCGCGGGACCTGCTCCCGGCGCTCGCCGGCCTCGCGGCGGGCGACGCCGTGCTCGTGGCGACTGCCTCCGAACTCGAGGCGCTCGGCCTGGCCCGGGCGATCGCAGTGGCCCGGCCGCCACGCGGCGTCGGCTGGCACGTGCAGTTCCATTTTCCGATCTTCCGCGGCTTCGCCGCCGACTTTCCGCGCCAAGAGCCGCGGCTGGCCGCGGCCCGCGATGCCTTGCGTGCAGCGGCGACAACCGCACCGCACGCGATCACCTACCACGCGACGACCGCGGAACTGGCGGCCGAGTACGAGCGGCTCGTTCCCGGGCCGGTGCACGTGCTGCCCTATCCTTCACAGGCTCCCGCGGCCGCGTCGCGGCCGCCCCACGCCCCGCTCCGCATCGCCTGCCTGGGCGACGCGCGGCCCGAGAAGCATTCGGAATGCCTGGCCGCCGTGGTCGCCGAGATCGCGGCCGACCCCGCGGTCGCCGACCGCGTGCGGTTCGCCGTGCAGACGAATCGCGGCTATCCCGCGACGTCGCGCAAGCCCGAGCACGTTGCCGTGACCCGCACGTTCGCCGCGCTCGCCAGCGCCGCCGTGGCCGGCGCGCCGCTCGACCTCCTGCCCGGCCCGCTCGACGCGACGGCCTACGCCCGCGAACTCGCCGCCGCCGACGTTTTGCTCTTGCCGTACGATCAGGGCCGCTACCGCAGCCGTTGCTCGGGCGTGGTGCTCGAGGCACTGGCGGCCGGTGCGGTGCCGATCATGACCGGAGGCGGATGGATGGCCAGACAGATCGCGGCGGGGATCGAGGCGCATGCCACGACCGTCGTGGCCCGCGGGCGGGTACTCGCGACGCGGCGGCTCGCGCAACCGCGGATCGGCCGGCAGCCGCTGACGATCGATCTGGAGTCGCTGCCGGCGGTCACGGGCCACCCCGCGGCCGTCGCCGTGGAGGTCGCGTGGGATGCCGCGGACCACCTTCGGCTCGCCCTGCCGCCGGTGCGGTTGGCCGTCACGGGCGGACCAGCCGGTCCGGCGACCGTGCTCGCGGCCGGTGCCGGCGCGGCCGCCTCCACCGCCATCAGGCCCCTGACCGCCGCCGCCGGCCTGCGGCTCGAGATCACGCCGGCCTGCGGCGCCCAGGCCGCCGGCCCGGCGGCGATCACCGTGCGCGAGCTCGCCACCACTGCACCGGTGCCCGCCTCGGCGGTCGGCCTGGTGATCGACGCGCCCGCCGACGCCCCCGCCGCGATTCGCGAGATCGTGCGGCACGCGGAGCACTATCGGGCCACGGCGGCGGCCCATGCCGCGACCTGCGGCCAGACGGTGGCTGCCGACGACATCGTGCGGAGGCTGTTGCCATGACCGCGGCCTCCACAGCCCCGATCGACGTTTCGATCCTCGTCAACACGTTCCAGAAGCCGCGGCACCTGGCCCTGGTGCTGGAGTCGATCGCGCTCCAGCGGACCGACTGCCGGCTGGAGGTCGTCGTCTCCGACGACGGATCGACCGACGACACGGCCGCGGTCGTCGCCGCGTTCGCCGCCCACGCCCCCTTCCCCGTGCGGTTCACGACCCAGCCGCACGACGGCTTCCGACTGGCGCGGGTGCGGAACGCCGCGGCCCGCCTCGCCCGCGGCGGCTATCTGCTGTTCCTCGATGGCGACTGTGTCGTGCCGCCGCACCACGTCGCCGCGCACCTGGCCCGGCGGCGGCACGGCACGGCCCTGCTCGGCTACTGCGCGCGGCTCTCCCGCGCGAAGAGTGACCTGCTCGTGCCGGAGAACCTGCCGCACGCCGATCTCACGGCACTCGTGCCCCTGGCCGAGCAGCGGGCGCTCGCCAGGCGCCGGCGCAAGGCCTGGTGGCATGCGGCGGTCCGCCATGCCACGAAACCGCGGCTGGCCGGGGGCGACTTCGGCGTCTGGCGGCACGACTTCGAGCGGGTCAACGGCTTCGACGAACGGTTCGTCGGCTGGGGCCAGGAGGATGACGACCTCGGGCTGCGGCTGCGGGCGGCCGGCGTGCGGCTGGAGTCGATCCTCGGCGACACCTGCTCGCTGCACGTGTGGCATCCGACCGACCCCACGGCCGCGGTCCGCTGGCGCGACGGGCCGAACGTCGCCTACTTCGAGCGTCGCGGGCGGCTGACCGCGTGTCGGCGCGGCCTTATCGAACGCCCCGCCGCCAGCCTGCGATGGGGCCTGCCCGATGATCTCGCCGCCACGCCGCTCGGCCGTGCGGCGGCGCGACTGCTCTTCGGCAGTCCGCGGGCCGCGGCCCACGAGCCATGCGAGATCGAACTCGTCGTCCGCCCGGGGAGAGCCGTCTTTCACCGCGAGGCCGAGTGCCGGCTGCTGATCATCCAGGATGCAGCCCGGGCAGAGACCGCGGTGCGGCGCGCCGCCGACCGCGTGGCATGCGTTTCTTCAGGCGACGCTGCGAACCTGGAGACAAACCTGGCGGCCGCGTTCGCCGACGCCGGGTGAACCTACTTGCGCTTTTCGTTATGGACCGTGTGCTTGCGGAGCCGCGGCGAATACTTCTTCACCTTCAGCTTCTCGCCGCCGGTCTTGCGCCGCAGCGTGTAGTTCATGTCGCCGGTCTCCTCGCACACGAGGTGGACCACTTCGAGTTTTTTCTTGCCTTTGGCCATCGGGGTCGTCTGCGGGGAGCCGCAGTCCTTCCAGTCGCGTCCGCCTGAACTTCCCGGCCCGCCGGCGGGAGGCGGTTCGGAGGCGAGATCGTACCCGGCGGAAAACCGCCTGACCAGCGCCACCCGCCCGCACCGCGGGGAAACGGCCGGATGCGGCCGCACCCCCGATTGCGGCGGGAATAA
Organism: Pirellulales bacterium; assembly: GCA_044344765.1. Taxonomy (GTDB): domain Bacteria; phylum Planctomycetota; class Planctomycetia; order Pirellulales; family UBA1268; genus QWPN01. Next base: position 3,507 of record JBIJCJ010000119.1, on the reverse strand, counting down.
AGCTGTCCCGGCGATCCGAACAGGCTGGCGTGCCGGGGAGCCCGCTGTTGATGAGAGGCACGAGTCATGCCGAGCGCAATCGATCCTGAAAAGCCGGCCAAGCCGGTTGCGAAGCCCGCCGCGGCCAAGCCGACGGCTTTGAAGACCGCCCCCCGTCCGGCGGCCGTGCCGAAACCGGCCCGTGCCGCCGCCGCTGACGACGACCATGACGGCCCGTCGGTCGGTACGAGCCTCCTCCGGCAGACACCCGCCTGGGCCGTCAGCATGCTCGTCCACATCGTCGCCCTCCTGGCCATGGCACTGATCGTCACCGCGCCGCCCAAGAAGGAGGCAGTCGTCTCCATCGTCTCCTCCGCCACCGAACCCGAGGAGGTCGTCAAGGAGTTCGAGGACCCGACGGCCGAGCCACCTCCCGTCGAAAACACTCCTCCCGTCGCCGACGTCACCGTCACCACCGACGTCGTCGTCGAGAGCACCGCCGTCGCCGATGCCACCAACGTCGACGCCGCTCCGCTGGCCGTGGAGCACGTCGATTTCGGCGACATCACCGCGCCCGTCTCCGGCATGCTCTCCCTCATCGGCGGCCCAGGCGGCCAAGGTGGTCCAGGTGGTGGACTCGGCGGCCGCAAGCACGGCAGCACGCTCGCCCCCCCTGAAACCCAGGAGGCCGTCGACCGCGCCCTGAAGTGGTTCATCAATCACCAGATGCCAGACGGCGGCTGGTCGTTCGACCTCAAGGCCTGCCCGAGCTGCCAGGGCAGATGCTCGCACGGCGCCAACGGCGGCAGTGCGAAGGACCGCTGCGCTGCGACGGCGATGGTGCTGCTGCCCTTCTACGGCCGCGGCTACACCCACAAAGACGGCCCCTACAAGAAGGAGCTCGAGGCCGGCATCGCCTTCCTCGCCGGCCTCTCCGTGCAAGGCGAAGGCAGGTGCTACGACCCGGCCTCGGGCGGCAGTATGTACTCCCAAGGTCTGGCAGGCATCGCCCTCTCGGAGGCCTATGCCATGACCCAGGACGGCCGGCTCCAGTCGCCTGCCCAGATGGCCCTGTACTTCATCGAGCAGGCCCAGGATCCCGTCGGCGGCGGCTGGCGATACCAGCCCAGGCAGCCCGGCGACACCTCCGCCGTGGGCTGGCAGCTGATGGCCCTCAAGAGCGGCAACATGGCCTATCTCAACGTCAACCCCGCCACCGTCAAGAACGCCATCAAGTTCCTCGACTCCGTCGAGGAAGACAGCGGCGCCTACTACGGTTACTTGAAACCCGGCAGGGGCTCAGGCACGACGGCCGTCGGTCTGTTGTGCCGGATGTACCTCGGCTGGAAAAAGGACCATCCAGCGCTGCAACGCGGCGTCGAGTTTCTCGCCAAGACGGGCCCCACGAAAGACCTCTACTTCTCCTACTACGCCACCCAGATCATGCACCACATGGAGGGCGACGCCTGGCAGGCCTGGAACGCGAAAATGAAGAAGATGCTCCTCGAGAACCAGGCCAAGGAAGGGCACGAGGCGGGCAGCTGGTTCAAGAACGTCGAAGGCGGCCACGGGGCCCACAGCGCCGGCCGCCTCTACTGCACGTCCCTGGCGACGATGATGCTCGAGGTCTACTACCGCCACCTGCCGATCTACCGCGGCCAGGCCACGGAAGACGAATTCCGGGAGTGATTCCCGGGAACGCCCGTGGCGACAGACGTCGAGTCAAGGCTATGATTATCATCATGGAAACGATGGTCCGAGGGAACTCCTGATGCCCACCGCAAACGATCCCGAGAAGAAGCCGCAGCCCGTCAAGCAGGCGGTCAAGCCCGCCGCGGCGAAGCCGGCGACGGCCACCAAGGCGACCGTGGCAAAGCCGGCGACGGCACCACCGAAGCCCGCACCCCGTCCGGGGGCCGTGCCGAAGCCGGCGGCTGCTTCCGCCGCCGCTGAAGACGACGATGCCGGCCCGTCCGTCGGCACGAGCCTCCTCAAGCAGACGCCCGCCTGGGCCGTGAGCATGCTCGTCCACATCGTCGCCCTGCTGGCGATGGCCTTGATCGTTACCGAGCCGCCGAAGAAAGAGGCTGCCGTCTCCATCGTCTCCTCCGCCCCCGAGACCGACGACAACTTCGAGGAGTTCGAGGAGGACACTCCCCAGGACACTCCCGTCGAGACCACCGACCCGGTCGCCGACGTGGCCGTCACCACCGACGTCGTGGTCGAGAGCACCGCCGTATCGGACGCCAACGACGTCGATGCCGCCCCGCTGGCCGTCGAACTCTCCGAGTTCGGCGACATCACCGCACCCGCCTCCGACATGCTCTCCACCATCGGCGCCGTCGGCGGCACCGGCGGCGGCTACGGCGGCCGCAAGAACGCCGCCGCGCTGGCCGGCGCCGGCGGCGGCGGCGCGGACACCGAAGACGCCGTCGACCGCGCCCTCAAGTGGTTCATCGCCCACCAGATGCCCGACGGCGGCTGGTCGTTCGACCTCGCCGAATGCCCGAGCTGCCAGGGGAAGTGCTCGCACGGCGGGAAGGCTAAAGGCAAAGACCGCTGTGCCGCGACGGCGATGGCGCTACTGCCCTTCCTCGGCCGTGGCTACACCCACAAGGAAGGCCCCTACAAGGCCCAACTCGAGGCTGGCATCGCCTTCCTCGCCGGCCTCGCCGTGAAGGGCGAGGGCAACGCCGCCCAGGCCGGTGGCGGTGGCGTCTACTCGCAGGGCCTCGCGGGCATCTGCCTCTCCGAGGCCTATGCCATGACCCAGGATGGCCGGCTGCAGGGCCCCGCCCAATACGCTCTCAACTGCATCATGAACTGGCAGGATCCGGTCGCCGGCGGTTGGGGCTACAACCCCAAGTCCGCGGGCGACACCTCGATCCTCGGCTGGCAGCTGATGGCCCTCAAGAGCGGCAACATGGCCTATCTCAGCGTCAACCCCGCCACCGTCAAGAACGCCATCAAGTTCCTCGACTCCGTCGAGGAGGACAGCGGCGCGTTCTACGGCTACCGCGCCCCTGGCAAGGGGCTTGGCACGACCTCTGTCGGTCTCCTCTGCCGGATGTACCTCGGCTGGAAGAAGGAGAACCCGGCGCTCGAGCGTGGCGTCGAGTTCCTCGCCAAGAAGGGGCCCACGAACGACCTCTACTACGACTACTACGCCACCCAGATCATGCACCACGTGGAAGGCGACGTCTGGCAGGCCTGGAATACGAAGATGAAAAAGATGCTCCTCGATGCCCAGGCGAAGCAAGGGCACGAGGCCGGCAGCTGGCACAAGGGCGTGGAAGGCGGCCACGGCGCCCACGCGGCCGGCCGTCTTTACTGCACGTCGCTGGCGACGATGATCCTCGAGGTCTACTACCGCCACCTGCCGATCTATCGCAACCAGGTGACGGAAGCAGATTTCAAAGAATAGCGCCTGCCGGGCCATCCATGGCCCCGGCAGGCTTCCGCAGGCGGAGGGAAAGCCAAGGTTTCCCTCGCCTGCGAGGGCTCGCCATCCTGGCGATCCTCGCGTAA
>JBIJCJ010000293.1:0-2904 GCA_044344765.1 Pirellulales bacterium | reverse complement strand
CGAAGCCGGCACCGAGGCCTTCCGCATCGCCTGTCGGCATCCCGCGGCCTTCGGGGGCGTGGTGTCGATCGGCGGCGGCTTCCCGCTCGACGAGTCGGCCTTCGCCCGACTGCACGACGTCCGCCGGCTGCCGATGCTGCTCTGCTGCCTCGCCGACGCCGCCCGCGAGACCCCGGAGCTGACCGACCGCACGCTGCGGCTGTTCCATGCCGCCGGCGCCATGCTGGCGATGCGGATCTATCCCGGCCGCCGGGAGCTGTCTCGCGCCGTCCTCGCCGACGTCAACCGCTGGCTGATGGACGAGATCTGCGGTCCGCAGCCCACGCTCCAGTCCGAATGCGCCCGCTAGCGGCGCAGCCTCCCGACGGGAAAGGATTCCCATGACCCCCTCCGATCGTTCGCCCGGGCGCGCCGCGCCCCGGATCATCCCCATGCGGCCGCATCCGCGGCCGGAGCACGCCGCGCCCACGCTCCGCGGAGCGCTGGCCCGCATCGCGGCCGACGTGGCTCGCTCGGTCCACGGCCTGCCCACGGTGACCATCAGCCTCGACGTTCCCGACGCCCACGCGGCCGATGCGGCGCCTGACGCCGTCGCCGCGCCGCTGCGCCGGCTGCTGGAGGCGGCCTGCATCGCCATGGCCGCTCCCGCGAGCCGCGGCGCGTGCCCGGCGGTGCGGGAGGTGCTGGTCACCACAGTCGATACCGGTGCCGCGCTCGAGATCGAGATCGCCGACTCCGCCGCCGAAGTCTCCCGTCAGGAGGCCGCGGTCGCCGAACTCCGGCCGCTCGTCGAGCGGGCCGGCTGGGCGCTGTCGTCCGCCGCGTGCCCCGACGGTGGGCTGGCGGTGACGCTGCGGATTCCGCGCCGGCGCGGCCGCAGCCGGGTCGCCGCCTGACCGTCGCGCCGACCACGAGGCCACCATGAACGCTCCGCGCGCCCCCGAATCATTCCCGCGGATCAACGCCGCGCAGGTTATCGCCTGCGGCATCGTCGCCGCATCCATCGGCTGGTCCGTGTGGCTGCTGCGCGACCGCCCTCTTGCCGACGAGGTCGAGCTCCTGCCCGGCACCGTGCTGCCGTCCTCGGAAATGGCGATCGTCGAGGCGGCGTTCGACCGCGCCCAGCTCACCGACCACCGCACCGAGGAAGGCCGCGTCTGGGTGCCCCGGCCGCGGCAGAGCGCCTACATGCGGGCGCTGGTCGATGCCGAGGCGCTGCCGCGCGAGTTCGGTAGCAGCCTGCGGCGGGTGCTGGAAAAGAACAGCCCGTGGCAGAGCCGGGCGGTGCAGGAGGAGCTCCTGCGGGTCGCCGTGCAGGAGGAACTGGCCCACGTCATCTGCTCGATGCCAGGCATCGAGCGGGCCAGCGTGCTGTACGACGTCGAGGAACGCGGCAGTCTCGATGGCGGCCTCGCCTCCGGGCCCGTGCGCACCGCGAGCGTCAACATCCGCACCCAGCCCGACACCGAGCTCGAGCCGGCCCGCGTGCAGGCGATTCGCGTCCTCGTGGCGGCCTCGATCGCGGGGCTCGCTGCCGACCGCGTGGCCGTGACCGATCTGCGCAGCGGCGTTCACTACGCCGGCCCGCTGGAGGCCGCCGGATCGCAGACGCCGTCCGCGGAGGCGGCCGTCGATCCGGAACTCGCCCGGCGGATCGCGCACGAGCGACACCTCGCCGAGAAGGTCCGCCACGCGCTGGCCTTCGTGAAGGGGGCGGTCGTCAACGTCACCGTGTCGCTGCCCCCGCCGGTCGTGACTCCGGCGCCGGCGCCCGTCGAACCGCCGCGGCTGCGGGAGCCGGGCCTCGGCTGGAGGCAGCAACGGGCCGCCGACGCCAACGCCCCGGCCGAAGTCGGCCAGCGGTCCGAACCGCGTGAGCCGCCTGCCACCGTGTCGGCCACTCCGCGGCCCGCCTCGACTCCCGACTCGATCCTCGTCTCGGTGGCGATCCCCGACACGGCGCTCCAGGCCGCGGTGCGGGCCGCCCAGGAACGCGAACCCGGCCTCTCCGTCGCCGCCTGCGAGCAGCGGGAGGAGGCGCGGATCCGCGAGCACGTGCTCCAGCTGCTGCCGCTCACGCCGGTGCCCGAGGGGCGTCGGGTGGTGGTCACGATTTTCCCTGCGTCAGGGCCGCGGACCGCCCGGCGCGAGCCGGCCCGCACTGTCGCCGCGCAGCCGGCGACGGCGCCGGCTGCCGCGGGCCGCCGCACCCCCGGCCAATTGCTTGACGCCGCCTGGATCGCCATCGCCGGCGGCCGGCCGGGAGACGTGCCCCGCGAGGTGTGGCTGGTCGCCATCGGCGTCGCTTCGACGCTGCTGGCCTGGCTCGTGCTCCGGGCCGGCGTCCGCCCCCCGCGCGCGGATGACAGGCCGCGGCGCCGGCATCCGCGGATCGACTGGTCGCAGGTCGACGACGCTGCCGACGCCGACGCCGACGATGCCGCCCGCTCCGCGGCTCCCCGCAGGGCCGCCGCATGACCGCATCGCGTAGCTTTCCGTGGACAAAGCCATCCATGGCCTTTGTCCACTTGATCGACCGCAGGCAACGCCGAGGGTTTCCTGGGTCGATGGCCCGCGCATCCTGCGCGGGCTTTCCGTGGACAAAGCGCGTAACTCGCAAATCTCGCGAAACGCTGTCAGCACGGCTGTCGCGATGGCCCAATTTTCCAGCGTTACCGGACGAGCCAGCATGCTGTGAAGTCGGGTCGGATCCTCTCGGCGCCAGAAAAAGCGTCGCCGTTGTCGATGCGGCCATCCCAGCGCCGCTGCCGGGAAGCCCGAAGCGCGAGCTGAGGGAATACGCGTCGCTTCACCGAAAACCGCACCACATTCCCTCGGCTCGCGCCTCGGGCTTCCAGGAACGGGACCGCCAAACCAGACAAACCGGAAACCCATTGCCGGGCA
>JBIJCJ010000011.1:0-34791 GCA_044344765.1 Pirellulales bacterium | reverse complement strand
GCCGTGCAGGCTCGTGACGGTTTTGTCTTTTTTGTCAAGTTCGACGGGAACCGTCATCGTGAGGAAATAGCGGTCGCTGCACCAGGCTTCTGTAGACCATGTCTTACGGAAGTCGCTGTCACTGTCCTTGAAGACGAAGTTGTTGAAGCGGTGTGCCGCGAGCGGAAACAACTCCTCGATCTGGCCGGGGACGGCGAGGACCGAACGGATCGATTCGATGGCGCGGTGGCGGATGGCCTCCTTTTTCAGCAGCTGGATGTATCCAGGCCGCAGCTCCAGCGGCACGGCAAACGTGATCAAGTAGAACCAGCCGCGGTCGGGGTCGGGATAGAACTTGACCTCCAAATGGAGCAACTCAGAAAGTGCCATGCTGCCGGCGTTGATTGGGGCGGGGTACGTAATGCCGGGATCTCCACGCCCGGGAACGTCACCCCTCTTGGTCAAGTCGAGTAGGTCGGCATGGGGCTCGATCCCCCAACCGCGAATCGTTGCCAACAAGTCGGCAACGGTTTCCTGAAACTTTCCAGGCTTGAGCGGCCGCCGGGCGTAGACATCGGTGACGGCGTCGAAGGCTGGGTCGTTGACTGAGTCGGGCGAGACGGACACGCTTCGAAAATCAGCGTCCAATCGCTTGCCGTCGGCTGTCACGATGGTCAACCGGCATGGGACAAGCAAATGTCTGCGGGGAAAGAACCTGGCCTGCTGGTTCGGCGGTGGTCCTTCAAGCTCCGCCCGGGTGATCGACTGATTCATGTACACGGTCAGATGCGGCAAGGGGCCACCCTCGGCGGGCGCGTCGTCTCCCGGAGCCCGCGCCCGCCAAAACAACGCGGCGAAACCGGCGACAGCGGCGATCACGATGATGGATGCTCCGAGCCGGTTCATTGCTAACGATTGTAGTCGCCGTTGAGCAGCTTAGGGATGTCGATGCTGTCGTACGTGGCCCGCCACCCGCCGCGCCACTTCGGTATGCGGGACCGGATCCAGGTCAACCGGTGTTCGACTTGGTCGAACGTTGCATTCGCTGGAATTCGCGGATTATTGCCGTCGGGATTGACGCGATAGTCCTGGAACGTGCTGTTGTCGCCGGGGAACGGCGATGCAATCATGTATATCCTGTACTTCAAGGACGCCGAGACAAAATTATTTGTCGCGCTCCGCCAGAGGTCAGGATCCTTGTCCAGTACCCGCTGCAAAGCGACGCTCTGTTCCACGTCGACCAATCTGTCGACGCCTTCCCAGATGACCTCGATCTCTCCGTCGGCTTGGCCTTGGGCGATAAGTTTCCACGCATTTTTTTGCTCCGGCGTGAACTCGGCTGAGTTGTTGATTGTCTGGAACTTGTCCTCTTTGTACGCCAGCCCGGCCTTGTACATGTCGATGAAGATCTCGAGATTGCCCTCCGCCAGGCCAGCGAACACCTTCTGAGGACTGGGTGGGACGACGTCGAAGGGCGGTTTATCGGGCAATGGGGCCCAACCATCGCGCATCGCCGTGTGCATTCCTTCGCCGGCCAACCGCGAGGCAAAGGCGGCCATGCCGAACCATTCGAACGGATTGAGTTCATTCGGCTTTTTATCTGTGTTGAACATTTCCGCGTACTTGGTGGTGATCTGCCGGTTGCGGTTGATCGGGTCGCCGGGAACGAAGCCGTCAACCTTCAGGGCATCCCAGGCTTTCGCTTCCCATTTTGGCAATTCTCGGTTGGCGGTGATGCGGACGAGGATGCTGGACAGAATCTGAGGTTGTCGCATTCCATTCGGGGCTGCCGCTGAAAACGTCAAGCGAAGGTAACCTTCCTCCTGTGCCTTGAATTGGAAAGTGGCAGAACGTGCCTGATGCGCAAATATCGGTCGGGTGCTTTGCTGGGCGTCTTCATACGTCTGAACATAAAGAACAGGAGAAATCGGCGTCATTAAAAATGGGTCATAAACAACCGGAAACATCTTCTCCGGCCAGGCCACGGAGCCCCGGATCGTATCGCCGACCTTGTAGATTCCCTCCGGCTTCTCGGTCAGTGACCACTCAAATCGTCCGTGCTTCTTGAGTCGGTCGCTTTGAATATCCCACGGGGTCTGAATCGTTGCCGTGAGCCCGTCGTTGTGCACGACGTTGAGATCGAGGGTGTCGCGGATGCGTTCTCTCTGGTCGTTGGGGGTTACGGCCGGAGCTTCGGGAGCGTCGAGCACGTGTTCAGCCGAATGGAGCACGCCGAAGCGGCGCGACACCGTGGCCTTCGAATAGGCCGTGTCGAAATCACCGCCGGCGTACGACTCCGTGTAGAAATCCGTGGTCGAGTCGGACGCGACGATCAGTTGGGTCACGAGCCGGGGCGCGAGTCCGTCGATGTGGATCTTGTAGAAGGCACCAGTCGGATCTGCCAGCGGCTTCTTGGGAGAGTCGGTCGCCGCGAGGAGCGCGTCGAGCCAGACCGGCGACACGAAGGGCACCTCGTAGCCGTCGGAACCACGGAACGTCCAATCGGCGATCAGCATGCGCACGTCGTCGGACGTCTTGAGCCCCGATGGAGCGACGTATTCCATCGTGAACTTGAAGTCCTCGACTTTTTTCAGCCCCTCGAGCCAGATGTCCACGTCTCGTGACTTCAGGTCCGCGAGGTATCCGGAGCCGCTGAGCGAGGCTGTCCATTCGCCGGGCGACAGCGCGGTGGCATACATGGAACCTGGGACCGCCTTGAAGAGCCGCACGGCGTCGGGATGCGAGACGGAAAGCCGAACCGATCCGGTATTGAGACCGGATGGCAGCCGCTTGAGCGTGATTTTCGCAAGGTCGTCGTCGGCCTGGCCTGCGGGTCCGATGAATGGCGGCAGCAGGGCGATGGCATCGTCGAAGTCACGGCCGGCGAGCGGCAGCCCCTGCTCGAAGTCGCGATTGGTGAGGATCATGTAGGAGTTTGGGTCGCCCGCGGATTCGAGATCCTCGGAGACCGCTTCGCCGCGTCTTCCGCCCGTGCGATGGGCGACGAGGTTGGCTTCGACCGCGGTGGCGCGGACGATATCTGATGCGGGCAGGCCGCTCGAGTCGCCCGTGAGCGTGAAGACGATGTCGCCCGCGGACGTGCTCGGCGCGAGAGCCTCGATCCACAGTTGCCACGTGTTGAGCGTGCCGGTGCTGTTGGTTGGTCGCACGAGCGAAAGGTCGAGCGTGGCAGGCGTGTTCAATGTGGCCGGGCTGAACGGGAGCGGGGTGTTCTGAACACGATCCTCATGGACTCGGACCTTGTCTGCCGCTGTGGGTTCGATCTCGAGCGTGGCGTTTCGGCCGACCGGCAGGGTGATGAGCATTTCGGCCCGCTCGCCTCCGACCGGGATGATCACTCCCGGTGCCGCCTGCTCGATGCGGTCGTCGGTGCCGCTCCGGCCGTTGCGAGGGTCGATTCCACCCTCGTTGTTGGAATTGACGTCGAGATCGACCCAGGGGATGTGGGCGGCGATGACGTGGAACTGAAGTGCCGAGCCACGGAGGGCGGGATCCGTGCCGAACTGCATCGCCACATTGCCTTGGAGCGTGACGGTGCCACCGGACATCGATTGGAAGTCGATGCCGGCGATGACGATTTCCCGAAAGACGGTTCCGGAGGCCTGGGAGACGGCGATCGTCGTGATCTGGAGGTCGTTGATGGTCACGCCGCTGGCAGCGGTGGAGGTGCGAGCCCAGATCCTGATGGCGTTGGGTTCGTAGCTGGCGAACTGGCTGCCGTAATCAAACTGCACGCTGGTTCCGCCGATTGAGAAGGAGGCGTCGAGTAGGTTTGTGAACGCGTCGGAGCGTGTGTTCGTGAAGGTGAACGTGAACGGGACGCTCGTGCCGCTGTTCCAGGTGCGATTGAGTTGTCTCTGCGGCGGGGCGCTGGTGTTGCTCGTAAGCCCGAGCTCCCAATCGCCATTGAGGGCGTTGTTGCCGTAGCGGCCGTGCACGGTGACGAGGCTGGCGGTCTTCGAGGCGAGTTCATCCGCCAGGGTGGCGATGAACGGCATCGAGGAGAGCATGGCCCGAGATTCGAGGGCTTCGAGCCGGAGGCCGCAGCGGGCGGAAAGCGTTCGCGATCGGCGGCGCTTGCGGCCGGTTTCAGCATCCGCGGAGAACAGCCGCGCGAAGAGCGTGAATGGGCGAGCCGGCCCGTGACGGCGGGGAGACATGGTGGAGCTCCTGGTGGGAGGCGGGGCGGACAGAGGCGGTACACCCGCCGGCTGGGGAGTGGGCTGCCGGGAGGAGCGTACGGTACCGGGGGGGGGGGCGCGTCAAGGGGCGGCGGGAGCAGGCGTTGATGAGCCGGCAGCGAGACCGCGAGAGAGCCGATTCATGACCAGACCCTCTCCCTCTGGGCTCCCAAACGGAGAGGTGGCACGATAGCCGGCCGGCGTGACGCGGCGGGCTTTAGCGACGCAGTTCGGCGCCGATCTCGCGGTGGCAGGCGGCGACGATCGCGTCGATCGTCCGTGCGGCCTCTTCGCCCGAGAGCGTCCCCGCATCGCTTCGCAGGCGGAGGGCGACGAGAAAACTCTTCCGTCCCGCGCCCAGGCGGTCGGCGTCTTCCCAGACCTGCACCAGGCGGCAGTCGTCGAGCAGGCCGCCCGCGGCGGCACGGATCGTCGCTTGCACGCGTCCCCAGGGCACGTCGGCGGCCACCACGAGGTTGATGTCGCGCTCCACGGCGGGAAAGTCGCTGGGGCGTTCGAGGGCCACCGTGCCGTCCACCGCGAACGTCAGCCCGTCGAGCCGCAGCTCGAGGAGCACGAGCGGGGCGTCGAGCGCGTGGCGGCGGAGCTGGGCCGGAGCGGCCTCGCCGACGACGCCCACGCGGCAGCACGCATGGCCCGGCCGCGAGAGCACGATCTCCGCGCAGCGGCCGCGGGCGAAGAGATCGAGGTCCAGCGGTCGGTAGGCGACGCTGGCCGCGGTCGAACGCTCGTCGATGCCGAGCCGGGCGAGGACGGCCTCGGCCAATCCCTTGCCCCGGAAGAATCCGCCGCCGGCGACGCAGCCGAGCAGGAGCGGTTCTTCCGCCGGACTCGGCGCCGAGTCGGCGGCCGGTCGCGCCAGATAGCCGCGGGCGATTTCGAAGAGGTCGGCGTCGGCCGTGCCCACGGCCACGTTGCCGGCCAGGGCTTCGAGGAGGCTCGGCAGGAGCGTGCGTCGCAGGCGGTCGGCCCCGCGGACCAGAGGCGGCGAGATGACGAGCGGCTCCGCCGCGCCCCAAGGGCTGGCCGTCTCCTCGAGCGGCGCGGCCACGACGCTGCGGGTCATGGCCTCGCAGAAACCGGCGGCCACCATCACCTCGCCCGCCGCGCGGATCGTCCGCTCGCGGTTCGACCACTCCACCGGCCGGGCCGGGATGGCCACGTTTTCGGGCACGCGGTCATAGCCTTCGATGCGGGCGATCTCCTCGACGAGGTCGATCTCCCGCCAGGCGTCCCGACGCCAGGTCGGCGCCCGCCACCGCTGCGGCGCCTGCGGATCGGCGACGAAGCCGAGGCCCGTGAGGATCGCCCGCTGGCGCTGCGGCGGCACATCGATGCCGAGCACCTCCGCGACCCGCTCGGGAGCGAGCGGGATCAGGGCCGGTGCGCACGCCAGTCGGCCCGCCTCGACGACCCCGGTTTCGAGGGTGCCGCCGGCCAGTTCGAGGATCATGGCCGCCGCCCGGCGGCTGGCCCAATCGACCATCGCCGGATCGGGGCCGCGCTCGAAGCGGTAGGAAGAACCGCTCGCCAGCACCAGGCCGCGGGCCGCGGCCCGCACCGGCAGCGGCGCGAACTGCGCCGACTCGATGAGGATGTCGGTCGTGGCGGAGGTGATCTCCGTGTCGGCGCCCCCCATCACGCCGGCGAGCGCCACCGGCCGCTCCGCGTCGGCGATCACGCACATCCGGTCGGTCAGCTCGTAGGTCTTGTGGTTGATCGCCAGGAAGGGCTCGCCGGCCACGGCCCGGCGGACCACGATCCGGCCGCCGCGCAGCTTCGCGAGGTCGAAGGCGTGGAGCGGCTGTCCCGCCTCGAGCATCACGTAGTTGGTCACGTCCACCACGTTGTTGACGCTCGCCACGCCCACCGTCCGCAGCCGCTCGACGAGCCACCGCGGGCTGGGGCCGACCCGCGCGCCGCGGATCACGCGGGCGGTGTAGAAGGGGCAGATGTCGCCGGCCTGGATCTCGACGGCCACGCTCCGCGCGGCGAGCGTGGACCCTTCCAGGGGCCGCGGGTCGGGCACGTGCAGCGGCCGCCCGCAGAGCAGCGCCGCCTCGCGGGCCACGCCGATGTGGCCGAGGCAGTCGGGCCGATTGCTCGTGACCTCGATCTCCACCGCCTCGTCGTCGCCCACGGCCGTGGTCGACTCATGGTTCAGCCCGGCCATCAGCAGCCGCTCGACGAGGTCGGCGGTCGTGCCCGGAAACTGCACGTAGTCGGCGAGCCAGTTCTTGGAGATGATCATCGCTTCAGAACTGCCTCAGGAAGCGGACGTCGTTGCGGTAGAAGTCGCGGATGTCGGCGACGCCGTAGCGCCGCGCGGCGATCCGCTCCACGCCGAGGCCGAAGGCGAAGCCCGAGACCTGGTCCGGGTCGTAGCCCACCGCCTCGAGCACGGCGGGATCGACCATCCCGGCGCCGCCCATCTCGATCCAGCGGCCGCCCCACTCCATGTCGACCTCGACGCTCGGCTCCGTGAAGGGGAAGAACGAGGGGCGAAACCGCACGTGCACGTCGCCCCCCAGGAAGCTCGAGGCGAACAGCCGCAGCACGCTCTTGAGGTGGGCCATGGTGGTGCCGGGCTCGATGAGCAGGCCCTCCACCTGATGGAACATCGGATAGTGGGTGGCGTCGGCGGTGTCGGGCCGATAGACGCGGCCCAGCGACACGATCCGCAGCGGCGGCTCGCGGTTTTCCATGACGCGGATCTGCACCGTGCTCGTCTGCGAACGGAGCAGGAGCGGGTCGGAGCCACGGGCGACGGCGAGGTAGAAGTTGTCGAGCGGGTCGCGGGCGGGATGCTCGGCGGGGATGGCGAGGGCCTCGAAGTTGTGCCACTGGTCCTCGACCTCGGGCCCGTCCAAGCTCTCGAAGCCGAGGCGGCCCATGATCTCCTGCACCCGGCGGATGGTCTGCGTGAGCGGGTGGAAGTGGCCCAGCGGCACGCGCTCGCCGGGCAGCGTGACATCGATGCCGGCGGCCTCGTCGCCGTCCGCTGCGGCCGTGAGCCGGCCCTGGGCGGTGGCGAGCAGTTCGGCGATCGCCGTCTTCGTGTCGTTGAAGTGCCGGCCACCGGCGGGCTTGTCGTCGGCGGCGAGACTGCCGAGCAGTTTCTGGATCGCCTTCAGCCTGCCTGCCCGGGCGCCGACGAACTCGACGCGGGCAGCCTCGAGGGCCGTGGCGTCGGCGGCCGCGGCCAGGGCGGCGGCCGCGTCGGATCGCAGCGATTCCAGTTCGGCGAGGAACGTGGCGAGCGGGACGGCTGTCACGGCGTCACGCGACCGCGGCCGGCTCCGGCAGCCCGAGGGCCTGGCGAACGGCGGCGGCCACCGCGTCGAAGCCGGTGGGATCGACGACCGCCATCTCGGCCAGCGTGCGGCGATCGAGCTCGCAGCCGATCTTCTCGAGGCCGGCGATGAACTGGCTGTAGCGGAGCCCACGCTCGCGGACGGCGGCGTTGATCCGCACGATCCACAGCCGGCGGAAGTCGCGCTTCTTGCGGCGCCGGTCGCGGTGAGCGTAGACGCCGGCCCGGAGGATCGATTCCTTGGCTGTCCGTAGCAGGCGACGCCGGCCGCCTACCGAGCCCTTCACTCGCTTGAACAGCCGCTTCTTGGCGCGAAGACGGGGAACGACGCTCTTGGTACGCATGGGCGGGAACCTTCTGGACGGTCAGGGGGAATGGATCGACAAATTTCGCTTGAATCTGGGGAAATGCAAGGGGTGTCTCTGTTTCCCGGTTCCGGACGCTCCGGGGTGAACGGTTTCGAAACTCAAGGCATCAACCAGCCCAAGCGGGCCGGGGACGGCATGAGTTGCGTCGCTGGCGAAGGTCCGTGTCTTGGCCTTGCGTTCCTCGGCCAAGACAGTCCGCATCCTCACGCCGATCCCCTCGCCTCCCCGTCCGACAAGGAGCCGGCAGGGGGCAGGGAACGGGCGGCCTGCGATGAAAGCTAGTAGCTGTACTTTCCGAGCGCCTCGTGGATCTTGAGGGTGTCGGCCTTCGCCAGCACGCCGGTGCCGCGGAGGTTGCGCTTTCGCTTGTTGGTGAGCCGCACCTGAAGGTGGCTCGTGCCCGCGCGGCGGTGCTTCACCTTGCCCTTGGCGGTGATCCGGAAACGCTTTTTTACGCCCTTGTGGGTCTTCTGCTTCGGCATCGGAATCTCCTTTTCGAATTGTTTTCCGGATCTTTGGCTGCGGGGAACTTACTTGGGCGCCAGCGTGCACACGAGCCGGCGGCCCATCTGCTGGGGCGGTGATTCGACTTTGCCGACCGGATCGAGGTGCGTGAGAATGTTTTTCATCACCCGCTGCCCCTCGTCGATGTGGGCCAGTTCCCGTCCGCGGAACACGACCGAGACGATCACCTTGTCCTTGTGCATCAGGAACCCCTTGGCCTGATTCACCTTGAACTCGATGTCGTGCTCCCCGGTCTTGGGCCGCAGGCGGATCTCCTTGATCTTCGTGTGGTGGACGTGGGTCTTGTGAAGTTTCTTTTTCTGCTGGTACTTGAACTTGCCGAAGTCCATGATTCGGCAGACGGGCGGCTTCTCGTTCGGCGCCACCTCGACGAGGTCGAGGCCGGCCTCACGCGCGAGATTCAAGGCCTGCTCGGTGGAAATGATCCCGAGCTGGCCGCCCTCCGCCGAGATCACGCGGATCGGCGTGATGCGGATCTGCTCGTTGATGCGATGCTGCTTTTCGATGGCTCACGACTCCGGACGCGGATGGGCTCCGGCGGCCGGGAAGAACTCGCGTTTCTTCGCACGTCGGGCCGGCGGCGCTCCTCTTGGAAATGTCGAGCCGCTCCCACCTTTCGGCGGGGAACGCTCGTCAACGGCAGTCCCAGATGATCCCAGCCGCGGGGGGCAGCGTCAAGGCGTCACGGTTTCGCGCGGCAGCCGTGCCGCGCGGTCGGCGGATGCGGTGGGCGTGGGGCCGGCAGGCTGGGCGGCGGACGGTGCGGAAGCCTCCGGAAAGGCCAGGCCGTCCACGAGCTCGCGGTCGGCCGCGGCGAACCGCTGGGCGGCGGAGGCCTGGAGCATGAAGGTCGCCGCGGCCCGCCGGCCATGGGCATCGGTGAGCACGTGGTGGATCCAGCGGAAGGGAAGGTTTTCCGCCGTTCCCTCCGACACCACGCGGACGATCCGCACGCCGTCGCTGCGGGTCGCTTCCGACGCGCTCTCGAACCGGCCGAATTGGCCGGCGAGCGACCGCTCGATGTCGCGTTGCACCTCGGCGATCGTCGGGGGAGCGAGGGCGTCGCTCCGCGGCAGCATGGTCAAAGAGCACTGGCCGGCGAGCGCTCCGCGGTCCACCAGCCGGAGCACAAGGCCCGTGGGGCCGTCCTCCACCACCCGCCAGCGGGCATCGCACACGAGGTCGTAGCCGCCGTCGCGGGACGGATGCCAAACGAGCCCGGGCCGACCGGTGCCCCGGCGCCGGCCGGATGGCGCGTCGGCTGCGGCCGCGACGGATTCCTCTCCGGTGTCGGGGGCGACGGGCTGTCGGGCGACGGCCACCCGCGCCTCGACCTCGAAGCCCGGGGCGACGTGGCTGGCCTGGCGGCGCTCGCGAAGCGTGAGGGCCGCGACCCGCACGGTGACCAGCCGCCAGGTCGCCGTGTCGCCGTCGGCCGCGGCGATCGTGGCGGTGCAATCGCCTTCGATCGTGAGGTGCGTGGGAACGCCATCGACCGCGCCATCGAGGATGCCGGTGAGCCGCACCGTCGCCAGGTCGTCCTCGACGGCGGTCAGTTCGGCTTCCAGGTTTCCCGATTCGATGGTGTCGATCGCGAGCATGCCGGCCGCGGCGTCCGCCGGCACCGTCCACTTCGCTCCCACGGCGACAGCGTCGGCGGGCAGGAGGCGGTCGAGGAGCAGGGAGTCGCAGGGCGTGTCGAGGAGGTCTGCTTCCGCACGCGAGAGGAATCCGTCCGCGAGGTAGGGCACAGGCGTGGTGCCGCGGAGGGCGACCTCGATCCGGCGGGCGTCGGCCGGCAGGACGATCTCGTCGGCTTGCCCGTCGACGCGAACCACCGCCCGGGCCTCTTTATAGATGCGGCTGGCAGCCGCCTCGCCCGCGGTGACCGGCTGCTCGGTGAAATCGAACCGGGCTTCGACGGTGATCGGCTGTCGAACCGGGGCGGCATCCCGGCCCGCGGGCGCGAACAGCTCGCCGCGGACGTCCAGATCGAGCCGCACCCTCGTCGCGTTTGGCTCGGTCGGCTCCGGCTCCGGCCGCGGGGAATCCGTCTCATCGGCGGCCGCCGCGCAGGCGAGGAGCAGTGCCATCAGCCAGCCGCCCGCCGTGCATGCCCGCATCATTCGTCCGCTCTCCCTGCTCGGCAGATCTCCTGGGGAGGTGATCGGCAGAATGCGCCCCAATACCAAGTGTCCGCCCCTACAATCCCCCAATTTTCAAAGGACGTGCACGGTGTCCAGACTCCGGAATGAGAAACTCGTCAAGCCCCCTTTCGAGCCACAACCCGAAGCGTTGCAGGGGGTTGCGCCGTGGAGCGTCTGCGGAATCGTCGGCCGGGTGGGGGATGCGGGCGAAAAACACTCAAGAGTCCGCCGGCGTCCGTGAACCGGCGTTGGACGGCCACCGTATAACTTGGGCGTCCTGAAACACGGATGGACGGGGTCAAGGATGTCCCCGGAGTTCTTTCGTCTTCAAGTACCTGTCGGCAAGGATCGGCCGACGCGGAGGAAACCATGCGTACCAGTGATTCGGTGCAGAGCGTGCGGTTGTTCGATGCCACCGCGGGTGGCGATCCCGTCCATGCGGGCACGGTTGCGGGCGTGCCGCCCCACGAGCAGGTGCTCTCCATCGAGGATCTCGCCCGGCGGTTCAACGTCTCCACGAAGACGATCTCCCGGTGGCGTGATCACGGTCTCGTCGCCCAACGCTACGAGGTGGGCGGCCGGAGGCGGGTCGGCTTCCTGGCCAGCGCCGTGGAGCGGTTCATCGCCTCGAATCCTCTGCGGATCGAGCGGGGCAGCCGCTTCAGCCAGCTCTCCGACGAGGAACACGAGAAGATCGTCGGCTGGGCGCGGCGGCTGGCATTGGCCGGTGCCTGCCCGGCAGACGTCCACCGCCGCATCGCCGAGCGGCTCGGCCGCAGCGTGGAGACGATCCGCTACACGCTCAAGCGGCACGATCAGGAGCATCCCGAGACGGCCGTGTTCCCGGTCGCCGACGGCCGCCTGCGTCCGGAGAGCTGCGCGCGGATCTATCAGCATCACCTCCACGGCGAGCCGGTGGAGTCGATCGCCCGGCGGTATCACCGCTCGAAGGCGAGCATCTACCGGGTGATCCTCGGCCAGCGTGCCGAGCACATCCGCCAGCTGCCCCTCGACTTCATGCCCAACGCCCTGTTCTCGCGGGCCAGCGCCGAGAAGGTGGTCAACCAGCCGTTCCCCGGCCCGGTCGAGGTGAAGAAGGTGCGGCGCCCGAGCGGCCTGCCCGCCTACCTGGCGAGCCTCTACGAGGTGCCGCTGCTCACCCGCGAGCAGGAGGTGTGGCTGTTCCGCAAGTTCAACTACCTCAAGCACAAGGCGGCGCAGCTCCGGGACCAGCTCGACCCCGAGCGGCCCAATGCCCGGCTGATGGACCAGATCGAGCGGCTCTACGACGAGATCGTCGAGCTCAAGAACCGCATCGTGCGGTCGAACCTGCGACTGGTGGTGTCGATCGCCAAGCGGCGGGTGTCGCCCGGCGACAGCTTCTTCGACCTGGTCAGCGACGGCAACATGTCGCTGATCCGCGCGGTGGAGAAGTTCGACTACGCCCGCGGCAACAAGTTCAGCACGTATGCGTCGTGGGCGATCATGAAGAACTACGCCCGCACGATCCCCGACGAGCATCGCCGTCGCGACCGCTTCCGGGCGGCCGACATGGAGATGCTCCAGACCGCGACCGACCGACGGGCCGACGAATACCAGCAGCGGCTGGCCGCCAGCGACCGGCTGCAGCAGGTGAGCAAGTTCCTCGACCGCCTCGATCAGCGGGAGCAGACGATCATCATCCGTCGCTACGGCCTCGACCACGAGCGCGAGCCGCAGACCCTGAAGGAGGTCGGCTCAGCCCTGGGCGTGACGAAGGAGCGGGTGCGGCAGATCGAGGCCAAGGCGCTCGAGAAGCTCCGCGAGGCGGCCGCCGCCGAGGCGATGCTGCCCGAGCTGGAGTGACGCCCGCGGCTGTCGAGGCGTAGGTCGGGGCTGCCCATGCCCCGTCCCCGGACGTTGACTCCGCCGGAACCGGAGCGGCGGGCTCCGACCGTCGTGCCGGGTTGCCGGGAAGCCCGAACCGTGAGGTGAGGGAATACGCGTCGCTTCACCGGAAACGGATCCGTATTCCCTCGGCTCGCGCCTCGGGCTTCCCGGCATCGGGCATCCGCCACCATCGGTGCTGGCGGTCTCCGACAGTCGAGCTCGGTTGCGTCACCATCGGTGCTGGCGGGCTCCGACCGTCGTGCCGGGTTGCCGGGAAGCCCGAACCGTGAGGTGAGGGAATGCGCGTCGCTTCACCGGAAACGGATCCGTATTCCCTCGGCTCGCGCCTCGGGCTTCCCGGCATCGGGCATCCGCCACCATCGGCGTCAAAGCCGACGGCGCGCGAGGATCAAGTGTGAGCCGTATGAGTTACCGCGCGGCAGCAATCGCTACCGCACCGGGGCGGTGAGCGAGGTGGGAACCACGCCCGAGCCGCTCGGCTGCTTCACGGAGCCGGCCCGCGGCTTCGCGAGGTCCTCCGCGTCGGCACGGCTGAGCGTCGAGCCGGGCAGGCCCTTGCCCGGCTGGCCGGCCGCGGCGTTCGGCCGCGTGGGTGACTGGCTCGTGCCGGCGAGCAGATTGTCGATCGTGGCCGACTCCCGGAGGTGGGTGAAGTAGCGGGCCAACTCGATCCGCTGCTTCTTCTCGAAGAGGTCGGCGTGTAGTTCGTCGCGGACCTCCGCCGACGATACCTGGGCGGGCTCCGTGTAGCCCTCGCAGAAGAGCACCATGAACCGGTCGGCAACCTGCACCACGCCCGACAGTTCGCCCGGCTTGAGGGCAAAGGCCTCCCGCTCCAGGGCCGGCTGGCCGCCCCAGCGACGGATCGGCGGCACCTCGCCGCGCAGCGACTTCGTCGTCGGATCGACCGAGTAGGTCTCGGCGAGGTTGCCGATGTTCTCGAGAGTGGGATTCTGCCGCGCCAGCTGCCACACCTCCTGGGCCCGGCGCTGGTTGTCGAGCACGATGACCCGGCACTTCGACCGCGGGCCGAAGGTGGCGGCGAACGCCTTGTCGAGGTCGTCCTGGAGCACCGGCACGCTGCCGACGAGCTTCTTCAGAGCCACGGTCGGCCAGACGACGTCCTCGAGGTAGTGCCGCAGCGGCACCTTTTCCGAGCTGGTGACGTGCTTGAGCCAGGCTTCCGGGTCGGCCTTGCCGTCGGGCCGCTTGAAGCCCATCGACTCCGCGGCGCGGGCGATCTCGGCGTCGACGTCGGCCTGCACGACCTGCTGCCGCTCCCGCCCGAGGGCCTGCTCGATGAGCCGGCGGGTGATGAGGATCTCGAGCACGTCCGTGCCATGCCGCTCGAGGCACACCGACCGCACCTGCTCGAGGGCGACGGGCTGGCCGTTGACCAGCGCGGCCACGCCGGGGCGGGCCGCCGCCTTGGCGGGATCGTTGAACACGTTCTCCACCTTGGCGGCGTCCTGGATGCGGCGGAACACCTCGCCGGAGGCCTGGCGGCTCTTCGCGTCGCGCAGGTCGGCGGCCAGATGCTGGCGGACGGCGTCGAGCTTCACGCCCGCGGCCGGCAGGTGGCCCTCGCACTTGATGATGATGAACTGGTCGGCGACCTGGATCACCGGCGAGATCTGGCCCGGCTGGAGCGCGAAGGCGGCGTGATCGAACTGCGGCTCACCGGAGTGGAGCCGGATCGGCTGCACCCAGCCGTCGGCGCTGGCGCTGCCCACGTCGACCGAGTGGCGGCGGGCGAGGCCCGGAAAGTCGTCGGGAGCGGCCACCGCCCGGGCGCGGAGATCGTCGGCCTCCTTGCGGGTGCGGGTGACGATGATCCTCGCCTTCACGGCCGGGCCGAACTGCTTCTCGAAGGCCTGCTGGATCTGTTCGGCCGAAGGCTCGGCGGTGCTTGCCGAGAGCCGCCGCAGGGCGAGCATCGGCCAGACGATGTCGTCGGCATACTGCCGTGCCGTCACTCCCCGCTCCCGCTGGATGAGCTCGATGTACTTGTCCTTGGGCACGTTGAAGCGGCGCGACATGGCGTCGATCTCCGCGTCCACGTCCTGGGCCGAGATGCTGATGCCGGCCTGGCGGCACGCCTGCTCGATGAGCTGGCGGTTGACGATCGTCTCCAGGACCGTCGTGCCGTGCCGCGCGAGGCATTCGGCGGCGAGCTGGTCGTGCGTGATCTCGAAACCGTTGACGAGGGCCACCGGCTTCGTGCCGGGGGGCGGTGTCACCGGCTTGGCCGCCGTGGGCCGCGGTTTCGTGGCGGGCGGTCCGGCATCGGCATGCGTACCCCCGGCGAGCCACCGCCAGGCGACGCAGCCGCCCACGATCGCCACCGCGATCACCGCCTCGCGCGCGTATCGCCAGCCTGTTCCCTTGACGTCCATCGCTGCGCCCTCCTTGGCATGTATGCCGCGGTTCGCGGCAGGATGATGGGAATAGGCAATCCGGCGGCGGCGATCAAGGTGAGCCGGCCCGGCGGGCGGGGTTTGCCGGGCCCGGCGGCCGCGGTTTACCCTGGGATCTTTCGCCCCCCTGCGCAAAGCCCCCAAATGCCCGCCCCCGTGCCCGCCAAACCCGCCGACCACGACCTGCCTGAGTGCCTGGAGATTCTGGGCCTGCGGCCTCCGCTGACGCTCGAGGACGTCAGGCAGACCTACCTCGCCAAGGCGATGGCCGCCCATCCGGATCGGGGCGGCGACCCGGCCGCATTCGTGCGGCTGCAGAAGGCCTTCGAGGAGGCCAACGACTACGTGAAGTTCAAGGCCAGCAAGCTCGAGTGGCTGGCATCGAAGATCGAGGCCTACGCTCAGCAGCAGGAGGTGGCGACCGAGACGATCGAGCGCGGCGGCGAGATCGAGATGGAGGAGACCGACTGGCTGCGGAAGTCGTTCGGCGACGACTTCGGACACGTGGCCGACAAACTGGTCACCGTTCGCCTCCGCAACGCGTCGGCCGACGACGTGTTCGCCATCCTCCTCGGCTTCCGGGCCGAATCGCTCAAGGATCTGGCCGTGCTCGACCTGGCGGGCGGCTCGATCACCGACGAGGGCCTGCTGCAGCTCAAGGAGCTCAAGAACCTGCGGCACCTCGACCTCCGCGGCACGCGGGTCGGCAGGCTCGGCACGGAGGCCGCCCAGTGGTTCGAGAGGCTCGAGTTCCTGGGGCTGCCGAAGGGCAGCGTCGGCATGCTGGGCCGACTGGCGATGCCCCGGCGGGTGAAATTGGAACTCGGTGACGGGCCGGTGGAGTCATGAGATGCTTGCGTGGCGTTCGCTGGTGCCGCTGGTCGGAGTGCTGGTCATGACGTCCGCGCAGACGAAGCCCCCCGCAGCCGCGCCCGCCGGGTTCGAGGAACGCAGGGTCTCGGTGCCCGAGGCAGGCCAGCCGGTCGTGTTCAAGTACCGTCTGCTCAGGCCCGCCGCCGTCGTGCCAGGGCAGAAGCTGCCGCTCGTGCTCTTCCTGCACGGGGCTGGCGAGCGGGGAAATGACAACCACCGGCAGCTTGCGTATCTGCCCACGTGGCTGGCGGAGGAGGAGAACCGGCGCCGGCATCCATGCTTCGTCCTCGCGCCACAGTGCCGCACCGATCACAAGTGGGTGGAGATCGACTGGTCCGACAAGACGAGCGTGCCACAGAAGCCCGAGATGACGGTGGACATGGCGGCGGCCGGCGCCGCGCTCGATGCTGTCATGCAGGCCGAGCCCGTCGATCCGGCCCGCGTGTACCTGACGGGCCTCTCGATGGGGGGCTACGGATCGTGGGATCTGGCCGCGCGGATGCCGGAGCGGTTCGCGGCCGTGATCCCGATCTGCGGCGGCGGCGACGAGGCCACGGCGCCGCAGCTGCGGGCCTTGCCCATCTGGTGCTTCCATGGCGCCGCCGACGAGGCGGTGCCGGTCGCGCGGTCACGGACGATGGTCGAGGCGGTGCGGGCCGCAGAGGGCAGGGTGAAGTACACCGAATACGCGGGCGTGGGGCACGACTCGTGGACGCCCGCCTATCGGGATCCCGCCACGCTCGACTGGCTGTTCCAGCAGCAGCGGTGACCGCCGCCGGCCGGACCCGGAGCTCCGGCTCAGGTTTCGCCGGTCACTCCGGGAACAGTCGCGTCGACAGGTAGCGCTCGCCGAGGTCGGGGAGCACGACGACCACGAGCTTGCCGGCGTTCTCGGGCCGACGGGCCACCTGCAGGGCGCCCCACGCCGCCGCGCCGCAGGAGATGCCGCACATCAGCCCCTCCCGCTTGGCGAGCTGCCGGGCCGTCTCCATCGCGTCCTCGTCGTCCACCTTCACCACCTCGTCGATGATGTCGAGGTTGAGGATGTCGGGGATGAAGCCGGCGCCGATGCCCTGGATCGTGTGTCGGCCCGGCTTGATCGGCTGGCCGGAGAGCTTCTGTGTGATCACGGGGCTGTTGGCCGGCTCGACGGCCACGACCTTCAGGCCCGGCTTCTTCGCCTTGAGCACCTCGCCGACGCCGGTGATCGTGCCGCCGGTGCCCACGCCGCAGACGACGATGTCGACCTGCCCTTCGGTGTCGGCCCAGATCTCTTCCGCCGTCGTGCGGCGGTGGACCTCGGGATTGGCGGGATTCTTGAACTGCTGCGGCATGAAGAACTGGCTGCTCGAGTGGGTGATCTCCTCGGCGTGCCGGACGGCGCCGGGCATGCCCTCGGCCGCGGGCGTGAGCACGAGCTCGGCGCCGAGCGCCTTGAGCATCCGGCGGCGCTCGAGGCTCATGCTCTCGGGCATGGTGACCCGCAGCTTGTAGCCCCGGGCGGCGCAGACGTAGGCCAGGCCGATGCCGGTGTTGCCGCTGGTGGGCTCGATGATCACCGTGTCGGGGCCGATGCGGCCGTCGCGCTCGGCGGCATCCACCATCGCGCAGGCGATCCGGTCCTTCACGCTCCACAGCGGGTTCATGTTTTCGATCTTGCCGGCGACGGTGGCCACGCAGCCCTCGGTGACCCGCCGCAGCCGGACCAGCGGCGTGCGGCCGATGCACTGCGTGATGTCTTCCCGGATGCCGGCAGGCAGCTTCGTCGTGACCATGAATCACCTCCCGTGTGCGGTTCGCGAACGGCCC
Organism: Pirellulales bacterium; assembly: GCA_044344765.1. Taxonomy (GTDB): domain Bacteria; phylum Planctomycetota; class Planctomycetia; order Pirellulales; family UBA1268; genus QWPN01. The sequence goes on along the minus strand of JBIJCJ010000011.1, from coordinate 17,247 downwards.
GGCCTCCCGGCCGGCGCAGCCCGCGCCACCCCGATTATCGGCACAGCCGGCCCGAAACTGGAAACGCGTCGCGGAACGGAGAAAACGGCGGCTGCGACGCCGCCTATTCGGCAGGGCGGTTGCAGCAACTCCCTCTCCCTCTGGGAGAGGGCCGGGGTGAGGGTGCAGGGTATCAGCGCACCACCTCAAGCACCCGCACCCGGCGTGCGGCCGGCCTCTCCCTGAGGGAGAGGCGAGATGGCGAACCCGGCTGTATCGTGGTGCGTATTCGATGTTCGAACTCACCGGCGCCCGGGGCCGGTCGCCCCCGCGGGGCTTCATGAAGGACACTGCGATTTCCACCTCGACCGTCGAAGGCCCAGATCATCCGGGTGCGACAGCCACCCTGTCACCGCGCCGGCCCGTCCCGGGGGCGGCCGCCGACGCGCCGGCGGCTCCATTCTTGGCCGTGGACACGGATGTGGCCCTCGACGGCGCGCCCGTCCGTGAGCGGCTCGTGGTCACCCGCGAACGGATCGGGGCTGAGTCCGACGGCGCCATCCTCCGCGCCGTGGATTGGCCTGCGGTTTCCGAAGTACGGACGACCGCGGGGCTCGGCGGCGGCACGCTCCAGGTGAAGGCGGATGGCGCGTGGATCGACGTCGTCCGCTACTCGAACGCCCTCGCCAACCGGTTCCACAAGGTCTCGCGGGCCCTCGAGCGGTCGCGGGAGGCACTGGCGGCCGGCGGCCCCGTCGACCTCGCGGTTCTCGACGGACCGCTCGATCCGCCGCGGTGCGGCTCCTGCGGCCTGCGGCTGGCGAACCAGGAGGATGCCTGCCCGCGGTGCATGCAGAAGGGGCAGATCCTGCGCCGCGTGGGTGAGCTGCTCGCTCCCTACACGAAGGGTGCGATCCTGCTCTGCGGGCTGACGCTGCTGGGGGTCGTCGCGGAACTCGTGCCGCCGAAGCTCCAGCAATACATGGTGGACGAGATTCTTTCGGCCCGGGCTCGGGACGGCGCGGCGGATGCCGGGGCGGCCGTGCCCGATTTCCGCACGGCATTGCTCGTGGTCGTGCTGGCGCTGGCCTTCTCGCGGATCCTGCTCTCGGTGGTCGGCGTGCTCAAGGGGCGGCTGGCGACGGCGATCGGCACCGGCCTGACGGCCACGCTTCGCGACGAGATGGTGCGGAAACTGCAGAGCCTGTCGGTCGCCTACTACGACCGGCACCAGGTCGGCTCGATGATCAGCCGCGTGGCCCACGACAGCGAGGTGCTCCACGGGCTGATGCATCAGATCACCGGCGGCTTCCTGCTCCAGATCGTGCAGCTCGTGGGCGTGGGGGCGATGCTCGTGTGGATCAACCCCAAGCTCGCGGTCTACACGCTGATCCCGGTGCCGCTGGTGATCCTCGGCTCGTGGATCTTCTGGCGGCACGTCTACCCGCGGCACTACCGCCTCTGGGACGCCTCCAGCAAGCAGATGGCGACGCTTTCGGGGATGCTCTCCGGGATCCGCGTCGTGAAGGCCTTCGCTCAGGAGCCGCGGGAGAGCGACCGCTTCCACGGGGCCAGCGACCATCTGCGGCGGTGGCGGGAATGGGTCGAGCACACGAACACGACCTACGCCGCATCGATGCAGATCGTGTTCGGGCTCGGCGGCCTGATCGTGTGGTACGTCGGCGGCCGCGACGTGATCGGCGGCAGCATGACGCTCGGCCAGCTGATCGCCTTCCTCGCCTACCTGGCGATGTTCTACGCGCCGCTCGGGGCGCTCTCGAACTTCACCACCTGGCTGACGAGCTTCCTCTCGGGCAGCAAGCGGGTGCTCGAACTGCTCGACACGCCGGCCCTGATCGCCGAGCCGGCGGTGCCCGAGCCGTGGAGCGACGTCCGCGGCGAGATCCGCTTCGAGAACGTGACCTTCGGCTACGACCGCAACCAGCCGGTGCTGCACGACGTCTCGTTCACGGTGGCCCCGGGGGAGATGGTCGGGATCGTCGGCCGCTCCGGGTCCGGCAAGACCACGCTCGTCAGCCTGCTCGCCCGGTTCCACGACGTGCAGGAAGGGCGGATCCTCGTGGACGGCCACGACATCCGCGACCTCGCGATGCGCGATCTGCGGGAGAAGCTGGGCATCGTGTTCCAGGATTCGTTCCTCTTCCGGGGCACGATCTGGAAGAACCTCGCCTACGGCCGGCCCCAGGCGACGATCGAGGAGGGCCTGGCCGCGGCCAAGGCGGCCGGCGCCCACGACTTCCTCTGCCGGCAGCCGCTGGCCTACGAGACGCTCCTCGGCGAGCACGGCGCCGGGCTCTCCGGCGGCGAGAAGCAGCGGCTCTCGATCGCCCGCACCCTGCTCTACGACCCGCGGGTGCTCGTGCTCGACGAGGCCACGAGCAACATCGACGCCGAGGCCGAGAAGAGCATCCAGGAGGCCCTCGCCGTGCTCGTGAAGGGCCGGACGACGATCGCCATCGCCCATCGGCTCTCCACGCTCCGCAACGCCGACCGGATCCTGGCCTTCGATCGCGGCCGGCTGGTCGAGCAGGGCACGCACGCGGAGCTCTTGGCCGCCGACGGCATCTACGCCCGGCTCGTCCGCATCCAGACGCAGGTCTCGAAGCAGCCTACGGTGGACACGCTCTTGGTCGAGGACGAGACCGCCCGCGAACCCGCGGCCGTCGAGGCCGCCACGCCGCCGCCCGCCGGGATCGTGTGGCTCGATCCGGCCGTGCATCGCTTCCGCATCGGTCCGCAGGAGCGGATCGAGCTGTGGGCGGCCGATGGCACGGCGGCCGAGGCCGCGGGCTTGTTCGTCGTGCGCACGTTTCCCGCCTCGCATCCCGAGGGCTATCTCTCGGTGCGCGGGTGGAGCGAGGTGGGTGAGGAGATCGAGATCGGGATGCTTCGCGATCTCGGCGGCTGGCCGGAGGCGGATCGGGAGGTGGTCCGCGCGGCGCTGCGCCGCCGGGCGCTCGTGCGGTCGATCCGCCGGGTGCACGACGTGAAGCTCGCCCACGGCTACCTCGACTTCGACGTCGAGAGCGACGTGGGACGGCGGACGTTCACCGCCCGTTGGACCCAGAGCCAGGTCAGCGACTTCGGCAGCGCCGGCAAGATGCTCGTGGACACGGAGGAGAACCGCTGGGTGGTGCCGCGGATCGACGACCTGCCGAAGGCCGACCGCGAGCGGTTCCTGCACTACATCTATTGGTGATCCGTCCCCGGGCGGGCCACCTGGCCGGCGGCGGAAACGCCCGTTCCTTGCGGCTCCCCGGGATGAACAATACAACCACCGATCTGTCCAGGGACGTCGAGTCGATCGAGACTCGGCGGATGGCGGGCCCCCGGGCCACTCGTCAGGGAAGACGGGAAAATAGCCGACCGTGTCGATTCACAGTGTGATTTTCTGGTTTCTTGTTCCTTCCCTTTCTTCTGGAGACGAGTGATGAATCTTGTTGACCTCATTGCCGGCCAGCTTTCGTCGGGCGACGTGCTCGGCAAGCTCGGCGGCCTCATCGGTGCCAACGAGGCGCAGACGAAGACGGCCACCACCGCGGCGGTGCCGGCCCTGCTCAACGTGTTCTCGAAGCTGGCTTCGACGAACAGCGGCGCCGACCAGCTCGCCAAGGCGATGGGCGGCCTCGACCTCGGCATGCTCGGCAACCTCGCCGGCGCGCTCGGCGGCAGCCAGGCCTCGGGCCTCGGCAGCCTGGGCGGCAACCTCCTCGGCTCGCTGCTCGGCGGCGGTGGCGGTAACAACCTGTCGAGCCTCGTGGGCGCGCTGGCGTCGTTCGCCGGCATGCAGCCGGGCATCATGAAGACGCTGCTCACCTACCTGGCGCCGATCGTGCTCGGCATGGTGGCCAAGCAGTTCACCGGCAAGCCCGACGCGGCCGGCATCTCGCGGCTCTTCTCCGAGCAGTCGGCGAACATTCGCGGCGGCTTGCCGAAGGGCTTCTCGCTGCCCGACCTCGCCCTCGGTGCCGTCTCGGGCGGCGGCCGGCCGAGCGAGCCGGCCCGCAGCCACGGCCACGCGCACGGAGCGGAGAAGGCCGGCATGCCCGGCTGGCTCCTGCCGCTGCTCGTGCTCGGGGCGCTGGGCGTCGGCTATTACCTCTGGAACCAGAACCAGAAGAAGGCCCAGGATGGCGTGGTCGCCGTTCGCGAGGACGTCGCCAAGAAGGGCCCGGTCACCGTGGATCGCACCGAGGTCATCGAGAAGGCGGGCAAGGATCTGATCGACACCGTCACGGAGACGATCGCGATCGACCCGAAGTTCCTCGAGGCGGGCAAGGTGGCGGGCGGCCTGTTCACCGGCCTGACGAAGGCCCTCGGCGGGGTGACGGACGAGGCTTCGGCCAAGGCGGCCCTGCCGGAGTTCGAGAAGTTCGGCCCGATGCTCACCACGCTCGAGGCGGAGGCGGACAAGCTGCCGGCCGACGAGAAGCCGGCTTTCGCCAAGGTGATCGCCAACAACCTCGGCCTGCTCGGCAAGATCGTCGAGAAGGTGATGGCGATCCCGGGCGTCCGGGACGTTCTCGGCCCGGTCGTGACCCCGATGATCGAGACGCTCACCAAGATGAGCAAGTGATCGTCGCCTGACGGCACGCGTCTAACCCCGGCCCGGGTCGGCTCCCGCCGCCCCGGGCCGGTTCGTTTTCCTGCCGTAGCAGCGGTCTCCGACCGTCGATGCCTGATACGGCACACCCTTGATCTCCGCACGTTGCTCCCCGAAAGCCCCGGGCGGAAGCCCGGGGGTGACGCGGTCCACTCCGTGGGCCTGTGGATCGCCTTCCCGGGTTCCGCGAAAATCCGCGGGGCACCCCGTCACCCCCCGGCTCCCGCCGGGGGCTTTTGGATCCATGTCGCGCCCGATGTCCGTTCCACCATCGGGGCCACAGCCGACGGTGCGCGAGGATCACGTATAAGACGAATGACGTCGTTTTTCGACGGTCGGAGACCACCGCTACTGAAAAGCGTCCGACGGTCTTTGACCGCCGCTTGAAAATCTCACAGCAACGCGAGCGGGTTGCGGTTCTCTTCCAGCGTGCCCCGCGTCACACCCACGCGGTTGGCCGCGTTGAGGGCCTTCCAGACCTCGCGGCCCGTCGTGCGGCCGGCGAGCAGGTCTCGGTAGGCGGCCACGATCCGCCCGATGTCGGCGGCCGATTCCTCGAGCAGCTCGATGCGGAAGTGCCGCACGCCGCGGCCGAGCAGGGCGGGCACGACCTCGGCGCCGCTCTGGGGCACCGCACTCCAGAGGGTGTTGCGGCAGCCCACGTCGGCCGTGAGCGGGTGCTCGACGCCGATCCGGTCGCGGAGTTTGACCGCGTGCTCGTCGCAGGGCCGGCCGCAGTTGGTCTTGTTGGTGCCGGGAGAGAGGACGGCGCAGAACACGCAGTGCTCCATGTGAAACATCGGCATGTGCTGATGGATCACCACCTCGAGCCAGGCCGGCGTCGTCGCCGCTGTGAGAGCCAGCAGCTGCTCGCGGTTGAGGTCGTAGGAGGCCGTCAGCCGCGAGCAGCCGGCGGTCACGAAGAACGCGGCGGTGTGTTCGTTGGTGACGTTGAGCGAGAAGTCGCCGACGACCGGCAGGCCGAGATCGCGAAAGAACCGCAGCCCGGCCCAGTTGCGGACGAGAATGCCGTCCGGCTCCTGCTTGGCCAGGAGGCGGAAGATGCCGAGCTCGTCGGGTTTCTGGATCCGCGGCGTGGCCAGCAGGATCGTCGCGGCCGCCGCCCGGCAGGTAGCGACGGCCTCGCGATACTGGCGGATGTCGGCGAAGTCGGCGGCGAGGCTCCGCTCGCCGAGATCGAGCACGGCGCGGAGCTGGTCGAGCGAGCGGACGAGCACGTGCAGCGCGGGGAGATCCAGGTCTCGCTCCGTCCGGGAGAGGGTGGCCGCAGCCTGGATGCGCGCGGGGAAATCCAACTCCCTCTCCTTTTGGGAGAGGGTGGCCGCAGGCCGGGTGAGGGTGCTTGATGCGGTGCGTTGATTCTCTGCACCCTCACCCCGGCCCTCTCCCAGAGGGAGAGGGAGAGTCACCGCCGCACTCTCGGCTTCTCCGCTGCGTGTGCGCCCGCCCAAATCGTCCCTCTCCCTTTGGGAGAGGGTGGCCGTAGGCCGGGTGAGGGTGCCCGGGGCGGGTCGTGGATTTTCTGCCCCTTCACCCCGGCCCTCTCCCAGAGGGAGAGGGAGAGTCACCGCCGCTTCGAGTGCCGCCACCAGATCCCGGCGGAGCATGCCGAGCACGCTGAAGGGGAGCATCGGGCGGCCCTGGATATCGGCCGTGAGCCCGCGGAGTTCGAACGGGGTGCCGCCGAGCCTGCCGAGCTGGTCGCGGAGCGTCTCGGCGTCGAGGGGATGCTTGGTGGCCTCGCGGGCCGGCTCTGTGGAGACCACCTCGCAGGCGGCTCCTGAAGCGACGCGGGCGACGACCCGAACGGGTTCGCCCGCGGCCGCCGTGACGTGCATGTCCACCGGCTGCCGGCGCAGCGGGGTGTCGGTCGAGAATGTCTTCCGCAGCCGGGACGTCAGCTGCGGGTCGTCGGTCTTCCAGACAATCTGGCCTGGCTGGATCACATCGAGGTCGAGGGCGTCGCGGCCAAAGGCGAGTTCCACTCGACCCGCCGTCACGGGCTCGGTCACCGATTGGCCCGCCTCAAAGACCTCGTAGACACGGCCGCCCACCGCGTCATCGCTCGTTTCGCCGGCGGCGAAGGCCACGCCGTCGCCCCGCTTGACGCCGCCGGCGATGCCGGGGGCGAGATCGACTGTCACGCGTCCGCGCCGCACCTCCGCCACCGTCCCAAGCCGCACGCCCCGCTTCGCGCTCGTGGTGGCCGGCACGAGCATCTTGTGATCGCAGCCCTGCAGCCAGCCCGGGGAAAAGCCGCGGGAGAAGGAGAGTTCCATCTCCTCGACCTCGCGGGGCGTGAACGCCACCGGCCGGCCAGCGACGGCGGTGTCGATCGCGCGGCGGTAGTGGTTGGTGATGTTGGCGACGTACTCCGGCGTCTTGAGCCGGCCCTCGATCTTGAACGACGACACGCCGGCCGCGATCAGCTCCGGCGTCAGGGCATAGGCGGCCAGATCCTGGGGCGACAGCAGGTATTTTTGAACACCGAGATCGACGTCCCGCCCGTCGCAGATCAGGTCGTAGGGCAGCCGGCAGGCCTGGGCGCACTGGCCGCGGTTGGCGCTGCGGCCGCCGAGCGACTCGCTCGTCAGGCATTGCCCTGAGTAGGCGACGCACAGGGCGCCGTGCACGAAGACCTCGAGCGGCATCGGCGTGAGCCGGCGGATGGCGAGAATCTCGTCGATCGACAGTTCGCGGGCGACCACGACCCGCTCCATGCCGAGCTCCTCAGCCAGCGCGATCGTTTCGGCACTCGTGAGCGTCATCTGCGTGGAGGCGTGGAGGGCGAGGCCTGGCCAGGTCGCGCGAATCCGCCGTGCCGCCCCCACGTCCTGCACGAGCACGGCATCGACGCCCGCCTCGGCCACGGCCGCGACCACCCGATCGAACTCGGCCCATTCGGCGGCGAAGACGAGCGTGTTGAGCGTGGCGTAGCCCTTGAGGCCGTGCCGGTGCAGCATCGCCATCAGCCGCGGCAGGTCGGCGAGCGGAAAGTTGGCCGCCCGGGCCCGGGCGTTGAAGCCGGCGTCGAGGCCGAAGTAGACGGCGTCGGCACCGTTGGCGATCGCCGCGCGGACGCAGTCCCAGTCGCCGGCCGGGGCGAGCAGTTCGGGCACGGCGGCAGGCGCAGCGTCAGTCATGGATACCCCGAAGTATAGAACGCATCCAGCCACACCCTGCGTCACGGTCGAGGAGGGTCGGGGTTGCCCGTGCCCAGGGAGCCGGCGCTCTCAACATCGCCTCTCCCAGAGGGAGAGGAGGCAGCGGCAGGCGTCCTGCTGAAGGCGCCGGCGCTCTCATGATCGCCTCTCCCTCTGGGAGAGGCTGGCCGCAGGCCTGGTGAGGGTGCTTTGGTTCTGGCACAGCTTGAGTGCCACCTCGCCCAGTTCCTGCACCCTCACCCCGACCCCTCTCCCAGAGGGAGAGGGAGCACGGGCAGCCCCTCACCGGCATTCCTCACCCACGCCCGCCATGGGCGCCACCCTACTCCTGGTCGCCGCGGAGCTTCGCCAGGACCGTGTAGTCCTCGAGCGTGGTCGTGTCGCCGACGGTCTCCTTGCCGGCGGCGATGTCCCGCAGCAGTCGGCGCATGATCTTGCCGCTGCGGGTCTTGGGGAGCGTGGCGGTGAAGTGGATGTCGTCCGGGGCCGCGAGGGCGCCGATCTGCTGGCGGACGTGCTTTCGCAGGGTGTCCTTGAGGGCGTCGCCAGGCTCGCCGGAGCGGAGCGTGACGAACACCGCCACGGCCTCGCCCTTCACGTCGTGCGGCCGGCCGACGGCCGCCGCCTCGGCCACGCTCGGGTGGCTGACGAGCGCGCTTTCGATCTCGATCGTCGAGAGGCGGTGGCCGGCGACGTTGAGCACGTCGTCGATCCGCCCCATGATCCAGTAGTAGCCGTCCTTGTCCTGCCGGGCGTTGTCGCCGGCCAGGTACTTGCCCGGCACCTTCGACCAGTAGGTCTCGACGAACCGCGCGTCGTCGCCCCAGATGCCGCGAAGCATCCCGGGCCAGGGCTTCGTCATCACGAGCCAGCCCCCTTCCCCCTGCTCGACCGGATCGCCGGTGGCATCCACGATCTGCGGCACCACGCCGGGCAGCGGCAGCGTGCAGCTGCCGGGCTTCGTGGGGGTGCAGCCGGGCAGCGGGCTCATCATGATCCCGCCCGTCTCCGTCTGCCACCAGGTGTCGACGATCGGGCAGCGCCTGCCGCCGATCACCTCGTGGTACCACATCCAGGCCTCGGGATTGATGCCCTCGCCCACGCTGCCGAGGAGCCGCAGGCTGGAGAGGTCGCGGCCCTCGATGTGCTGCAGGCCCCACTTCATGAACGAGCGGATGGCCGTGGGGGCGGTGTAGAAGATCGTCGGCTTCTCCTGCTCGATGATCTCCCAGAACCGGCCCTCGTGCGGGGCGTTGGGCGCACCTTCGTAGATGAGGATGCTCGCGCCGGCGGCGAGGGGGCCGTAGGTGACGTAGCTGTGGCCGGTGATCCAGCCGCAGTCGGCGGTGCACCAGAAGAGGTCGTCCTCTTGCAGATCAAAAACCCACTCGGCCGTGGTCTTCGCCCACAGCACGTAGCCGGCGGTCGAGTGCTTGATGCCCTTGGGTTTTCCGGTGGAGCCGCTGGTGTAGAGGATGAACAGCGGCGCCTCGGAATCCATGGCGGCTGGCGGCTTGTCGGCAGGCATTCCGGCCACGAGGTCGTGCCACCAGACGTCGCGGCCCGGCACCATGTCGCAGGGCTGCCCCGTGCGTTTCAGCACGACCACGTGCTTCACGGTCGTGGGACCGTTGGCGGTCGAGGCGAGGGCGGCATCGACGTTCTTCTTGAGCGGCAGCTGGGCCCCGCGCCGCCAGCCGCCATCGGCGGTGATCACGGCCACGGCCTGAGCGTCGTGGTTGCGGTCGGCGATCGCCTCGCTGGAAAACCCGCCGAAGATCACGGAGTGCACGGCGCCGATCCGGGCGCAGGCGAGCATCGCGATCACGAGCTCGGGCGTCATCGGCATGTAGATCGAGACGACGTCGCCCTGCTTCACGCCGAGCTTCTCGAGGCCGGCGGCGAACCGGCAGACCGCGGCGTGCAGTTCGCGGTAGGTGAAGGTCTGCCGCTCACCCGTCGGCTCACCCACCCAGACGAGCGCCGTCTTGTCGCCCCGGCCGGCGGCGATCTGGTGGTCGAGGCATGCGGCCGAGGCGTTGGTCTGGCCGTCGACGAACCACTTTGCGACGGGCGGCTCCCAGTGCAGCACCTGCGAATAGGGCTTCAGCCAGGGGAGGGCTTGGGCGCGGGAGTGCCAGAAGCCCTCCGGGTCGGCGGCGGCCTCGTCGTAGAGTTTCTGGTAGTCGGCCAGCGAGCCGATCCTGGCCCGCCGGGCGAACTCCGCCGGCGGCGGAAACACGCGGTCTTCCTGCATCACGCTGGCCACGCGGCCGGCCGCCTTTTCTGGCGCTGCCATGAATCTTGTCCCCCGTCCCGGGAAAAAGGTGACAGTCACCATGTGCAGGTCGCCGGACGCGACACGGCCCCGGTCCAAGGCCGGGGTCTCCAGACAAATGGTGACTGTCACCGTTTTCCCATTCCAGAATGCGGTCGGCAAGCCCACGCATGCTGGCCGTGAGCAGTTCGACGTATCATGTTCGCACTGGGAGTCTTCCGCATGCAGCCCGAATACGACGGTCTCTTGGCCCTCGACCGATTGGAGCGTGCCGTGGAAAAGGTTCGCGATCGGCTGCTGCGGTCGACGGCGGCCCTGGAGGCCGCGGGCATCCCCTACGCCGTGATCGGCGGCAACGCGGTGATGGCCTGGGTGGAGCAGGTGGACGAGGCGGCCGTGCGGTTTACGCAGGACGTGGATCTCGTCCTGCGTCGCGAGGATCTCGGCCGGGCCACCGAGGCGCTCGCGAAGGCCGGCTTCACCCACCGCCGCGTCGCTGGCATCGACATGTTTCTCGACGGCCCTGGCGCCGGCCCGCGTGATGCGGTCCACGTGATCTTTTCGGGCGAGAAGGTGCGGCCGGAATACGTGGCCGCCGTGCCCGATGCCGGCGAGAGCGTCTCGTTCAAAACCTATCGCGTGCTGGCGCTCGAGGCCCTGGTGCGGATGAAACTCACGTCGTTTCGCGACAAAGACAAGACGCACCTCCGCGACATGCTCGACATCGGCCTCATCGATGCTAAGTGGCCGGCCCGCTATCCGCCGGAACTCGCCGGCCGCCTCCAACATCTCATCGACACGCCCGACGGGTGAGCGGCGGCGTGATATGGCAACATCTTGGGCCCGCGTTCGACTCCGTCAACGCCGGTCGCTCGGTGGAAAGATTTCAACAAGGTTGACGGTCAGGCCTGTCAGCACCGAGGACGAGAGCGTGTCGGATCCACTGAGAATCGCGACCGGGGTGGCCGGACGATGAACGCTGATCGTTCGGCTGGATGGATCGACGGCCCAGGCCTCGCGGCACCCAGCATCGAGCCACGCGCGAAGCTTTGCCTCGGCCCGGGAGCGGGCGGCCGCGTCGTGCAGGTCGGCGGGCGATAGCACCTCGACAGCCAGATCGGGAGCGCCTTCGAAATATCCCACCGTCCGGCCTCGCGGCACTCGCGCCGCGGCCACGAAGGCCGCATCTGGCGCCCGTACCGTGTCCGGCGATCGCGACAGCAAAAAACCTGTCTCCGCAGCAGTCACAACGCCGAGTTCGCGTTCCGACACAAATGCATGCAAGATCGCCGCAACACGCTGCGTGATCACTCCATGCTCGAACCCCGCGGGAGACATCATCACGATCTCTCCGTGAACGAGTTCGCAGGGCCCAAGGTCAATTGCGGCCAGCAGATCCTCCGCGGTGGCAATGCCAACACCAATCGTGACGGGCATCGACGCCATGCCTTCCCTCCATCGCGAACAGACACGTCATTCCTCGTGCATAGTCGATCAGCGACCACCGTCAGGCAAGATATGGAAGGATGTACACTCCTTTCCTGTGCTGTCAAGATCGCGCCGCTGCAGCCGGATCTGGCCCATCACGCAAACGGGCTGGCGTCGATGCCGTCGCCGAAGCCGATGCCGAGGGCCCGGGCGGCCTGCACGGCGGAGTGCGTCGGATCGACCGTGGCCGGCGTCGCGATCGCCTGTGAGATCGCCACGCTGGCGATGTCGGGCGGCCGATAGCACACCATCTGCCCGAATCGTCCCTCGTGCACGATCCGCACGGCGTGGGCCCCGAACTGCGTGGCGAGCACGCGGTCAAACGCCGTCGGCGTGCCGCCGCGCTGCAGGTGGCCGAGCACGAGTGCCCGCACCTCGCGGCCGAGCCGCTTCGACACCTCGTTCGCCACGATCTCGCCCACGCCGCCGAGTTTCACCTGGCGGCGTTCACGACCGGCGGCCCCCGCCTTGCCCGAGCCGCCGCCGTCGTGCACGAGCCCGCCATCCGGCAGCCGCGCGCCCTCCGCCACCACGATCAGCGTGAACCGCTTTCCTTCGCGCTCGCGGTCGAGCACCTTCTGGCAGACGTGCTCGAACGTCCAGGGAATCTCCGGGATCAAGATCACGTCGCCGCCGCCTGCGATCCCCGAGTGGAGAGCGATCCAGCCGGCGTGGCGGCCCATCACCTCGAGCACCATGATCCGCTCATGGCTGGCGGCGGTGGTGTGGAGCCGGTCGAGAGCGTCGGTGGCGCAGGCCACGGCCGAATCGAAGCCAAACGTAAACGCCGTGCATCCGAGATCGTTGTCGATCGTCTTGGGCACGCCCACCACCGGAATCCCGTGCTCGAAGAGCTGCTGGGCGATGGCGAGCGAGCCGTCGCCGCCGATGCACACGAGCCCCGTGACGCCGAGCTGCCGCACCGTCTCGCGAGCGGCCGACAGGAGGCCGGGATCGATCCGCACCCGCGTGCCCTCGCCCACGAGCGCGGAAAACCGCCCCTTGTTCGTGGAGCCGAGGATCGTGCCGCCCTGGAGCAGGATGTTGGCCGTGTTCGCGAGATCCAGCGGCATGTAGGCCACGGGATCGACGAGCCCCTCGTAGCCCTTCAAGAACCCCACGCAGTCGTAGCCCAGCCGCAGCGCACTCTTCACGGCAGCCCGGATGACGGCGTTGAGCCCGGGGCAATCGCCGCCGCCGGTGAGGATTCCGATCGTGGGTTTGGATGGGTGCATAGCGGGATACGAATTCGAGGGTGCGGAGAGTTTACCCTCGGCCGGGCGCCGGAAGTCCGTTTGCCAACAGCCGCTCGAGGAGATCCCGCACACGGATCGACTCGGCCATCGTCCGCATGTAGTCGATGTCGAGGTTCACACCGTGCAGCTGGACAAGCCGCGAGACGTCGTCCCACTGCCGCTCCGACGTCTCGTCCGTCAGCTGAAACCATTCGAGTTTGGCCAAGATCGAATCTTCCACCGTCGCGACCGGGATCGGCGCGGCCGCCGAGGGTCCGAAAGATTCCGGCCTCGCGCGTTCGAACGCAGACTCATCGAATGGCCTGCCCCGGTTCACGAAGACGTCGATCTTGTATGACGTGGGTAGATGGATGAGGTTGAAGCATTTCCGCTCGCGGACCGCGTCGCGGGCCGCCGCGGGGCTGGCGTAGAAATCCCGCCCGCACGCCGCAATCAGGGCCTCGGCCTGGCTCTCGGACAGCGCACACACCAGATCGACGTCCATGGTCGAGCGGATGGCTCCGTGAACGGTGCTCGCGACACTGCCGCCGACGTAGTGCTTCACACCGAGGCTCCGTAGGGCCGTGACGACCGGGGCCAGCGCGGCGACGAGATCGTCGAAATCGCTCACGCTTCCCGTTCTCCGAGCCACCGCCGTACGTCGGAGGCGAGCGAGTCGCCGTAGGCGACCGCAAGATACCGCAGCCGCACTTCGGCTTCGGAAATTCCAGGCTCACCGCGGCGGATGGCTGCCATGGCGAGATCGCGTCCACGGCGCGAGCTTTCGATCATCTTCCGCAGCCGCTCCTGCGGCGTGAGTCGGCGAAAGCAGTCGAGCTGCACTGCGGCTGCGTCTGCAGTCGTGTCGGAAGGCACGGCGGCGGAAAGGGGCATGGCTGGTCAGGAACGGGTCAGGAGAGCGCGGATCACGAGGCCTGGTATCTTCACGAATTTTCGATCGTGGGTCCACAATTCGATGGACCCGCCGTTCAGGGCGCGGAGGCCGATCTGGAGATCAAAGATTCTGGCACCGGCCACTCCCAAGTCTGCCGCCACCTGCGCGAGCCGGGAGGCAAACCCTGGGCCCGGGCACCGGTTCCTCAACACCCGCCTCCCGCAGCGACGCCAGAAAATCGGCTGCCGCCCGAGGTGACGACGGCTTGCCGCTGGCCGCGGGATACGTGACGACGCTGAAAAACTCCGCGACGCTCGGCATGGTAATGCCATAGCCGACCGGTGCATTCAACGCAGCCTCGATCGCTCGGCGGGCACGGCGATGTTCGGCCGTGGCCGACGATTTTCTGCGGTGGGCAGGACGCGCGGATGCGTGAAGAGACCGAGTATCGTCGGGTGGCCCGGTTGCCACACCGACGTCAAGCCATTATTTTGATGGATGTAGGTATATCGTTGTGATGGATTCTCTCGGGCTCCCGCTCTGGAATCGTGATGATCAAAACACAGATTCAAATCCCCGACGATCTCTATCGTCGCGTCAAGCGTCTGGCTGAATCGCAGGAATGGTCCTTGGCGGAGACGCTGCGGCGGGCCGCGGAACTGCTGCTCGCGGTTCGTCCCGCGGTTGCGGCAGGAGGCCAGAAGACTTGGCGGCTCGATCCTCCGGCCAACACGAGGCTGCGAGCAGACCCCTTCGCCGACCCCGACTGGCGCGCGAAAGCAAACCTCGGCGAGGCCGCATCGGCCCTGCTGGATCGTTCGCGGAGGTGACGCGCCGCCATGCACGCCTGCGACACGAACATTCTTTTTCCAGCTATCGAAGCGTCGCATCCGCAGCACGCCGCTGCCCGGGCATGGCTCGAATCGCAGGTCAATGACGAGACGTTTGCGCTCTGCGAACTCGTCCTCGTGGAAACCTACACGTTGCTGCGAAATCCGCTCATTTGTTCGAAGCCGCTGTCGTCCGCCGCGGCGGTGGAAAAGATCGCCAACCTGCGCAGCAATCCGGCGTGGCTGATTCTCGATTACCCAGGTCCGGGGCTCATGGAAAAAGTTTGGGCGGCCGCTCGGGCCTCCGAGTCGCCCCGTCGCATCTACGACATCCGCCTGGGGTTGACGCTGCGGCACTATGGCGTGAAGCGGTTCGCCACGGCGAATGCCAAAGATTTCAAGGGACTGGGCTTTGACAAAGTGTGGAATCCTCTCGGGTGACGTCTCCATGCCCACCCTCCGATCATCGCCGAATTCGTCGCCGCCCACGAAGATCAGGCCGCTGACGCCGAGCTGCCGCAGTGTGTCGCCCGCCTGGGCGAGCAGTTCGGGATCGATGCCCACCCGCTCGCCCTCGCCGGCGAGGGCCGAGAGCCGCCCCTTGTTGGTGGAGCCCAGGATCGTGCCGCCGTGGAGGAGGATGCCGGCGGTGTTTTGCGGCGTGAGCAACATTTAGACCCATCTTCTACAGTTGGAGGCCTTTCCGGCGGCGGGAACCCCTGTTTCTCCCGTGAATTCCGATATTTGGGTCCGTCCGAAACTCAAAACCTGGTGCCACGTGTTGTTCTGAACGATTGACAATTCATAAGAGATAGTCGATATCCATTGGTGCCACATCGAGGCCCTGTGCCGGAGGCGCCATGTTCTTTCGCCAGAAGCGGTCGGGTGACCGCGTGTATCTGCAGGTCGTCGAGAACCGCTGGGAAGACGGCCGCACGCGGCAGAAGGTGATCGCCACGCTCGGCCGCGTCGACGAGCTGCGAGAAAGCGGAGAGTTCGACGCGCTTTTGCAGTCGGGCGCCAAGTTCGCCAAGCAGGCGTTGGTCGTCTCAGCCCATAAGGCAGGCGACACCACCTCGGTGCAAAGTAAGAGCATCGGAGCGGCGCTGGTGTTCAGCCGTCTCTGGGAGGAGCTGGGAATCCCTGCCGCCATCGAGAGGCTGCTCGCCGGGAGGCGGTTCACGTTGCCCGTTGAACGGGTGCTGTTCATGACCGTGCTGCACCGGTTGGTCGAGTCGGGCAGCGATCGTGCGTGTGTGCTCGACTGGAGCCGGGATGTCGAGATTCTCGGAGCGGAACAGGTCGGGCTGCACCAGGCCTACCGGGCCATGGAATGGCTGGGGGAGCCATTGCCGCAGAACGAGCAGGCGCATGCCACGCCGTTCGCACCGCGGTGCGTGAAGGATGCGATCGAGGAAGACCTGTTCGCCCGCCGCCGGCATCTGTTCACGGAACTGGAGCTGGTGTTTTTCGACACGACTTCGATCTACTTCGAAGGCGAGGGGGGCCAGACGCTCGGTCAGTACGGCTACAGCAAGGATCATCGCCCGGACTGCAAGCAGATGGTCGTGGGCGTGGTGCTCGACCACGAGGGGCGGCCGCTGTGCTGCGAGCTCTGGCCGGGCAATGTGGCTGACGTGACGACGCTCGTGCCTGTCGTCAACCGACTGCGGCAACGCTTTCACATCTCTTCAGTGTGCATCGTGGCTGATCGCGGCATGATTAGCAGACAGTCGATGCAGGCGCTCCAGGCCGCTGATAACAGGACGCACTACATCCTTGGAGCCCGACTGCGGAGTTCAAAGGAGGTCGATCAGGAAGTGCTGTCGCGGCCGGGCCGCTACCGCGTCGTACGCGGCCCCCGACAGAAAGCCGACGATCCGTCACCACTCCAGGTGAAAGAAGTTTTCGTCGAGAACCGGCGGTACATCGTCTGCCTGAACGTCGAGCAAGCCAGGAAGGACAAGGCCGATCGAGATGCGATCGTGGCAGCGCTCCGCGAGCAGTTGAAGAAGGGAGACAAGACGCTTGTCGGCAATGGCGGCTACCGTCGCTTTCTCTCCGGCCGCGGCGCCGGCTTCGAAATCGATGAAGCCAAGATCCGTCGCGAGGAACGGTACGACGGCAAATGGGTGATCCAGACCGACCGCACCGACCTCTCGGCGGAGGACGTGGCGCTGAAGTACAAAGAGCTCTGGATGGTCGAGGACATGCACCGGACCGGAAAGTCGGTGCTCGAGACACGGCCCATCTACCACAAGTGCGACGAGACGATCCGCGGGCACGTCTTTTGCAGCTTTCTCGCGCTCCTGCTCCGCACTGAACTGCTGCGGCGAATCGAAGACCGCGGAGAGCGGGCCGAATGGGCCAGGATGATCAGCGACCTGGAGGCTCTGCGGCTCACCGAGGTCGTCCACCAAGACCAGCACTTCCTGTTGCGGACGGACGTTCGCGGAGACTGTGCCGCGGCCTTCCAGGCCGCGGGCGTCGCCATTCCCCCAACTGTTCAGAGGCTGTGACCCCACTTCTGAGCGATGCCTGAAACCGTGGCGCATGGTGCCACGCCTGTTTTTCGTTGACGGAAACCCTTGTGGCGCAAGGACTTCCTTTTTCAAACTGTAGAAGACGGGCTTGACCGTCAGCACGTAGTCGGCACCCTTGTCGCAGATCGCTTGGGCCGTCTCCTTCTGGCAATGCATCGCGTCCAGCGTCACGACTGCTCCCGTCAGCTCG
>JBIJCJ010000306.1:0-2914 GCA_044344765.1 Pirellulales bacterium | reverse complement strand
CGCGGCGGCACCTCGGCGCCGAAGCCGTAGGGATCGCAGCGGTCGGAGTGGGAGCCGTGGGCGTGGACGCGATACTTATAAAGCGTGCCGGGGCCGAGCCCGGGCACGAACAGCTCCCAGATCCCCGACGGGATCCGCTTGTGCATGCGGTGGGCCGCGCCCTCCCAGCCGTTGAAGTCGCCGACGACGCTCACGGCATCGGCGTTGGGCGCCCAGACGGCGAAGTTGACGCCAGCCACGCCGTCGACGACGTGCAGCTGGGCCCCGAGCTTCTCGTAGCTCTTCCAGTGACGGCCCTCGCCGATGAGGTGGAGGTCGAAGTCGGTGAGCATGGCGAGCCCGAGCGGGGAGGGAGTCGCTTCAATCGTTGCACATGGTAAGGTCACACGCGCCGCGATTTTTGCCGGCCGCCCCGGACCGCCGTGCCGGATGTGCCGGCTGGGAGGCCGCCGGCCCGGAGCAGACCATGGGCTACGAACGTTTTTCGCCGATCGAACGCCGCCTCGACGTCCGGGGTATCCCGATCACAGTCTGGCAGCCCCCCGACATCGACGCCCTGATCGACGTCGAGGCGTTCGCCCGGGACGAGCGGATTCCCTACTGGGCGAACGTCTGGGAGTCGGCCATCGTGCTCGCCGAGGACCTCGCGGCCTGTGACGGCACCGGCCTCGCGCTCCTGGAGCTCGGCTGCGGCATCGGCCTGCCCGCGATCGTGGCCGCCCGCCGCGGCTTCACCGCCACGGCCAGCGACTACGAAGCGGACGCCCTGGAGGCCGTGCGGTACAACGCCGACCGCAACGGCGCCGCGGGCCTGGCCGTGCGGCTCCTCGACTGGCGGTCGCTGCCGGATGACCTGGGCAGGTTCGACCGCGTCGTGGCCGCCGACGTGCTCTATGAGAAGCACCATGCGACGGCATTGGTCGAGGTTCTCGCCCGCACGCTGGCCCCGACGGGCATGGGACTCGTAGCCGACCCCGGCCGGGCCCGGGCCGCCGAGTTCGAGCCCGCCTGCCGGGCGGCGGGCCTCGCCGTGGAAAGGCGACCGGCCCGCCGGCCGCTTGGAGCGACCGGCGGGCCGGCAATCGATCTCTACGTCGTCAGGCGCGGCATGGCCTGAGTCGGTCCTCACACCGACCCGCGTGCCTGAACGCTGCTTCGAGCTCGCTTAGCCCAACCCCGGCTTGCGGGCGGCATGAGTGCCGCTCCGCGGTCCTTCGGGATTCCTCGCTGGCGGAGGACCGCCACGCTCGTCATCCTCACGCCGACCCGCTCGCCTGGCCGCTGTGGGTGGCGTAGGGAATACTCACGCGACGAGCTTCATCGCCGGCACCTCGCCGGTGATGCCGATCACGAACTCCTCAAAGATCTTCACGTCGAGGGCCGAGGCGTTTTCGGCTTCGGGGTGGAACTGCACGCCGATCGCAGTCCAGTTCTCCACGCAGCTCTCGATCGCCTCGACGACGCCGTCCGGCGCCCGGGCCGTGACCTTGAAGCTCGCCGCCACGTCGTCGATCGCCATGTGATGCATGCTGTTGACCCGGATCTCGCCGTCGCCGTAGACCCGCTCCATGACGCTGCCGGCCTCGACGACCAGCGAGTGGCGATGGGCCAGGTCGGTCGGATCCTTGTGGGGGATCGCCTTGGGAAGATCCTCCGGAATGTGCAGGAACAGCGTGCCCCCCTCGGTGAGGTTGAGGAGCTGCATGCCGGCGCCGATAGCGAGCACCGGCATGTGCCGGGCGCAGATGTGCTTGGCGAGCAGGCGGTCGAAGTCCTCGCGGCGGGCGTCCATCGGGCGGACGGCGGGATGCGGCATGTAGCCGTCGCGGCGCGGGTCGAGGTCGGCGCCACCCACGAGCACCACGCCGTCGAGCAGATCGAGCAGGCGGACGACGTCGTCCTCGTCGGCCAGCGGCGGCAGGATGACCGGAATCCCCCCGGCGGCGGTGATGCCGTCGTAGTACCCGGCGGCCACGAACGACAGGGCGGCGTGTTCCTTGCGGGTCGAACGGTAGTCGGTGTTGATGCCGATGAGGGGTTTGGCGGCCATGGGTCCTCCTGACGCTGTGGGTCGATCCGCCGGCTCCCATCCTTGGGAAACCGGTGTCGCGGGGTCGCGACGGCGGCGAAAGTACCCGCCGTCAATCGCAAGACAAGGATTTTTTCGATTTTGTGGTCGAAGCCCGGGTCAAACCACAACATCCGGTGCTAGCACGCCCCGTGCTAGCAGTTTTCCCCGGAACACGCGCCGGCCCGGGGTCACAGCTCGCCAGAACGACGACCTCTGACCATCGAAAGACCTTTGGAGCGGCGGTCTCTGACCGTCGAAATGCGCAGCCCTCGACACCGTTGACTCCCGAAACAAAAGGGCGTCACTCGCAAATCGCGCGAAACGTCGTCAGCACGGCTTTCGCGATGCCCTCTTTTCCAGCGTCACCGGACCAGTCAGCATGCCGTGAAGTCGTGTCCGATCCTCTCGGCATCAGAGAAGCGTCGCCGTTGCCGATGCGGCCACCCCAGCGCCGCTGCCGGGAAGCCCGAAGCGCAAGCTGAGGGAATACGCGTTGCTGCACCGGAAACCACTCCACATTCCCTCGGCTCGCGCCTCGGGCTTCCAGGAACGGGACCGCCACACCGGAAAAACCTGAAACCTGTGAAAAAAACCTGAAAAGGACAGGCATGATTCGCCCTATTCAGGTGGCGATGGAGCGCCTTGTAGAACAAGGAGCGTCTTTTACGACAACTGGTCATTCCTTAGGCGGTGGGCTCGCGTCTGCCGCATCGGTCGTCACCGGCGCCCCGGGATCACTTTCAATGCGGCGGGCCTCCATACCAACACGCTCCGTCAGTTTATTGGCGACCCAATCGCGCTGGAAACCGCACTGCAGCGATACAATCAGGCCGACGGCCTCAT
>JBIJCJ010000118.1:0-11093 GCA_044344765.1 Pirellulales bacterium | reverse complement strand
GGTCTCGCGGGCCACCGCCCAGTAACGCTACACCTTAAACAGGGCCCCCGACTGTCCAACAATTGGGGTCCACCTCAGCCTTCAGATGACCACGGTTTCCGCGCGAACGATCACCGACCAACGTAGCCACCGCCGGCCAGTTTAGGCGGACATTAGGGCGGAGTTTCGGGCGGAAGCCAACGAAACACGATGCGGAATCTTTCTCAAAGCGGATGGCGGCGATTGCCGGCCTTGACAAAAAATGTACGGGCGTACACTCTTTCAGAATCAAGAGAAGGGGTGTCCTCGATGAACCAGACCGCTGCACGGAACTCTCGCCCATATGACGAACTCCCAGGAGCGCAGCAAACTACGGCCCGCAGCCCCCGGCTGCTCGACCTCGTGCGGACGCGCCTTCGTACCCTGCACTATTCAAAACGCACGGAAGAGGCCTATGTCGGCTGGCTTGTCCGCTTCATTCGATTCCACGGCCTGAAACACCCTTCCGTGTTGGGCGGTCCCGACGTCGAACGATTTCTCTCGTATCTGGCGACCGAAAGAAACGTGGCCGCCAGCACCCAGAATCAGGCCTTTGCCGCGATCCTGTTTCTCTACAAGCACATTCTCGACCGCGAACTGCCTCCACTGAATGCGGTGCGCGCGAAGAGGCCGCAACGGCTGCCCGTGGTCTTGAGTCGCAACGAAGTGCGCCGCGTGCTGGCGGAACTTCCTCGCGCTCCCACCGCACTGATGGTCGAGCTGCTCTATGGCACTGGAATGCGCGTCCTCGAGTGCTGCCGTCTCCGCGTCAAAGATCTCGACTTCGACCGCAATCAGATCACCGTCCGCGAGGGAAAAGGCGACAAGGATCGGATGGTGCCCTTGCCGGCAAGCCTCGCTCCGCGGCTGCGCGACCAGCTCCGTCACGTGGAGCAGTTGCACCGAAAGGATCTGGAGGAGGGCCGCGGACGCGTTTGGATGCCGACCGCCCTGGCGGTGAAATATCCGCAGGCAGCCACCGAACTCCGCTGGCAGTACGTCTTTCCGTCGCTCCGAATCAGCCGCGACCTCCGGAGCGCGGACCATGCCAAACGCCGACATCATGTCGATGAAACCACGCTCCAAAAGGCGGTGCGTCGGGCGGCGAATCTGGCCGGCATCCGGAAGAAGGTCGCCTGCCACACGTTCCGCCACAGTTTCGCGACGCACATCCTGGAAGCGGGCGCCGACATCCGCACCGTGCAGAACTTGCTGGGCCACGCCGCAGTGACCACGACGCAGATCTACACGCATGTGCTCCAGCGGGGAGCCTGCGGTGTCGTGAGCCCGTTGGATCGACTGTAGTCGGGGCGAACTCGGGCCCCAGGCTCGCGTCATCGATCTGCCGCCCCGATCCCCGGGGGCGGCACCGAACATCGTCAGCCCCAGAGCCGGGGCGGATATTCGCCCGCCGCGACGAGCTGCGCGATGCTCGCCTGCACGATCGGCCGGTCCTCGACGTAGGTCACGCCGAACCACCGGCTCGCCGTGGGCAGCACCTCGCACGTGGCCTGGCCGGCCTTCACGAGATCACCCACCGTGAGCGGGATGTAGCACTCGCTCTTCGGCTCCGCAGCATGGACCGCGAGGAACTGTCTGAACGACTCCTCCAACTGCGGAAAAACCCGCGGCGTGAAGCCCCACATGTTCATCGACACCGGCTCCCGGCCGGTGAGCTGCTCCACGGCGCCGTCGGCCACGTTTTCGACGCCGTCGGCGGTGCGGCTGATCTGCTTGAGCTCGCGGATGTCGGCGAGGAAGCCGCGGGCATCGGTACGACAGACGCCGCGGGCCACGCTGCCGTGTTCGGAGAGCGTGTTGGCGAGCGTGAAGCCCACCATGCAGTAGGCGGTCGAGTCCGCCGGCGATTCGGCCAGCCGCCGGCCGAGGATGGCGAAGGCGTCGCGGCCGTAGAAGTCGTCGGCGTTGATGGCGGCGAAGGGAGCGGCCACGGCTTCGCGGGCGCAGAGGATGGCGTGCGTCGTGCCCCATGGCTTCTCGCGACCGGGCGGCACCGCGAAGCCGGCGGGCAAAGCATCGATCGACTGAAAGGCCAGGGCCACTTCCACATGCCGATCGAACCGGGCCACGATCCGCTCGCGAAACTCGCGCTCGAAGTCGCGGCGGATCACGAACACGACGCGGTCGAAGCCAGCCCGCAGGGCGTCGAACACCGAATAGTCGAGGATCGTCTCGCCCGCCGGACCCATCGGGTCGAGCTGCTTGAGGCCGCCATAGCGGCTGCCCATGCCGGCGGCGAGGATCAGGAGTGTGGGTTTCATGCCGGACAGGATACGGTTCCGCGCAAACGGCAGCCAGCGGTGGCCCGCGTTGCCCGCGGCGCCCCGGGATGCATACCCTTCCAGCTGGAGCCGCCGTGTACCAAGTCTTCGAGCACACCGCCGACCTCGGGATCCGCGTCCACGCGGCCACACTCGGCGATCTGATGGCCGACGCGGGCCGCGGGCTGTTCGCCGTGATCGCCGGCGACCTCGCGCAGATCGCGACGCACGAGGAGCGGACGTTCACGTTGCCGGGCACCGATCCCGTGTGGCTGCTCCATGACTGGACGAGCGAACTGCTCGCGGCGTTTGAGATCGACCGACTCCTGCTCCGCGAGTTCCGCGTCGCCATCGATGCGACCGGCCTGCGGGCCACGGCCCGCGGCGAGCGGTTCGATCCCGAGCGTCACGAACTGGCCCACGAGGTGAAGGCGGTCACCCAGCACCTCCTCGACGTCCGCCACGGGCCCGACGGCTGGGAAGCCACCTTCATCGTCGACATCTGACTCTCCGGAGCGACCCATGACTGAATCACCTGCCGGCGGCCTGGCCACGGACCGCGGCTACGACGGACCCCTCGAAAGAGTCGACGACTGCACGTGGCGGATTCCGCGCTCCTACAAGCCCGGCATGCTCGCCGACGGGCTGATCTTCACCGACGAACGGATGCTGCCGCAGCTGGTGAGCGACCGGGCGCCCGAGCAGGTGGCCAACGTCGCCTGCCTGCCGGGCATTCAGGGAGCGAGCCTGGCGATGCCCGACATCCACTGGGGCTACGGCTTCTGCATCGGCGGCGTGTGCGCCACCGATCCCGCGGTCGGCGGCGTCGTCTCACCGGGCGGCGTGGGCTACGACATCAACTGCGGCGTGCGGCTGGTCCGCACGAACCTGCAGCTCGCCGACGTGCAGCCACTGGTCGTGCAGCTCGTGAACCAGCTGCTCCGCGACGTGCCCGTCGGGGTGGGGCAGGGGGGCCGCTCCGTGTTCTCGCCCGCGGAACTGCGGACGCTCATGGCCGAGGGTGTGCCGTACCTCGCCGGCCGCGGCCTGGCGACCGCCGACGACGTGGCCTGCGCCGAGGCCGAAGGCTGCATCGCCGGCGCCGTGCCCGAGTCGGTGAGCGACCGGGCGCTCGCCCGCGGAGCCGACCAGTGCGGCACCGTCGGCGCCGGCAACCACTTCATCGAGGTCCAGGTCGTGGACCGCGTCGCCGACGAGCGGGCCGCCGCGGCCTTCGGTCTCCGCGTCGGCCAGATCTGTGTGCTCATCCATTCCGGCTCGCGCGGCCTCGGCTATCAGGTGTGCGACGACGCCCTGCGGGCCCTCCGCGACGCCCCGGCGAAGTACGGCATCGCGCTGCCCGACCGGCAGCTCGTCTGCGCGCCGGTGGAGAGCCCCGAGGGCCGGCATTACCTGGGCGCGATGCGGGCGGCGGCGAACTACGCCTTCTGCAACCGCCAGCTGCTCATGTGGCAGGTGCGCGAGGTCTTCGCGCGGATCTTCGGCAGGCCGTGGGAGGCCCTCGGCATGACGCTCCTCTACGACGTGGCCCACAACATGGCGAAGGTCGAGGAGCACGACGTGGCCGGCGGCAGGCGGCCGGTGTGCGTCCATCGCAAGGGGGCGACGCGGGCCTTTCCCGCGGGGCATCCCGACGTGCCGGAACGCTACCGCGCGATCGGGCAGCCGGTGATCATTCCCGGCGACATGGGCCGGGCGAGCTGGGTGCTCGTCGGCGGCCCGCGGTCGCTGGAACGTTCGTTCGGCACCACCTGCCACGGCGCCGGCCGCTGCCTGAGCCGCACCGCGGCGACGCGGCTCGCGAAGGGCCGCAACATCCAGCACGAGCTGGCCCGCGCGGGTGTCGTGGCCCGCAGCCGCAGCCGCGAGGGGCTCGCGGAAGAGCAGCCGGCGGCCTACAAGGACGTGGACCTCGTCGTCGAGGTCGTCCACCGAGCTGGACTGTCCTCCAAGGTGGCCCGCCTCCGGCCCCTGGGGGTAATCAAAGGGTAGGCCCGCGACCGCGACGGCGGGCCGGGGCCACGATCGTCCTCCGGCAACGCCTGGATTTTCGGGTTAGTATTTCCTGCTGAACGATCCGCGATTCCGGAGAAGTATGCCATGAACATGACGATACGGAGCGTCGCCTTCGTCCTCTCGGCCACGGCCCTGCTGGCCATCGGCTCGGTCCTCGGCTGGGCCCTCGCCCAGCCGCCTGCCGAGCGTGCCGCCGGCAGCCTCGCCGAACGCCATGCCGACCTCCACGCCCGCTACGCCGACGCCCGCCTGCGGTTCGCGGAAACCCGGCTCGAGAAAGCCGAGCGGCTCAATGCGAATTCCCCCGGCCTCGTCACCGAAACCGACATCCGGGCGTTGCGGGCCAGAATCGAACTGCTGCGGGACGAAGCCGCCGCGACCCGCGACCAGCCCCATGGCCATACGTTCGCCGCGCAGCGTCGGGCCGCCCAACTAGCGACGCGGCTCGCCGAGCAGGACCTTGCAGACGCCCATGCGGTCAACGCCCGCAAGGCCGGCGCGGTCGGCCCCATCGACCTGCGGCTGCGCGAGATCCGCCTCGAGGTCGCACGGCTGCGGGCGGAAATCTGGGACGACCCGACATTCCTGGCGTCACCGACGGACGTCTTGCAGATGCAGATCGACCAACTGGCCGACAAGGTTCACGATCTGCTGCTCGCGGTCGAGAACTCGCCCGCTCTCGACCGCCGCTGACAAATATTTCCGCAAGTCGGGCGGCGATCTCAGACCATCGTGCCCGGTTGCCGGGAAGCCCGAACCGGAAGGTGAGGGAATCCGCGTGGCTCCACCGGAAACCGATCCGCATTCCCTCGGCTTACGCCTCGGGCTTCACGGCATCGAGCATCGGCCACCATCGGCGGCCAAGCCGCCAGTTCGCACGGATCAAGCGTGACCTGTACGAGTGGCGTGCCTTGCCACGTCAGCGATGGGCCGCTTCCACGGCCGCCCGCTCCCACTTCGTCTCCGGTCGGCCGAAGTCGCGGAGCAGGTCGAGCACCCGCTCGTCGGCGACCTGCTCGAAGTCGCGATAAAACTGGCCGATCGCCCAGAACGCCTCGGGTTCCTGCAGGCAGACGATCCGGTCGCACAGCGGCCGGATGGCGTCGATCCGGTCCGGCGCGGCCACGGGCACGGCGACGATGATCGTGCGGGCCCCCGCCGCCCGCACGGTGTGCAGGGCCGCGATCATCGTCGCCCCCGTCGCGATCCCGTCGTCGGTGACGATCACCGTGCGGCCGGCGATGGGAGCCTGCGGCCGCACGGCGCGGACGAGCGCCCGCCGCCGCTCGATCTCCGCCATCTGCCGCTTCCGCTCCGCTTCCACGTAGGCGTCGCCGGCGTCGGTCATGGCGCTGGCGAAGTGATTCAGGTACACCTCGCCCGTCTCCGATACGGCGCCCAGGGCGAGCTCCGGCTGGTGCGGCGCCCGCAGCTTCCGCGAGAGCACGACGTCGAGCTCCGCGCCCAGGCCGCGGGCGAGGACGGCGCCGACCTCGACGCCGCCGCGCGGGATCGCCAGCACGAGCGGCTTCTCGAGCGCCTCGCCGCGGAGCCGCTCCACGAGCATCCAGCCCGCCTCCTCCCGATCGGCGAAGGTGATGGCATTGGCGTTCATCGTCGATCTCCTCGGTTGCGGATACGGTGGTCAGGCCTGAATATGGAGATGCTTGGCGAACCATTCGGCAGCGAGCCGGGCCGCGTCCTCGAGCGTGCCGGGCTCATCGAAGAGGTGCGTCGCCCCCGGCACGACGGCCAGCCGCCGCTCGCATTCGAGCACCGCGTAGGCCCGCTCGTTGAGGGCCAGCACCTCCGTGTCGGCCGCGCCCACGATGAGCAGCGTGGGCACGCGCACGGCGCCGAGCTTGCGGCCGGCGAGGTCGGGCCGCCCGCCGCGGGACACGACCGCCGCCACCCGCGGCTCACGGGCCGCCGCCACGAGTGCGGCCGCCGCGCCGGTGCTGGCGCCAAACACGCCGAGCGGCAGGTGCCGCGTCTGCTCGAGCCCCGCCACGAAACGCACCGCCGCCAGCAGCCGCTCCGCGAGCAGCGCCACGTCGAACACGTTCACGCGGTCAGTCGCCTCCTGCTCGGTGAGCAGATCGAAGAGCAGTGTGCCGATCCACGATTCGTGGAGCACGGAGGCCACGAACGCATTGCGGGGGCTGGAGCGGCTCGAGCCGCTGCCGTGGGCGAAGAGCACGAGCCCGGTCGGCGGCGCCGGCAGGCAGAGCCGGCCCGGCAGCGCGATGGCGGCCCCCTTCGCGCCGGCCGCGGGGATCGAGACGTCGAACGATTCCACCGCGTGCGTGAGGGTCATGATTCGGCTCCTGCGGAAGACTCACCCCGATGCAGGGCGTGGCTGTGCGGTCGCTCGAGGTGGACGGCGGCGGCCTGCGGCCCCTCGTCCCCTTCCTCCTCCGTGTAGAAGACCGGGCTGCCCACGTCGGCCATGCGGAACTCCTGGTCGGAGATCGCATGGCGATGGAAATAAATCTCGCGGCCATCGGGTGTGGCGATGAAGCCGTAGCCCTGGAGCGGAAAGATCTGCGTGATCCTGCCGCGAGCCCGCGGCAGGTGCGCCTTTTCGGCGCCCCGCATCCGCCGCACGTGGTCCTCGAGCCGGCGGCGGGCGGCGACGAAGGCGTCGCGCAGGGCCACGAACACGTCCTCGTGCGCGTGGTCCAGGTGCTGGTCGCGGTTGACGACGATCTCACCCCCGGGCACGACGAGATCGACCCGCACGGAATAGAGCCGCCCCTCACGGTGGTGCCGATGCGGCTGGGCGACGACCACGTGGCAGCCGGTGATCCGATCGGAGAGCCGCTCGAGTTGTGCGATGTGGTCGAGGGCCGCGGCGCGAACGGCCTCGTCGACGGGCAGGTCGTCGAACGACACCTGGGGCTCGGTCTGCATGGGCGGATCTCCTCGAGGGAGACGCCGCATCCCGGCCGCGTCGGCGAACCTTATCCTCCGGCCGATCAGGCGTCACGGCCGCGCAATCGGCGCCCGCGATTCCGCGGCGCGAGCCCGGCTGGACACCTTTTGCTTTCCTCCGAACACTTCGTGGGCGCGAGGCTCTATCGGGGATTGAAAACCCCATGCACGCACAGAATCCCGAGAGCCGCCACCGGTGCGGCGGGCATGCGTCACTCGACGGTGCAGGGCAGCGTCGCGGTGGCGGCGGTTCCCGCGAGCGAGTCGGTGACCGCGACCTCGAGGCGACACGAACCGACGGCCGACTCGGGCAGGCGGAGGATGTACCGGGCGAAATAGTCGTGGCGGCGTGCCGGGCAGGTCTCGGTGATCGGGTCGAATTTCCACGCATGCAGTTCGCGACCGTCGGCCCCCACGAGCCGCAGTGCCGTATCGATCGAGGTGCGGAAGCCCGCGGGCGACTCCGCGGCCGACAGCCCGTCGAGCTCGAAATAGACGATCACTTCCTGCCCGGGTCGGAAGTGTTCATCCGGCAACCGCTGCACATCGCCCCAGGCCCGGACCCGCGAGGCGAAGCAGGCGTTGCGCACCGTGAACCGCGGGGCGACCGCGGCGGTGGGCGGCTCCGGCGGCTGCCCCGCGTCCGGCGCGGCGGCCGGAGACGATGGCGTGGCGGGCGCGACAGGCGGCTCCGGCGCGACGACGATCGCGCTCGACACGGCGGTCGCGGCCGCCGGCTCCTCGGGGACGGCATCGGCGGGGGTCTTGGCAACCACATGCGGCTTCGGCAGCTGCTCGGAGGCTTGCTCGGCCTTGGCCTTGGCAGGATGCGACTCGGTGAGGGTCGCCGAGAACGCCTCGATCACGACCGGCCAGTCCTCCTGCTGCGTGGCCTGGAGCGTCTCGACGAGCGCGGTTTGAGCCGCTGCGTCGAGCGTGCCGATCCGCGACAGCCGCTCCACAGCCTCCTCGATCGCGGCCTGCCGCCGATCCGCGTCGGCTCGGTCCGCGGCGACGTCACCGGCCACACGCTCCCGGGCATCAGGTGTGGACGCATCGTCGACCGTAGGCACCTCGGCCGCCGATTCGGCGGCATGCTCGGCCACGTCCCACAAGGCATCGCGGAGGAAGGCCGTGGAGAGAGCCGACGTGCAGCCGGCCTGCAGGGTGATGCCGGCCGCGACGACCAGCAGGCAGACGCCGTTCACCGGTGAGTTGTGACGCATGGAGGTGTTCGCTCTCGCTGCAGTGGTCCGCCGCCGACGGCCGGGGCGAACGCATCGGGGGGGAGGTTAGGCGGCGACGGGCGGCCGGGGCAAGGTCAGCCCGGGCGGACGACCGGGGACGCCCCATCTCCCCCTCCACGAGAGGGATCTGCTGACGGGGGGTGCAGGAAGTCTGCGCAACTTCACTGGCACCCTCGCCACATCCTGCGGCGACAGTTTTCTCCAGCGTCTGCTAGACTCCTGGCCCGATTAAGCCGTCCGTATCGCGAGACCTTCCGCCTCATGCCTCCCGCCACGTTCGATCAGGAGACCGTGCCGCCCACGTGGTCGCACCGCCATCTCCTCGACCTGGAGCGGCTCACGCCCGCGGAAATTCGCCTGCTCCTCGACACGGCCGCTCTCTTTAAGGAGGCCACCGACGGGTGCCGGCGGAAACTCGCCGTGCTCACCGGATCGACGATCGTCAACCTGTTCTTCGAAAACTCCACCCGCACGAAGACGAGTTTCGCCCTGGCCGCCCGCCGCCTCGGCGCCGACGTCGTCGATTTCGCCGCCTCGTCGAGCAGCCTCTCGAAGGGGGAGTCGTTCATCGACACCGCCAAGAACCTTGAGGCGATGGGCGTAGATGCGGTCGTGGTCCGCCACTCGACGCCCGGCACCCCGCACCTCCTCGCCCAGCAGTTGTCAGTGGGCGTGATCAACGCCGGCGACGGGCCGCACGAGCATCCGACCCAGGGCCTGCTCGACATCTTCTCGATGCGGGAGCGGCTCGGCTACCTCGCGGGCGGCGGCAGCGGCGATCTCTCCGGCGTCACCGTGGGCCTCGTCGGCGATATCGCCCACAGCCGCACCGCCCGCTCCAATCTGTGGGGGCTGGTGAAACTGGGTGCGAAGGTCATCCTCTGCGGGCCGCCGACGCTCGTCTCGGAACGCTGGCGGGAACTGGGCGTGGAGGTGTCGCACGACCTCGACGCGATCGTGCCGCGCTGCGACGTGCTCAACCTGCTGCGGATCCAGTTCGAGCGGCAGAACACGCGGCCCTTCCCGTCGGTGCGGGAATACGCCCACCTCTACGCGATGACGGGCGAGCGGCTGAAGCGGGCCAAGAAAGAGCTGCTGATCCTCGCACCGGGCCCGATCAACCGGGGCGTCGAGGTGACGGCCGACGTCGCCGATTGCCCGCAGTCGTTGATTCTCGATCAGGTGACCAACGGCCTGGCGGTGCGCATGGGCGTGCTCTGGCTGACCTGCGGCCCGCGCCGGGGCACGCTCGCGGATCCTGCCTCACCTTCGACCCCCACGAGAATCGTCTGATGGCCACCCTTCTCATCCGCGGCGGCCGGGTCGTCGATCCCGCGCAGGGCATCGACCGGGTGGACGACGTGCTCGTCCGCGACGGGCTGATCGTCTCCGTCGGGCATGCCGGCGGCCAGCCGTTGGGGCGGGCCGACGAGACGATCGACGCCACCGGCATGATCGTGGCCCCGGGCCTGATCGACATGCACGTCCATCTGCGGGAGCCGGGCCGCGAGGAGGACGAGACGATTGAGACGGGCACGCGGGCCGCGGTGGCCGGCGGGTTCACGAGCGTCGCCTGCATCCCCAACACCGAGCCGCCGATCGACACGCAGGCGGCGGTCGAGTTCATCCACCAGAAGGCCGCGCGGGCCGACACCTGCAACGTGTTCGTGGTCGCCTGCGTGAGCCGCGGCCGCGAGGGCAAGGAGCTCGCTGACATCGGCCAGCTCGTAGAGGCGGGGGCCGTCGCCTTCAGCGACGATGGCGCCCCGGTCTACGACGCGGAGCTGATGCGGCGGGCCTTCGAGTATTGCCGGATGTTCGACAAGCCCGTGCTCGCCCACGAGGAGGTGCTCGAGCTGTCCCGCGGCGGCGTGATGCACGAGGGGCTCGTGTCGCTCGTGCTCGGCCTCACGGGCTTCCCGGCGGCGGCGGAGGAGGTGATGATCGGCCGCGACCTCGCCCTGTCGGAGGTCACGGGCGGCCGGCTGCACGTGATGCACGTCACCACGGCCGGCGGCGTGGCCATGATCCGCGAGGCCAAGCGACGCGGCATCCACGTGACGGCCGAGGCCTGTCCCCACCACTTCACGCTCACCGACGAGAACCTCCGCGGCTTCGACGCCAACTTCAAGATGAGCCCGCCGCTGCGGACCGCGGCCGACGTCGAGGCGATCATCGCCGGCCTCGTCGACGGCACGATCGACTGCATCGCGACCGATCACGCGCCCCACGCCCGCGAGAAGAAGATGCTCGAACTCGACCGGGCCCCGTTCGGGATCCTCGGCCTGGAGACGGCCATCGGCCTGGCGGTCACGCGGCTGATCGTGCCCGGCCGGATCGGCTGGCCGCGGCTGATCGAGGCGATGAGCACGCTGCCGGCGCGGATCCTGGGCCTGAGTCGCGGGACCCTGCGACCGGGCGCGGCGGCCGACATCACGATCATCGACCCCGATCTCTCCTGGCGGGTCGACGTCAAGCAATTCCGCTCCAAGAGCGTGAACTCGCCGTTCGACGGCTGGACCCTGCAGGGCAGGGCGGTGACGACGATCGTGGGAGGCCGGATCAAGCACCGTCT
>JBIJCJ010000117.1:0-11121 GCA_044344765.1 Pirellulales bacterium | reverse complement strand
GGTGATGCCGGCCTTGGCGAGAGCCGCGGCGCCCGCCGCCGCCGGCTCGTGGATGTCGGCGGCTGAGAGCTTCGCCAGTTCCGGCACCCAGGTGCGGACATACGTGCCGTCGGGATCGAACTTCTCGCCCTGGCTCGTGGGGTTGAAGATCCGGAAGTAGGGGGCGGCGTCGGCGCCGCAGCCGGCGGCCCACTGCCAGCCGAGCGTGTTGGCCGCGAGGTCGGCGTCGACGAGCGTGTCCCAGAACCAGCGGGCGCCCTCCAGCCACGAGACCCGCAGATCCTTGACGAGGAAGCTGGCCACGATCATCCGCACCCGGTTGTGCATCCAGCCGGTGGCCCACAACTGCCGCATCCCGGCGTCGACGATCGGATAGCCGGTCCGGCCCCGCTGCCAGGCCCGGAGGCCGACCGGGTCGTTCGCCCACGGAAACCGGGCGTAGTCGCTCCGCAGCGGGGCGTCGGAGGTGTGCGGGAAGTGGTAGAGCAGGTGCCCGGCGAACTCCCGCCAGCCGATCTCGCGGAGGTAGACCTCCGGGCCGCCCGCGAGCTTCGCCACCGGCTTCCCTCCCGCGGCCTCGCGGACCGCGTGCCATACGCGGCGCGGCGAGATCTCGCCGAAGTGCAGGTGCGGCGAGAGGCAGCTCGTGCCCGCGTGGTCGGGGCGATCGCGTTCGGTGCCATAGTCCGTCAGGGCCCGATCGAGGAAGGCGGTGAGCCGCCTGCCCGCCCCGGCCTCGCCGGGCGTCCAGGTCTTCTCCATCGTGCCGGCCCAGGGGATCGACGGCAGCAGTCCGAGGGCCGCGAGCGCCACGCCCTTCGCGGGCTGCGGCGCGGGGACGAGCTTCCTGGGCCCGGCCACCGGCGTCGCCGGCTCATCCCGCGCGAGCAGTGACCGCCAGAACGGCGTGAACACCTGGTAGGGCCTGCCCTCCTTCGTGGCCACGTGGGCCGGCTCGTAGAGCAGGCCGCCATTGAAGCTCTCCACCGCCAGCCCGTCGGCCGCGAGCGCCTTCTTGATCGCCGTGTCGCGGCTCACGACGGCCGGCTCGTAGCGGCGGTTCCACACGACGTGCGTGGCGGCCACCTCGCGGGCCAGTTTCCGCAGCGCGTCGAGCGCGGCGCCGCGGCGGATGACGAGCGGGGCTCCGGCCTTGGCGAGCGCCGCGGAGAGCTTTTCCAGAGACCGGTGCAGCCACCACCGCGACGCCGCGCCAGGCTGCCACGGGGCTTCCTCATCGGGCGACCAGACGAAGACCGGCACCACGGTGCCGCGGGCTGCCGCGGCCACAAGGGCGGGGTTGTCGTCGAGCCGCAGGTCGTGACGAAACCAGACGATCGTGGTCGCGGGCATCGGCCTTCAGCCCATCTCGATCTCGTAGCCCTTGCGGTAGGGCCGGGCGAGCATGGCGTTGGCCTGCTCGTCGCCCACGATCTGCTCCGCCGCGTCGTCCCACTTCAGGCCGCGGCCGAGCCGGGCGCTGATGCCCGCGAGGTGGCAAATGTTGAGCATCTTCATGTGGGAGTGGACGTCGGAGATCGGCTGCCGACGGTCGATCGTGCAGAGCAGGAAGTTGGCCCAGTGGGCCGACCGCTCGTTCTCCAGCAGCGGCAGGCTGCTGGTGTAGACCTTGGCCAGCGCGTCCTCCGGCAGCGGGTTCTCGGCGAGATCCTCCACCGGCTTGCCGGCGAGCTTCTTCCGGCTCACGAAGATCCGGCCCTTGTCACCCTCGATGAGCACGCCGTTGTCCTCGTCGTGGCGAATCACGATCTGCGTGCCGCCGGGAAAGTCGACCGTGAAGTGGAACTCCGTGGCCGTGTTGTAGCGGTCCTTCTCGACCGCCACGCCGTCCTTGAAGGTGACCGGGTGCTTGGCGGTGCCGCCGATCGCGAGCGGGCCGGCGGTCTGGCCGTTGAGGGCCAGCGCCCAGGTGGCGATATCGACATGGTGCGCGCCCCAGTCGGTGAGCTTGCCACCCGAGTACTCGTACCACCAGCGAAACTCACCGTGGCAGTTGCTCTTTCTCTGGGGCTTGCGCGGCTTGCCGGCTTCATCCACCCCGCCGTCCTGGGTCATGAATCGGTAGTCGGTCAGGGGCGCCGGGCCGAGCCATCGATCCCAGTCGAGGCCCGCCGGCGGCGCGACGACGGGGATCGCGGGGCTCGAAGGCGCCTCCCCGATCCGGGCCTCGATGCGTTTGATCTTGCCCAGCCGCCCCTCGGCCACCAGGGCCAGGGCCTTCACGAACAGATTGAACGTGCTCCGCTGCTGCGTCCCCACCTGGACGATGCGGCCGGTCTCCTTCTGCACCTTCCGGATCAGCTTGCCCTCGTCGATCGTGAGCGTCAGGGGCTTCTCGCAATACACGTCCTTGCCGGCCCGCATCGCCTCGACGAGCGGCTTGGTGTGCCAGTGGTCGGGCGTGGCGATGTGGATCACGTCCACGTCCTTCCGCTCCAGGACCTTGCGGTAGTCGTCGAACACCGCGGCCTTGCCGGCGGCGAACTTCTGGTTGACATCCTCGCGGTGGCCGGCATCGACGTCGGCGATCGCCACGACGTCGATCCACTTTTCCGCGGCGGCGAGGTTCGCGCGGGAGATGCCCCCGGCACCGATCAGGCCGAGGGAGATGCGATCGGTGGGCGACCGGGTCTCGGCGGCGAGCGTCCGCGGCTGCCAGGCGAAGTATGGCACGGCGACGGCGGCGGCGCTGCTAGCGAGGAACGCGCGGCGGGAGGCGGTGAGGCGGGGCATGTCGATCCTCCAGAAGGGATGCGGTCGGCTATCGGCGGGAAGTCTACCGCGCCGTATGGCCGCCCTGTAGTCCCGGTTCTGCCGTTGACCGGGCTATCCTTGCCGTGAGTTGGTAGCATGCGGTAGCAGGGCTGTCCGCAGGCGGGCTCCGTGAAGGCCCGGATGCCTGCCGAGCAAAAAGGAGAACCGACCGATGCCGCAGAGACATGGCGACGTCAGCCGACGCGGCCTGTTGTTGGCGACGGCCGCAGGGGCGATGGCCGCTCCCACGCCGGCTCGCGGGAACGACGAGGGGATGAGCGACGGGTTTCGCGAGCCGGCGCGAACGCTGCCGGTCGCTGCCGACGCGGACGTCGTCGTCTGCGGCGCGGGGCCGGCAGGGGTCGCCGCGGCGATCACGGCCGCCAGGGCCGGCGCCCGGGTCCGACTCTTCGAGACGCACGGGGCACTCGGCGGCGTCTGGACGTCGTCACTTCTGGGCTACCTGCTCGACTTCGACAAGCCGGGCTTCAACCGGGAACTCGTGCGGCTTCTGCGGGCGCGAGACGCCATCAATGGCGAGGGGATGAACGCGCTGTGCTACCAGCCCGAGGAGATGAAGCTGCTGCTGGAGGAACTCTGCAGCGAGTCAGGCGTGCGGGTGCAACTGCACACTCGCGTGACCGCGGCCTACCGCGACGGCCGCCGCCTCGACACGATCGTCACGGAATCGAAGTCGGGCCGTCAGTCGTGGCGGGCGCCGGTGTTCATCGACACGACCGGCGACGGTGACCTGGCCGCCCAGGCGGGCTGCGAGTTCGAGATCGGTCGCGAGAAATCCTGCCCCTGCCAGCCGATGACGATGTACGCCCTGCTGGTCGTCAAGGACGCGGCGCTGATCGCCGACTGCCTGTACGGCACGGGCATCCATGGCAGGCACACCGGTCGCCAGGCGTTCCGCGACGTCTTGGCTCGGGCCGGCGTCACGCCGAGCTACGGGGCGGCGTGCCTGTTTCCCATCCGGGGCAACCTCGTGCTCCTCATGGCCAACCACGAATAT
This sequence comes from Pirellulales bacterium, assembly GCA_044344765.1. Taxonomy (GTDB): domain Bacteria; phylum Planctomycetota; class Planctomycetia; order Pirellulales; family UBA1268; genus QWPN01. The sequence goes on along the minus strand of JBIJCJ010000117.1, from coordinate 7,328 downwards.
GGGATCAACGCCACCGACGCCGCCGCGGTGACGACGGCGACGTTGCGGGCGCGGGGGGAATTGCACCGGATCGTGCGGGCGCTCGCGCGGCTCGGCGGACCGTGGGAGGGCGTGCAGATCGCCGCCACGCCGGAACAGATCGGTGTCCGAGACGGAAGGCGGATTCGCGGCCGCTTCGTCGTCACGCGTGACGATCTCGTCACGGGCGCGCGGCAGGACGACGCCGTCGTGCGGGCCACCTTTCCGGTCGACATCCACGCCCTCACCGCCGAGGCCAACAAGCTGAAGGCCTACGACGATGCCGGCGTCAAGGTGCAGCCCTACGACATTCCGTATCGCGCGCTGGTGGCGCGGGACGTGGACGGCTTGCTGATGGCGGGACGGTGCATCAGCGGCGATTTCATCGCCCATGCCAGCTACCGTGTCACCGGCAATGCGGTCGCCATGGGCGAGGCGGCCGGGGCTGCGGCCGCCGTGGCCGCGAAGCGGAAGGCGGCGCCGCACGAGATTCCCTGGTCCGAAATCGCCGCCGTCCGCGACGCGACGCGTCCCGCGTCGTAAGGGCAGGCACGGGCCGCTCCCGCGGCGGCTGTTCCCCGCCGCCCCGAGGTAACGGCACACCGAAGCGGTTACTTCTTGGCGAAGTACCGCACATCTGGAAGGCCGCTGAAGTCCTCGTCGAGCGTCCAGACCGTGGCGCCGTGCTCTCGGGCCGCTGCCAGGATGATGCTGTCAGCCATGGGCAGCGAGTGCCGCAAACTCAAGGCGGCGGCGTCGAGGGCTCGCGGCACGGTGAGATCGATGATGCGGCCGCGCTGCATGGCCGCCACTCCCTGGATCGCGGCCTCCTCACCGGCCTCGCGGAGCAGCACCTTGAACACTTCATAGACCGAGATGGCGGGCACGATGAGCGATTCGAGCTCCTCGAGCACCGGCTCGAACGTGCGGGCGTGGCGTCCCCCGGCGAAGTATTCCAGCCACCCGGACGAATCGACCACGTTCACAGGCGATCGCCTTCGCGAACGAAGTCCGTCTTGATGCCTTTCACGAACCCCTTGAGCTCACGGATGTTCCGCTCCGGCACGAATTCGACCCGCCCGGCATGCTCGATCACCTGCAGTTTCTGGCCCGGTCGCAGCCCCAGTCGCTCCCGAACGACGCGTGGAATGACGACCTGGAATTTTGGTGAAATCGTGACGTGGTGCATGATGGCCTTTTATCGATCGATATATCGTACAACGGAATCGTAATCGATCGCCGCGGGCTGAACAAGCCGTGAGCTTTTTGCCGCGTCTGTGCGCCAGCCTCCGAAGAGATGGAGGACGCGCAGACGCTCGGGGCGAATCCTCCCCGTGTTCTTGACGCCACGTTCGCGAGGTTCAGCCGGGCGACCGCGCCAGGGCGGCGTGCAGCACCTGCACGGGGTGCAGCGCGGAGCGGCCGGTGCCGTCGGCGATCTGATGGCGGCAGCTCGTGCCCGGCGCGGCGATGAGCGTGTCGGCCGCGGCCGCCCGGACCGCCGGAAAGAGCACCAGCTCGCCGATCTGCATCGAGACGGCGAAGTGCTCCCGCTCGTAGCCGAACGAGCCGGCCATGCCGCAGCAGCCGCTGGAGATCACCTCGACGGTGTAGTTCCGCGGCAGGCCCAGGATCCGGGCCGAGCATTCCACCGAGGCCAGGGCCTTCTGGTGGCAGTGGCCGTGGAGTTTGACCGTCCGCGGGGTGGCCGTGAACGCCGCCGCCGTGATCCGGCCGGCGGCCGCCTCGCGGGCGAGAAACTCGTCGATCAGCAGTGTCCGCGCGGCGAGCCGGCGGGCGGCGGAGGCCAGCGGCGGCCGGACGAGATCGGGATACTCGTCGCGAAAGCCGAGGATCGCCGAGGGCTCGATGCCGATCAGCGGCGCGTCGTCGGTGATCACCGGGTCGAGCAGTTCGACGTTTCGCTCGGCGAGCGTGCGGGCCTCCCGCAGGAGCCCCTTCGAGATCTGCGCCCGGCCGCTGTCGACGTGCCGCGGAATCACGACCTCGTAGCCGAGTGCCTCGAGCAGTTCCACGGCGGCGATGCCGACCGGCACGTCGAGCAGGTCGGTGAACTCGTCGCAGAACAGATGCACGCGGCCGAGCGGGGCCGGTCCGCGGGCCGGACGGCGGCGGTGCCAGGCGGAGAGCGTGGTGCCGTGCAGCCGCGGCAGCGACCGCTGCGGCGCGAACCCGAGGAACCGCTTCACCAGCCGCGACAGGCCCGGCGCCGTGACCGCGAGGTTGTAGAGCCAGGGGGCGACGAGCGCCCGCCGCATCGCGGCCGCCGAGCCGGCGATCAGGCGGCTGCGGAGCGGCACGCCCTCGGCGTCGTGGCGGTGCTGCTCCCACTCGGCCTTGAGGCGGGCCATGTCGACGTTCGACGGGCACTCGCTCTTGCAGGCCTTGCACGACAGGCAGAGGTTCATGACGTCGGCCAGGGCCGGGTCGGTCCATGGATCGGCGGATTGGCGGCCGCCTTCGAGCGCCTGCCGGAGCACGTTGGCCCGGGCGCGGGTGGTGTGCTGCTCGTCGCGGGTCGCCATGTAGCTGGGGCACATCGTGCCGCCGGCGAGGTGCGACTTGCGGCATTGCCCCACGCCCGTGCACTTCTCGGCGGCCCGCAGCACGCCGCCGGTGTCGGCGAAGCGGAACACCGTCTCGTGCACCGGCGCCGGCTCGCCGGGCAGGATCCGGAGCGACGTGTCCATCGGCGGCGCGTCGATGATCTTGCCGGGATTGAAGATCCCCTGCGGGTCGAAGGCCCGCTTCACGCGGACGAGCAGCCGATAGCAGTCGTCGCCCACCATCGCGCGGATGAACTCACCCCGCAGGCGGCCGTCGCCGTGCTCGCCGCTCAACGATCCGCGGTACCGCTTCACGAGCGCCGCCACGTCGGCGGCCACGGCGCGGAACATCCGCAGGCCATCCGCCGTCCGCAGGTCGAACAGCGGCCGGAGATGCAGCTCCCCGGCGCCCGCATGGGCGTAGTGCACGCTCTCGATGCCGTACTTCTCGGCCAGCAGCCTGTCGAAATCGGCGATGTAGGCCGGCAGGTCGGCGACCGCCACGGCGGTGTCCTCGACGATCTCGCGCGGCTTCCGGTCGTCCGGCACGTTGTTGAGCAGCCCCTGCCCCGAGCGCCGCAGCTCCCACACCTTCTGGGCGTCGGCGCCGAACAGCGTCGGGTAGGCGTAGCCGAGCCCGGCGGCGGCCAGTTCGGCGGCGAGGGCGTCGAGCCGGCCGGCGAGCACCGCCTCGTCGGCGTGCCGCAGCTCGACCACGAGGATGGCGCCGGGGTCGCCGACGACGAACTCACGGTTCTTCGCCTGCTCGCGATTTTCCTTGGTGCAGTCGAGGATCGGCTTGTCGATCAGCTCGCAGCCGGTGGCTCGGGCGTCGGCCGGTCGGTCGGGCCGCATGACGAGCACCGTGGCCCGCAGGGCCTCGTCCACCGTGCGGCAGTGCACGCACAGCAACGCCCCCGGCGGCGGCATGGGAATCACGTCGAGCTCGTACTCCACGCCGAAGAACAGCGTGCCCTCGGAGCCGGCAATCAGCCGGCAGAAGTTGAAGGGCTGAGGACTCGCGGGATCGAAGCACGAGGCGTCCATCAGGGCGTCGAGCGCGTAGCCGGTGTTCCGCCGGGTGACCTCGGGCCGGGGGAACGAATCGCGGACCAGCTGCCGGTTGCCCGCGTCGCCGAGCAGGTCGCGGAGCTCGCGATAGATGCGGGTCTCGAGCGTGTCGGGGCCCGCGCACTTGGCGGCGAACTCCGCGGGCGAGAGCGGCCCGAAGGTGACCTCCGAGCCGTCGGCCAGGAAGCCGCGGGCCGCGACCAGATGGTCGCGGGTGGTGCCCCAGGCGATCGAGTTGGCGCCGCAGGAGTTGTTGCCCACCATGCCGCCGATCATCGCCCAGGCGGCGGTCGAGGTCTCCGGCGGGAAGAACAGGCCGTGGCCGGCGAGGAAGCGGTTGAGCTCGTTGCGGACCACGCCCGGCTGGACCCGCACCCGGCGCCGCACGGCGTCGAGCGACACGATCCGGTTCAGGTGCCGGCCGGCATCGACGACGATCCCGGCGCCCACCACCTGTCCGGCGAGCGACGTGCCCGCGGCCCGCGGGATCAGGCCCACGCCGTGCGCGGCGGCAAAGCGGATCAGCTCGCGGACGTCGGCCTCGCTTTCGGGCAGGGCCACGGCCAGCGGCCGCTCCTGGTACTCGGAGGCGTCGGTGGCGTAGATCGTCCGCGACGTGTCGTCACGGAGCAGCCGGCCCGAAAGGCGGGCGGTGAGGGCGGTGAGGTCGGCGAGGAGCGGCTCGCGGGACGGGCTGGAGATCGTGGCTGCCATGGGGATCATCATCCCAGAAATGGCCCGCTCATCCAGTCGCACCAGGCGATCGGCTGATGCGGCTCACGTCGCCACGACCCGGACTTCCAGTTCTTCGGGTTCTTTGCCTTCCTCGCCGCCGCCGCGGCGGACCTTGAAGGTGAAAATGTCACCTTCATTGAACTGGATCCGCAGGGCCCGATCGAAGGCCCTGTGCTCCTGCTTGTTGCGCAGCTGGATCGGCCGGCCGTTGACGGCAAGAATCTCGTCGCCCACCTGCAGGCCCGCCTTGGCCGCAGGCGTGTCCGCCTCGACCTCGTCGACCCGCGGCGCGAAGTCGTTGCCCTGCGGCCGCGCGAGACTCATTCCGATCTGGCACCGCTTCGGGGCGATGAGCTTGGCTTCGAGCACGGCCTCGGCGTCGTCACGGCGCACGGTCACCTGCACGGTGTGCCCCTCGGGGTAGATCCCGAGCATCGCCGCATACCGCCGGACGTTGGCGACCGGGGAGTCACCGATCCGCACAATGAGATCGCCCGGCTTGAATCCCGCCAGCGCCGCTGCCGAACCCTCGGCCACGTCCTTCAGCCGCGCGCTCTCCGGAAGATCCGGGTCGCCACCGGCAAAGCCCAGGCCCACGATCCGACCGTGCTTCACCTCGCCGCCGCCGGCCGTCTCCAGTCGCGGCAGCCAGAGCTTGATCTGCTTGGCACTGATCGCGAAGCCGAGCCCGGTGTTGCTCCGCAGCCCGAACCGCGTGCTGATCTGGCCATTGATGCCGACCACGCGGCCATGCATGTCGATCAGCGGCCCGCCGGAGTTGCCTGGATTGACCTCGGTGTCGGTGACGATGCACTCGGTGTAGTTGCCCTGGGTGTGGTTCAACGCCGACACGATGCCGGCTGTGAATGTCGGCGACTGGTCGATCACGCCCAGGCCGAAGGGATTGCCGACGGCCAGCGTTTCGTCGCCGACGGCCAGGGCGTCGGAGTCGCCGAGCTCGAGGAAGGGCACCTGCTGTCCCTCCTTGAGCTGCAACTGGAGCGCGGACAGGTCGCCGTACGGATCGGTGCCAAGGAGCTTGGCAGGGAACGAGCTGCCGTCGCCGAGCCGAACGGTATAGGACCGCTTGCCGTTGATGACGTGGTTGTTGGTGATCACGAGACCGTCGGGCCGGATCACGACGCCGCTGCCTCCCTCGACGAACACAAACGCGGGGCGGACCCTGGCGCACAGCTCCATGAGGTCGGCCGCCGCCGGCTGTGCGGTGCATGCGAGCAGCAGGATGGCCATCAAGCGGGCGATCATCGATTCTCTCCCAACGTCACCTGGACGGTCCGCGTATTGTCGGCCGAGAGGACGCCCTCGAACGTCTCTCCGGGCTTGAGCGACTGTTTCAGCCGCTTCAGGTCTTCGACCGTCTCGACCTCGCGGCCGGCGATCACGAGTCGGGGGCCGCCCCCCTTTCGCTGCATGCGAATCTCCACCAGCTGTCCGGCCTTGCAGGCGGCGATCCGCTCCATGAGATCGTTCCAGTTGCTGACTTCCGCACCGTCCATATCGAGGAGGACGTCCCCGCGCTTGAGACCGGCCTTCTCCGCCGGCGAGCCGGGCGTCACGCCGCCGATCACGACGGTGTCGGCGAAGGCCTTCGACTCGTCGGGCAGCACGCCAAGCACCGGCCCCGGAATGCGGTCGAACGACTTGCCCCCCTTCATCGCCTCGAGGGCGTCGCGGATCCGGTCGGCCCGGGCCGCCATGCCGACACCCGAGTTCGGCGCCCGCCTCCAGGCCATGAGCTGCTGGGGAACGAACAGCCGGCCGAGGGTCGTGTCGGGCTCGATCGGGGATGTGGCCACACCGAGGAGGTTGCCCCCGCGGTCGAAGAGCGGTCCGCCCGAGTTGCCGTAGTTGAGCAGGGCGTCGGTCTGGAACTGGTAGCCCCGGAGGCGAGCGGGAGCCGAGATGATCCCCGAGTTGAGCGTGTAGGCCGACAAGCCGCCGGGCAGGTGCCCCACGAGGCCGACCACGTCGCCGAGCTGCGGCGAGATCGCGTTGCCGGCGACGTCGTACCACGGCAGGTCGGTGGCCTCGATCTTCAAAAGCGCCACGCCCAGTGGCTCGTGCTTGGCGACGACCCGCGCCTCGTGCCGCACGCCGCCCGCGAGCACAACGGTGATCTTCTTGATCGCATTGGGCTTCCGCTCCACGCCATTGGAGGATTCGGCGACCATCTTCTGAATCGGCTCGTGGGGATCGAACTCACGGGGCTTGCCGGAATCCTTGCGCACGAAGGCCACGTCGCCGCCGACGTTGAACAGGCTCGTGAGCACGAAGCCGTCGGCGGAGATCACGAGGCCGGTCGCAGCCCCCGGCGGCCGCCGCAGGAGCTGGTTGACCTCGAACACGTTGGCGACGCCGAGGAACTCGTTGAACTTCTGCCGGCGCTTCGGCTCCGGCAGGGAGTCGTAGTCCTTGATGCCGGCGCGAAACTCGTTCCAGGAACTGCGCGGCAGCCGCTCGGCGGGAAATTGCCGCTCGGCCTCGATGCCGACCAGTGACGGGGCGATTTCGGCCGCGACCTTCTGCAGCGGCCCCGCGGTGGATGCCGATCCCGATGCGCCGGCTTCCGCCGCCGGGGTGGCCTTCGACTTGAGAGCCGCAAACTTCTCCAGCAGCACCTTCGTGGGCACGGCCGTGCCCTGCCAGCGGAGCGGCAGCGTGCCGAGCGTGATCACGCCGCACACGTCGCCGGCGGCGTTCAGCAGCGGACCACCGTCAGAGCCCGGATTGATGGCGGCCGTCGTCTCGATGGCGGTGCCGGCATACGCGGCCTCCGGGTGCTTCGGAACGTCGTAGATGCCGCTGACCAGCCCGCGGCTGAACGACGCCCGGCCGTTGGTCTGCATGGCATCCTGGACGTCGCCCGCCGTGTAGGCCGTGCTGCCGATGGCGGGAAGCTCGCGGGAGAACTGCAAA
>JBIJCJ010000116.1:0-11146 GCA_044344765.1 Pirellulales bacterium | reverse complement strand
AGGGGCCGCGACGTCCGCCGGGGGGACGTTCGACCGCGGCCGCCTCGATCGCCTGCTCTCGGGCCTCGAGCAGCGCCGGTTCCTGATGCACAGCGTGCATGGCGAGGAGGAGAAGGTCTTCCAGACCCGCTGGACGATGGCCTACCTCCGCGGCCCGCTGCTCCGCGAGGAGATCCGCCGGCTCTCGGCGGCCACGCCCACTGGTGCGCCGACGACGGCCTCGGCTCCGGCGGCCGCGCCGAGCGGCGTGCGGGGTTTCGAAGGCGGCCCGCGGCCGATCCTGCCGCCCGGCATCCGCGAGGTGTTTCTCGCCCCTGCCGGCCCGGTCGATCCCGAACGCGGCGTGGTCTATCGGCCGGCGATTCTCGGCCGGGCCCGCGTCCGCTACGCGCGGCCGAGCCCGCGGATCGAGGTCGATCGCGAGGTGATCTGCATGGCGCCTGCCGGCGACGTGCTCGGCGAGTCGGCCTGGGAGGTGGCGCAGACCTGCGCCGAGGCGCCGGAGGTCGAGCCCGCGCCGCGCCACGGCTCGTTCGCGCCGCTGCCCCCGGCGCTCTCGGGCCCCCGGGGCTACACGAGCCTGGCCGCGTCGCTCAAGAGCCACCTCGGCCGCACCTCCAAACTCACCGCCTGGCGGGCGCCGGCGATCGACGCCGTCTCCCGGCCCGGTGAAACGGAGGGGGAGTTTCGGGCCCGCATCGCCCACCGCGTGAAGGAATGGCGCGACGAACGGATCGAGGAGGTGCGGGCGAAGAACGCCACGAAGCTCGCCAGCCTCGCGGACCGCATCGATCGCGCCCGGCAGAAGGTGGAGAAGGAAAAGGCGGAGGCCAAGAACCAGTCGCTGCAGACCTACGTCTCGATCGGCACGGCCGTGATCGGCGCCCTCTTCGGCCGCAAGAAGATCAGCGCCACCACGATCGGCCGGGCCGCCACCTCGATGCGGTCGGCGAGCCGGGCCACCCGGCAGCAGGCCGACGTGGCGCACGCGGAGGAGAGCCTGCAGACCCTGGAGGAGCGGCGGCAGATCCTCGAGGAGGAGATCGAGCAGGAGCTCGACCGCATCCGCCTCGAGGCGTCGCCGCATCAGATCGCGCTCGAGGAGATCGAGATCCCCGCCCGGAAGACCGACATCGCCGTCGAAGACGTGGCCCTCGCCTGGGTGGCCGAGCAGCCCGCATGAGCCCGTCCCTTTCTGCCCCGCGCGAGATCGTGCTCGTCGACTGCCCCGACGAGGTGGGCCTGATCCATCGGATCACCGGCGTGCTCCAGCAGCACCGGCTGAACATCGAGAGCAACCACGAGTTCGTGGACGGCGACGCGCGGCACTTCTTCTTCCGCGCCGAGGTGACCAGCGCCGCCGGCGCGGTGGCCGTCGACTCGCTGCGGGCCGACCTGGAGGCCGTGCTTCCGCCGGGGGCGCGGGTCCGGGCGACGCGGGAGGACCCCCGGCCGATCGTCGTCTGTGCCACCCGCGAACCGCACTGCCTCGGCGAGCTCCTGCTGCTCGACGCGGTCGGCGAACTCCCCGGTCGGATCGTCGCCGTGGTGTCCAACCACGACCTGCTGCGCGGCCTCGTCGAACGCTTCGGCGTGCCGTTCCACCACGTGCCGCACGACGGCGTGAGCCGCGCGGCCCACGAGGAAGCGATCGGCCGGGCGATCGACGCCCACAACCCGGCGTACGTCGTCCTCGCCCGCTACATGCGGGTTCTCTCGGAGGCGTTCGTCGCCCGCTACGCCGGCCGGATCCTCAACATCCACCACTCCTTCCTGCCGGCCTTCGCCGGGGCCAGCCCCTACCGGCAGGCGTTCGCGCGGGGCGTGAAGCTGATCGGCGCCACCGCCCACTTCGTCACCGCGGAGCTCGACGACGGCCCGATCATCGCCCAGGACGTGATCCCGGTGGACCACACCTTCACCCCCGAGCGGATGGCCCAGGCGGGCCGCGACGTGGAGAAGCTCGTGCTCGCCCGGGCCGTGCGGCTCGTGCTCGAGGAGCGGGTCTTCGTCCACGGCCGGCGGACGGTCGTGTTCGGGTAGCCGTCACTCGTCCATGAGCCCGCGGAGCTTCGCCACCGCGCGGCCGCGGACCCGCGACACAGTGCCCTCGCAGACGCCGAGCACGTGCGCGATCACGGCCTGGCTCTTGCCGTCGAGGAGCATCTGCACGACCGTTCGCGGCTGCGGCTCGAGCCGGTCGATCGCCGCGGCGAGCCGATCGTGGGTCTCCGCCTCGGCCACCAGAGCCGCCGCAGCCCGGCAGGTCACCAGCGCCTCGCGCACGTCGTCGATGGCCGCGGAGAAGGGCACGCTGCGCCGCGCACGGCGGCCGCGGCTGCGGGCCACGTCGATCGCCCGATTGCGGGCGAGGATCCGGATGAAGGCGGTGCCCGTGTCGGTACCCGGCTCGTCGCCGCGAAACAGCGCCACCTGCCGCTCGGCTTCCAGGCCGCGGGGCAGCCGGCGGAGGTGGTCGAGCACCAGCGACACCACGTCGTCCACCGCCGACCGGTCCGCGATCCGCCGGCCCCGCAGCACCCGCGTGGCGACGGCCTCCACCATCGGCCGAACGGCGACGACCAGCACCGCCAGCCGCTCGGGGTCGGCAGTGGCCTGCCAGCCGTCGAGCAGCCTACCGATGCTGGCTGCGCGCGCGTCGCCGGATTGTCGGAATGCCTTCGCGTCTGTGACCGCACTCTCTTCCATGGTCGCTCCATGGTCGTGATTCCGATCCGGTTGGTGGGGGCGCCGCCCGCCGAAAGCCCCCCACGTGCCGCACCAGGAGCGTGATGGCACCGGCGGCACGGTTGGTCTCCGCCAAACCGTGCCGAACAAAAAATCGCACGGCGCGCAATTCCCCACCCCCGGCGAGCGCATACATCTTCGGAGGGGGTGCGGCACGAGGCCGGCCCCACGGGGTACACCGATCGCAAGGAGTGCATCATGCCGACGAGTCTCTCGCAGTGCGCGCAGTCGCTGGCGGAGGAAGGTGTTCGCCATCACGTCGATCACGAGGAGCAGGCGATCCGCGTCGCGTTCGTGACGCGGCACTATCGCAACCTCCGCGGCGAACGGCTGGCCATCGTGCGGATCGAAACCCCAGACGACGGCCATCGCTTCCGGGTGTCGCTGAGGCGGGCGTTCGCCGTCGGCGCCGACGCCGACGCGTCCTGCGGGCGACTCTGCCGGCTGGCGGCCGACACGCCCCTGATCGGCATCGAGTTCGACGCCGATCACGAGGATCTGCGGCTCGTGGCGGAGATGCCGATCGAAGACGGCTCGCTCTCGCGGCTCCAGCTGCTCTCGATGGTCGATCGGCTCGTCGAGGCCGCCGAGGTCTGGCACTTCGCCCTCGCACCGGAGGCGGGCGTGCGACTGCGAGGCAAGGACGTCGCCTGACGGACTGTCGGGCGATTTGCAGGGCCAACCAACGATGGGGTACTCTACGGCTTCTTTGGCCCCACCGTGGCCCGTCATCGCGAGCACGCGGCGGCCAGGCCATGACCAACGGTGCCGATTCAGGCGGCACATTCAGGGCCTCGGGAGATCGTCGGTTTCGGCCGACTGGGGGTGATCCGGATTCGTTCCGGCCGGGCGTGGCGATCTTCCGCTTATGCGCTCGCTTCGCACCCTTTGACATCCACACCATGCCCCGCAACTTCTCGCGCCACGAGCAGTTCCTCCGCATTTTCGCCCTCCTCGAAATCCTCTCGAACGCCCGGCATCCGCTCGACGACCAAGCGCTGATCGCCCAGCTCAAGGAACGGCTGGGCCTGTCTCGGCTCTCCAGCCGCACGCTCCACCGCGACTGCGATTTCCTCGTCTCCTGCGGCTATCCGATCGATCACCTGCCCCTGCCGGGCATCCGCCGCTACGGCTGGCAATTGTCGAAGGACGCCGCGGCGGGCCGGAAGATCCCGGCGGAGCCGCTCACGCTCCTGGAGCTCGTGGCCTTCATGGTCGGCCGCGATCTGCTGCGGACCTTCGAGGGCACGATCCTCTGGTCGGGCATCGAGTCGCTCCGCCACAAGATCGAGCGCGACCTGCCCCCGCGAATGCTCGAGCGGCTGCAAGGTGCCAAGCGGGTGTTTCACGTCAAGGGTTTCGATCCGGCCCGCTACGCCGCCCGACCCCGCCTGCTCTCGACCTTGAGCGCTGCGATCACCGACTGCCGCGAGATCGAGATCGACGAGCGGCCCGACGCCGCCGGCTCCGCGGGCCGCCGCCGGCTCCAGCCCTTGCGGCTGGTGATCGAGCCGCCGCACGTGCGTCTCCTGTGCCTCGGCGGCGACCCTGACCACGTGGCCCCGCCCGTGTTCATCGACATCGACCGGATCGACAAGGTGACGCCGCTCGACGTCACGTTCACGCCGCCGGCCATCGACCTCGATGCGCTGCTCGCCGCCCGGCCGACGGGCGGCTGACAGCGACGGCCGTCAGCGGCTCCGTTCGGTGTCGCGGACGTACTTGTGGCACTGGATGCATTTCATCGTCACCTCCATCCAGGCCAGGGCCGCGCCGTCGAGGTTCCGGGCCTTGGCGGCGGCCCGCAGGGCGTTGCAGGAGCGGCGAAACTCGTCGCTGTGTCGAGCGTAGTCGGCCGTCTGCAGCACCTGCCAGCTCGAAGCCTGGCTGGCGAGCGCCAGGTCGTTGGCCCCGCGGTCGATGAGGTCGAAGTCCTCGACGGCCAGGCCTTCGAGCACGTTCTGGGAATGAGCAAGCTTGGCCCGCATGAAGGCCGCGACCTTGTCGGGCTGGACCGTCGTCTCTTGGGCCGCCGGAGCGGCCGCGATCATCACGACCGCCGCCACGAGCAGCAGCCCGGCCGCCATGGGCCAGGCCCGTTCAATCCAGCCCCAGGTCCTCGTTGTAACCTTCCTGGACGACGGCATTTTCGTTCCTTTCGTGATCGAGCAGGTGCTGCGTGAACCGCTCCGCGGCGTCCGCGATCCGGTCCCACGATGCCGCACTATCGGCTTTTTCCAGGCTGCCGATCAAGTCGTCCAGTTCGGCGAGGAGCGCCGGGTGGTCGGCCATCACCGTCCGGGCCGCGGTCGCCAGCCGCGGCATCCGCGTGATCGACTCCTCCAGGAAGCCGCCCGTTTCCTCCTGGCGAAAATGGCCGCACAGATAGTCCCGCAGCCGGTGGAGCGATTCCCGGAGCGCGGCGGCACACCGGCCGGGCCCCGCGAGGCATTCCCGCATCGCCACGAGCTGGGCGTGCAATTCCCGATGCTGGGCCAGAATGTGCCCCATGATCACGGGGTCGGCCCTGTCGATCGAACTCATGACGAGTTCCTCCGCATGCGTGCCCTGACGGGAAAGCATAGGCTTTCCAGTGGCGGCCCGAGCGGCCAGGCACCGATCATCCGGCCGCCTCGCCTCCGCAGCCCGGCAGACACTTGGTCGTCCCCGGCGGCTGGGCGGGTTTCAGCCGGAGGGGGTATAACGGTTTTTTCCTCTCTCCCCGGGAAGGACTCCATGCGAATCGAATCGTGGCTGATGGCGGCGGGCCTGGTGCTCGCGGCGGCGGGCGGCGCGGCGGCGCAGCAGGTGGCGGTCGAGGAGCTCACGCTCCCCAACGGCATGCAGTTCCTGCTCGTGCCGCGGAGCGACCAGCCCAACGTCGTCAGCGCCGGCTGGGTGGCCAAGGTCGGCAGCGTCAACGAGCGGCCCGGCATCACCGGGATCAGCCACTTCTTCGAGCACATGATGTTCAAGGGCACCGACACGATCGGCACCCGCGACCCCGCGAAGGACGCCCGCTATCGGGCCGAGCAGAAGGCCCTCCGCGACGAGATCAACCGCCTCGTCTGGACGCGGCAATACGACCGGTTCTTCAAGGGCGAGATCGACGACCCCTGGAATCCCGCCAACGACACGCAGGAGATTCGCATCCTCCGGGCCAAGCTCGACGAGCTGATCAAGGCCCAGCAGGGGCGCGGCCAGGGCGGGCCCGCGGCCGCGACGATCGTCAAGGACGAGTTCGACCAGGTCTACACGAAGGCCGGCGGCAGCGGCATGAACGCCTTCACGACCTACGACCTGACCTGCTACTTCATCACGGTCCCCGCCAACAAGCTCGAGCTCTGGGCCTGGATGGAAAGCGACCGGCTCCACGACAGCGTGTTCCGGGAGTTCTACTCGGAGCGGGACGTCGTCCACGAGGAACGCCGGCTGCGGACGGAGAGCACGCCCACCGGTCGGTTCGAGGAGCAGTTCGACGCCCTGTTCTGGGCGTCGAGCGGCTACTCGTGGCCGGTGATCGGCTGGCCCAGCGATCTCAACAGCTACACCTTCGAGCAGGCGCAGGACTACTGGAACGTCTACTACCGTCCCGGCAACCTCGTCGGGATCCTCGTCGGCGATTTCGACCCGCGGCAGGCCCGCGGCCTGATCGAGAAATACTTCACGCGGCTCGACCCCGGCAAACGCAAGCCGCCGCCGGTGGTGACGCTCGAGGTCGGGCAGCTCGCCGAGCAACGGATGAACGCCACGGGCGACGTGCCGCCGGGGGTGGAGATCCGCTACCACACCGTGCCGGCCGGTCACGCCGACAGCTACCCGCTCGACATGCTCGCCGAGCTGCTCAACGAGCGGACGGGGCGGCTCTACGCGGGGCTTGTCGAGGGTCGCGGCATCGCGGCCACGGCCCAGGCCTTCTCCGACACCCGCAAGTACGCCGGGCTGTTCGCCTTCTCGGCCCAGGCCCGCGGGGCGACGGCGCCCGAGGCGCTCGAGCGGGCCTTGTACGAGGAGCTGGCCCGCCTCCAGAAGGACGGCGTGCCGGACCGCGAGCTGCGGAAGGTGAAGAACCGGGTGGCGGCCCAGAACTACCGCAAGCTCGAGAACAACATGTCGTTGCTCGTGCAGCTGGCCTTCGCCGAGGCGGTCCTCGATTGGCGCGAGATCAACGAGGGGCCGGCGAAGTACGAGGCGGTCACGGCCGCCGACGTGCAGCGGGTCGCCAACAAATACTTCGCGGAGAGCAACCGCAGCGTGGCCACCTACCGCCGCAAGGCGGAGTGACCGCCGCGGCTCCTTCTTTGCCCATCCAAGGACATCCACCCATGCCACTCCGCTCGCTTGCCTTCCTGCTCGTGTTCGCCGTCGTCGCCGGTGCGACGCCCCGCGCCGCCCGGGCCGCCGAGGCGACGCTTCCGGCCCGGCCGGAGAACATCGTCTACGCTCCGCTCGCCTTCGAGCCGCCCGACGCGGCGAAGTTCCGCCGCACGCTGCCCGACGGCACCGTCGTCTATCTCGCGCCGTCCCGCGAGCTGCCGCTGGTGAACGTCGCGATCACGTTCAAGGGAGGCGCGTCGCTCGACCCGGCCGACGCGCCCGGCCTGGCGGCAATGACGGCGCGGATGGTCCGCGAGGGGGGCACCAAGACGACCGCGGCGGCCGCGTTCGACGAGACGCTCGACTTCCTGGCCACCGAGGTCTCCGTGGCGGCCAACGACACCTTCACCACCGCCACGATGAACTGCCTGAAGGCCAACCTCGACGAGAGCCTGCGGCTGTTCGTCGAGATGCTGCGGACGCCGGCCTTCGACCAGCAGCGGCTGGAGACCGCCAAGGCGCGGCAGACCGAGGCCCTGAAGCAGCGGAACGACGACGCCGCCTCGATACTCGGCCGGGAGTGGAAGCGGCTCGTGTACGGCATCGGCCACTTCGAGTCGGCCGAGGCGACGGGCAAGACGGTCGCCGCCATCCACCGCGAGAAGCTCGCCGCCCTGCACGGCAAGATCTTCCATCCCGGCAACGCGATCATCGCCGTCTCGGGCGACTTCGACGAGCAGGAGATGCTCGACCGCCTGGCCCGGGCGTTCTCGGGCTGGGAGCGGGGGGCCGTGGCCCCCGATCCGGTGCCGCCGACCGCGACGCTCGAGCCGGGGCTGTACCACGTGCCGAAGGAGATCCCGCAGGGCAAGGTGGTGATCGGCTGCCGCTCGATCGTCCGCGACGATCCCGACGCGATTCCGCTGCTGCTCCTCAACGAGATTCTCGGCGCCGGCGGGTTTACGAGCCGGCTCATGCAACAGATCCGCAGCAACGAGGGCCTCGCCTACTCCGTCCGTTCCGCCGTGACCCCGAAGGTCGCCTATCCGGGCGACTTCCGCGTGGGCTTCGAGAGCAAGAGCGCCACGGTGGCCCTGGCGACGAAGATCGTGTTCGACGAGATCCGGCGGATCCGGGAGGAGAAGGTGTCGGCGGACGAGCTGGAGACCGCCAAGCGCGGCCTCGTCGAGACGTTTCCGCGGCAGTTCGAGAGCAAGCCGGCGATGCTGCGGCTGTTCGTGAACGACGAGTGGACGAAGCGGCCGGCGGATTACTGGAAGACGTTCCGCCGCAAGGTCGAGGCGGTGACGGCCGACGACCTGCTGCGGGTGGCCAAGAAGCACCTCGACCCCGAGAAGATGGCGATCCTCGTCGTCGGCGACTGGAAGGAAATCGCCCCGGGCGACCTCGGCAAGCGGGCGAGCATGAACGACTTCTTCGGCGGCAAGGTCAAGCACCTCCCCCTCCGCGACCCGCTCACGCTCGAGCCGCTTCCGGAAGCCGCTGCAAAGTAGGGCCACGCGGCCCACACGCGCCCGGCCCGCGCCCACGTGCACCGTTTCGGGGATGGCGCCTTTGCTGGGAAGCCCGAAGCGCGAGCTGAGGGAATACGCGTCGTCTCATGACATGCGAACCGCATTCCCTCGGCTCGCGCCTCGGGCTTCCCGGCATCCGGGCACGACGCCGAACGGAGGCACCACGCTCACACGCATCCGGGTATGACGCCGCCACGGGAACACCACGCTCACACGCATCCGGGCATGACGCCGCCACGGGAACACCACGCTCACACGCATCCGGGTATGACGCCGCCACGGGAACACCACGCTCACACGCCCCCGAGCACGACGCGCCACGGGAACACCACGCTCACACGCGCCCGAGCACGACGCGCCACGGGAACGCTCCGCTCGCACGCCCCCGGGCACGACGCGCCACGCTTACACGCTCCCCGAACCACCTCCGGGCCCACGTGCACCGTTTCGGGGATGGCGCCTTTGCTGGGAAGCCCGAAGCGCGAGCTGAGGGAATACGCGTCGTCTCATGACATGCGAACCGCATCCCCTCGGCTCGCGCCTCGGGCTTCCCGGCATCCGGGCACAGCGACTAACGGGAACACCACGCTCACACGCCCCCGGGACCGACGCGCCACGGGAACGCTCCGCTCACACGCATCCGAACCCGACGCCGGCCGAACCTTCGCCGGGCGGCGAATGCAGCACCGGCCGTGCAGTCCGCGCGAAACTTCTGCGGTCGGCGGCCGTTGAAGGAATGACACCGATGCGATCGTCGCGTCGCACGATCGGTGGTTTGACGCCCCGCAAGGGAGAATCGGCACATGAAACGCACCGCCTGGCTCGATGGACTCCGCGCCGTGATCGCGATGGTCGCCCTGGCGACCGCCGCCGCCGCCCAGCCACCCGAAGGCGGGCCGCCCGATCGCGGCCCCGGCGGCCCCCCGCACGACCCGCTGCGGGCCGCACTCGACACCGACGGCGACCACGAACTGAGCGCCGACGAAATCAAGAGCGCCTCGGCGGCGATCGCGAAGCTCGACCGCAACGGCGATGGCCGGATCGACAACGAGGAGTTCCGCCCGCCGCGGCCGCCTGGTCCGCCGCGGGAGGGCTTCGAGGGCCGGCGGCCGCCGCGCGGCGAGGGTTTCGAGGGCCGTCCACCCCGCGAGGGCCGCAGGCCCCCGGGAGACGGCGAGCGGCCCGAGGGCGGCCCGCGCGGCCCGTCGCCGGAGCGGTTCGTGGAACGGGCACTGTCGTTCGACGCCGATGGCGACGGCAAACTCGACAGGGCCGAGATGGAAAAGTTTGCCGCCGCGATGCAGCAGCGGATGCGAGGCGGCCGCGGCGGGCCGGGCGGCCCGCCCACCGAGGGTGGCGAGCGGCCGGAACGTCCGCGACGGCCCGAATGACGAGCGAAGCGGAAGGTATGCTCTGCGGACGATGAAAAACTCCGCAGAGCAGCTTCCCGCCCGTCCCGCCGAGGCTCATGCCCTGGCCGTCGCCCGCACGCTGCCGGGCGGCCGGATCGTGTGCACGACGGCCGGCCGCGGGCAGGCCGCCCATGCCCTGGCCGTCGAGCGGCCGGAGGCGGCCGTTGCCGCCTGGTTTCTCGACCTGCACCCATTCACGGCCGCCCGCGAGGCCTGGGAGCCCGGGCCGCCTAACCTGAAGGCCGAGTGCCTTCCCGACATCCCCGCCGGCTCGTTCGACCTCGCCGTGGTGCCGCTGGCGAAAGACGGCGAGGCGGAGCTGTCGCGCGACATACTCCAGGCCGCGCTCGTCAATCTCGCGGTCGGCGGCCACCTCGTGGCGGCGATCGACAACCCGCGCGACAACTGGCTGCGGGAGCAGCTCGCCGAGACGGGCGAGACGGTGCGGGTGCGGCCCGCCGAGGGTGCCGACCGCAAGGCGAAGTCGGGCACGATCGCCTACGTCGTGCAGAAGACCCGCGAGCCGGCGAAGATTCGCGACTTCTCCTGCGCGGTGGTGTTTCGCGACCGTGACCGGCTGCTTACGGCCTTCACGCGGCCGGGCGTGTTCGCCCATCGCCGCATCGATCCGGCGGCCCGCCACCTGCTCAACGCCGTGGACGTCGCCCCGGAAACCCGCGTGCTCGACATCGGCTGCGGCTCGGGCTGCGTGGCGCTCGGGATCGCGGCCCGTGATCCGAGCATCCGTGTGCACGCCTTCGACTCATCCGCCCGCGCCGTGGACTGCACCCGCCGCGGCGCCGAGCAGAACGGCCTCGCGAATCTGACGGTGGCCCTCGAGGCGGCGGGCCGCGTGCCCGAGCCGGGCAGCTGGGATCTGGCGCTGGCGAACCCGCCCTACTACTCCGACTTCCGGCTCGCCGAGCTCTTCGTGGAGGCGGCCCGCATGGCCCTGGCGCCGGGCGGCACGCTGCTCGTGGTGACGAAGCAGCCGACCTGGTACGTGGAAAACCTCCCGCGGATGTGGACCAACGTCGCCCGCGAGGAGGTCAAAGGCTATCACTTGATCGAGGCTGCGCGACCGGACTGACCGGTTGCCCGGAGGGCGACCGGTCGAGAGCCGGCGGAGGCCGG